>VGBV01000027.1 GCA_016870325.1 Actinomycetota bacterium
CGGACGTCGTGTGGACCGTCGTGCCCTTCAACGCGTCCTACGCGCCGGGGCCGAAGGACTTCGACTTCGACGTCAACCAGATCTCGATCACGGCCGACCGTGAGAAGCAGGTCGACTTCTCCTCGCCCTACTACGAGGCGAACCAGGGGATCGTCGTGCTCAAGGACTCCGACGCCGCTGACGCCGAGTCCCTCGAGGACCTCAAGGGCCTCAACATCGGCGTTCAGATCGGGACCACAAGCCTCGACGCGGTCAACGACGTGATCGAGCCCGACAGCGACCCGCAGGTGTTCGACACCTCCAACGACGTCGTCACCGCGCTCAAGCAGGGCAAGGTCGACGCGATCGTGGTGGACGTCCCGACGGGCTTCTACCTGACCGCGGTGGAGATCCCCGAGGCGACGCTGGCCGGCCAGTTCGCGGCCCCCGGCGGCGACCAGTGGGGCGCCCTGCTGGAGAAGGACTCGGCGCTGACGGCCTGCGTCTCGGCCGCGGTCGACGAGCTGCGCGATTCCGGCGAGCTGGCCGAGATCGAGCAGGAGTGGATCAGCGACAAGGCCAACGCGCCGGTCCTCGAGTAGCCGGCCAAGGGCCCCCAGCGAGCCGACGACGGCCCAGCTGAGCAAACCGCAGAGCACCGCCGACCGCCGCGCCGAGCGCGCGGCGGCCCGGCGGCGCCGCGACCGCCGCGGCTTCGCGATCGCCGCGACCTCGACGGTCGTCGTCCTCGGCGGCCTCGCGGCGCTGATCCTGACCAGTTCCGGCTGGTCGGAGGTCAAGGACACCTTCTTCAACTGGGAGGTGTTCAAGCAGTCGTTCCCGGATGTGCTGGAGGCGTTCTGGTTCGACGTCAGGATGTTCGTCGTGGTCGAGGTCGTCGTGCTGGTGCTGGGGCTGGCGGTGGCCCTGGTGCGGACGACGACGGCCCCGGCGCTGTTCCCGGTGCGCCTGCTGGCGCTCGGCTACGTCGACGTCTTCAGGGGGATCCCGACGCTGCTGCTCGTCTACCTGATCGGGTTCGGGATCCCGGCGCTGGAGCTGAGCGGGCTGCCGACCAGCGCTGTCGTGCTGGGTGGAGCGGCGCTGGCGCTCTCCTATGGCGCCTACGTCTCCGAGGTCTATCGCGCGGGCATCGTCTCGGTCCATCGCGGCCAGCGCGACGCCGCCCGCGCGATCGGCTTGACCGAGGGCCAGGCCCTGCGCCACGTGATCCTGCCGCAGGCGGTGCGGCGGGTGGGGCCGCCGCTGCTGAACGACTTCATCTCGCTGCAGAAGGACATCGTGCTGATCTCGGTGCTCGGGGTCGCGGGGGAGGCCTTCCGGGTCGCCCAGATCGACGCGGCTTCGGACTTCAACTACACGCCGCTGATCGCGGCCGCGATCTGCTTCCTGGCGATCACGATCCCGCTGGCCCGGATCGTGGACCGCCTCAGCGTCGGCACGGGCGGGGTGGCGCGGTGAGCGCGGCGCCGGTGCTCCGGGTCAGCGGCGTCACCAAGGCCTTCGGCGAGCGCGAGGTGCTTCGCGGCGTGGACCTGGAGGTCCCCGAGCACCGCGCCGTCGCCGTGATCGGCGCCTCGGGCTCGGGCAAGTCCACGCTGCTCCGCTGCGCCGACCTGCTGGAGGAGATCGACGACGGCGACATCTTCCTGGACGGCGAGGTGATCACCGACCCGATGGTGGACACGGTCGCCGTCCGCCGCCGCCTCGGCCTCGTCTTCCAGGCCTACAACCTGTTCCCGCACATGAACGTGATCGACAACGTGATGCTGGGAAGCGTCCGGGCGCATGGGATCGAGCGCGACGAGGCGGAGCGGCGCGCGCGCGAGCTGCTCGGGCGCTTCGGCCTCGAGGGCCGCGAGCGGGACCGCCCCGACGACCTCTCGGGCGGCCAGCAGCAGCGGGTCGCGATCGTGCGCGCGATCGCGGGCAGCCCGCGGGCGCTGCTGCTTGATGAGATCACCAGCGCGCTCGACCCCGAGCTGGTCGGCGAGGTGCTGGAGGCCGTGCGCGAGCTGAAGCAGGAGGGGATGACGATGCTGATCGTCACCCACGAGATGAGCTTCGCGCGCGAGGTCGCCGACGAGGTCTGCTTTCTGCACGACGGGCGCATCCTCGAGCGAGGCCCGCCGGCAAAGGTGCTGGAATCGCCGGAGCGGCCCGAGACCCAGCAGTTCCTGCGCCGGCTGCTGACCGCGGGGCGGCTCTGATCGCCGCCCGATGCTTGTGCCTTATGTGATTTGCAAAGAATCGCTTACACATCGGCCGGACCTGCTACGTTCTCGCGAACCAAACGCCGAGTCCCCTCCCGATCACGGAGGGGAGCGGGGGAACCAGGTTCCCGGGGCGAGTCCACCATGGGGTGGAGGCGCAGGCTCCTTTAGCGCCAGCCCGACAGCTAACCCCGCAGGCCTACGAAGGAGAAGACGGTTTGCTGTCCACAACTCGCGTTTCCAGGCATCTCGGGCTTGCGGCGCTGGTCTGCGCCGGGCTTCTGCTCACGGCCGGGACGGCCTCCGCCCAGTCGGGCGGAACGGTCGCGCCGGGCGGCGAGACCTCCGCGGCGCCGACGGGACCCGTCGGCAAGGCGAAGCTGACCAAGAAGGGCAAGGCGATCGCTCCGGCCAACGCGCCGACGGCCGTCGTCAAGGCGATCGCGGCGGGCAACCGGATCCGCAAGAAGCCGTACATCTACGGCGGCGGCCACGCCAGCTTCGAGTCCAAGGGCTACGACTGCTCGGGCGCCGTCAGCTACGTGCTGCGCGGGGCCGGCCTGATCAAGAGCCCGATGCCATCGGGGCCCTACATGAAGTGGGGCCTGCCTGGCGCGGGACGCTGGATCACGGTCTACGCCAACGGCGGCCACGCCTACATGACCGTCGCCGGCCTGCGCTTCGACACCTCGGCGATGGGCAGCGGCGGCAACGGCCCCCGCTGGCGCGCGGCGAAGCGCTCGCCGAGGGGCTTCGCGGTCCGCCACGCCGAGGGCTTCTAGCTCCTCCCCGCGAGGGCGCCGCGCCGCTGATCCCCGGCGGCGCGGCGCTCAGCCGCGCTTCACCTGCGAGCCGCCGACGACGGCGTCCTCGCCGGTGTCCGCAAACCGGACCCAGGCCTTGTTCGTCCCGTCGTAGTCGGGCGCCCACAGCACCAGCGTCGCCTCGCGCCGCTCGGCGGCGTCGGCGGGCCCGACGCTGCAGCTGTCCGAGCCCTCCTCGTCGAGGCCGCGCCAGATCCTGATGAACGGGTTCAGCTCCCACTCGTCGCCGATCGTCGAGGGCAGCGCGTGGCCGGGGTGGATCCGCATCTCGGGCGGCAGCTTCATCAGCCTGTCCATGATCGAGCTCTTCAGGTCCTCGAACCCGGTCGCTCCCGGGGCCATGGTGCCGCCGACGGTGCCCTTGAAGAGGACATCGACGGTGAGGCAGTCGCTGTCGTCGATCTTGAGCGCGGTGTGGTCGGCGCAATGGCCGGGCGTGTGGATCGCCTCGATCCGCAGCGCTCCCGAGCTGACCACGCCGCCGTCGGTGAAGGTCTCGGTGACGACCCCGCCCAGCTCCTTCGCGGTCAGCTCGTGGGCGACGACCGGGACGCCGTAGCGCTCGGCCAGCGCCTCGGCGCCGACGACGTGGTCCCAGTGGTGGTGGGTCAGCAGCACGTGGGTGATCTCGATCCCGTCGCGCTCGACCCGCTCGGTCAACGGCTCGGTCGCCTCGTTCGAGTCCACCAGGACCCCCTTGCCCCCGGGGCCCTCGGCGACGAGGTAGGCGTTGGAGAGCCAGTCGGGATGCTCCGCGCGTTCACAGATCAAGGTCGCTCCAATCTCGGTCGGGGGTGCGGGTCCCTAGCTGTAGCGGATCACGCTGCGGATCCCGTCCTGGGCCTCCATCAGCTCGAAGCCGCGGTTGACCTCGTCCAGCGTCAGGGTGTGTGAGATGAACGGCTCGACGTCGATGTCGCCCTCGAGGTAGCGGTCCACCAGAGCCGGCACCTGAGCCCGGCCCTTGACCCCGCCGAAGGACGAGCCCGCGATGCGGCGCCCGGTGATCAGCCAGCGCGGGATCACGTCGAGCGTCTCGCCCTTGCCGGCGACGCCCGCGATCGTGCACAGGCCCCAGCCCATCCGGGCCGCCTCGACGGCCTGGGCCATGACGCCGACGTTCCCGGTCGCCTCGAAGGTGTAGTCGGCGCCGAAGCCGTCGGTCATCTCGAGGATCGCCTCGACGGCGCCCTCGCCCCCTTCGATCGCGTCCGTGGCGCCCTGGCCCCTGGCCAGCTCGAGGCGATCGGCCGAGAGGTCCACGCAGACGATTCGCTCGGCGCCCTGCAGCCGGCAGCCGGCGACCGCTCCGAGCCCGACCATGCCGGCGCCGAAGACGACGCAGGTGCTGCCGGGCCGCACGTCCGCCGTGTACATCGCCGCGCCGAGGCCGGTCGAGAGCCCGCAGGCGAACAGGCAGCTCGCCTCGGGCGATGCCTCCGGGCTGACCTCGGCGAGGGAGAACTCCGACATCACCGTGTACTCGGCGAAGGTCGAGCAGCCCATGAAGTGGCGGATCTCCTCGCCGTCGCGCGAGAGCCGGGTGGAGCCGTCGGGAAGGTGACCCTTGTTCTGCTCGTCGCGGATCGCCAGGCAGAGGTTCGTGCGGCCGTCGCGGCAGTGGATGCACTCCCCGCAGTGCGCGCAGAAGAGCGTGACCACGCGGTCGCCCTCGGCGAGCGAGGTGACGCCCGGTCCGACCCGCTCCACGATCCCGGCTCCCTCGTGGCCGAGCACGGCCGGCGCGTAACCGGAGGGATCGGCTCCCGAGGCCGTGTAGAGGTCGGTGTGACAGACCCCGCAGGCCTCGAGCCGGACCAGCACCTCGCCCTCGCGGGGGTCGGCCAGCTCCAGCTCGTGCAGCTCCAGCGGCTTGCCGAAGTCCTCCAGCACAGCGGCCCGCATCTTCATCCCGGCTCTCCTCGCTTCCGAAGCTCGACCACGCCTGCGACCAGGATCCTATGGGGATCGGGCGGCGGCGGCGATATCGTGGGTGCGATGCGTGAGCTGCTGCCGGCACACGAGAGCACCCATGGCCACACCGGCGAGATCGCCGAACGCCCTGCCGCGGCGATCCACCCCGCGGGGACCGAGGTAGACCACCTCGGCCGCGAGCCGGGGTCGCCGCCCGCTGCGGGAGCCGGCGCGTGAGCGCCCGGGTGGTGATCCTCGGTGGCGGCGTCGCCGGTCTCGAGGCGCTGCTGGCGCTGCACGACCTGGCCGGCGAGCGCGCGCAGCTGACCCTGGTCAGCCGCGAGCCGGACTTCCTCTACAAGCCGCTGCTGGTCGAGGAGCCGCTGGGCCTGGAGCCCGCCGAGCGCCACGAGCTCGCTCCGCTCGCGGCCGAGCTCGGGGCGGATTTCGTGAACCAGGCCGCTGCGGCCGTCGATCCCGCGCGCCATCTGGTTACGCTCGCCGACGGCTCCGAGCTTCCCTACGACAAGCTCGTCGTCTGCCTCGGCGGGCGCTACCGGCCCGCCCTCGCGCACGCGCACACGTTTCCCTCGACCGAGGAGCCGCTGGACCTTGAGCGGATGCTCGCCGGCGATGACGCCAAGCGGATCGCCTTCGTGGTGCCGCCGGGAGTGACCTGGTCGCTACCCCTCTATGAGCTGGCGCTGATGGCCCAGACCCGGGCGCGGGCGCTGGGCAGCGACTCCGAGCTGACGCTGATCACGCCGGAGGATGCGCCGCTCGCCGCTTTCGGAGTTGCCGCCAGCGCGGCGGTGGCCGAGATGCTCGCCGCCCGGGGCATCGCGATCGAGGCCGGCGCGCACGCGCGCGAGGAGGAGGGGGGAGGCCGTCTGCTGCTCTCGCCCGGACAGCGCCGGCTCGAGTTCGACGAGGTCGTGGCGCTGCCCGTGATGGAGGGCCCGGCGCTGCCCGGCCTGCCCGCCGACGCGAGCGGGTTCATCCCGATCGACCCTCACACCCGCGTGGTCGGGGTCGACGACGTCTACGCGGCCGGCGACGGCACCGACTTCCCGCTGAAGCAGGGCGGGCTCGGGACCCAGCAGGCGGACGCCGCGGCCGAGCACATCGCCCACGGGCTCGGCGCCGCCGTCAGCCCGGAGCCCTTCCGCCCGGTGCTGCGAGGAAAGCTGCTGACGGGGGACGAGTCCCTGCACATGCGCTCGGAGATCGGGGGCGGTGGCGGCGAGGGGGAGGCCTCCCCCGACTGCCTCTGGTGGCCCCCGCACAAGATCAGCGGGCGCTACCTGGCGCCGTTCCTGTACCGAAGCGAGGTCGGCGAGCCCGAGCCGCCGGCCGGCTCGCTGGACGTCGAGGTACAGCTGCCGAAGGAGTGGCACGCCGAGCCGATGGCGATCGACGTCGACGGCTCGCCCCGCGTCGATTAGCCGAGTGCCGGCGGCGCTCAGACCCCGAGCGCGATGCTGAGCGCCAGCATCACCACCGCCCCCGCCACCGTCCCGGCGAGCGCCCTCGAGACGCTATCCCTGAGCGCGCGCGGCAGCAGCTCGATCGCGACCAGGGCCAGCATCGCCCCGGCCGCGAAGCCGAACGAGAAGGGGAGCAGCGGCTCGATCTGCTCGACCAGGAGGTACGCGATCAGCGCGCCGATCGGCTGCGGAGCGCTGGTCCCGACCGCGGCCCAGAACATGCTCGAGCGGGAGAACCCGGCCTCGGCCATCGGGATCGCGACGCTGGTCCCCTCGGGGATGTTCTGGATCGCGATCGCGAGGATCACGAACAGGCTGAGGCCGGCGGTGTCGGAGGCGTAGGCGGTCCCGATCGCGAAGCCCTCGGGCAGGCTATGGACGAGCAGCACCACGAAGACGAGGACGGAGGTGCGCATTCCGTCGCCGGCCCGTGTGGGCTCGAAGTGGCGCCCGCGCGCCTCCAGCAGCCTGCGCGCCGCGAGCAGGAAGGCGAGGCCGACCAGGGTTCCCCCCAAACCGCAGCCGCCGATCCCTCGTCTAGCCCCGGCAGCAGCAGCCCGGCGATCGCCGCCACCAGCATCACTCCGGCCGCGACCCCGAGCAGCAGCGGCTGCAGCAGGCGGGCCCGGTCCCCGAGGAAGAAGACGGGGATCGCTCCCAGCCCGGTGGCGAATGTCGTCCCCGTCGCGGCCAGCAGCAGGACGAGCACGGGCCGCGGCCCCGGTCGCCCTAGCCGCGGCGCTGGCCGGCGCGAGCGCGACGGAAGGCGCGCGCCTGGCGCTTGACCAGGTTGACCAGGTCCCCGAGCGCGAGGTTGACGTCGCCCAGGTGGGTGCCCCAGGTCGGGTCGGGCACCGGTATCAGCGTCCGGGCCGAGCCCACCGGCGAGATCATCAGCACGTTGGCGCCGTCGCTGTTGACGCAGCGCCCCGTGTAGTGGTCCCGCGGCTGCACCCAGGGCGTCGGGGCGCTCGGGGGGTCGCCGTTGAACGTGACCCGGATACCGAGGCCGATCGTGCCGGGAAAGGCCGAGGTCGGGATCAGCGTCTGCAGCGGCGCCGTGCCGCCACGCAGCGCGGGGGGTTGGTGCAGAGCACCTCGAGCTCGGCCGGGTCGCGGCCGGCGAGGTCGACGAGCACCCCGGAGACGCGGCCGAAGACGGCGTCGGGCGGAGGTGTCTGGTTGAAGGTCGAGTAGGCGACCACGCAGGCGGTCTCGTCCGCGCGGCGG
This sequence comes from Actinomycetota bacterium, assembly GCA_016870325.1. Taxonomy (GTDB): domain Bacteria; phylum Actinomycetota; class Thermoleophilia; order Solirubrobacterales; family 70-9; genus VGBV01. The sequence continues at coordinate 7,669 of VGBV01000027.1, forward strand.
CAGGCGGGCACGCTCCGGAACGCCCCGCCGACGTCGCTGCCCTTCTCCACCGTGACGTTGCCGCCGAGCAGCAGCGCCGAAACGAGCTGCCGGCGCACCTTCGGGAAGCGGTCGACCTTCTCCCGGATCAGCTGGGTCAGCATCCCCGTCCCCTGCGAGTGCCCGATCAGGACGACCCCGCGGCCCTGGTTGTGCTTGCGCCAGTACTCGCGCCAGGCCCTGCGAACGTCGCCGTAGGCGAGTTGCACCGCCTGCTCGGGGATCGAGGCGCCGCCGATCCCGGCCAGCGTCAGCTGCCGGTACATCGGGGCGAACACCCGGCAGCGCTGCGAGAAGCGCGAGGCCTGGTAGCGCGCGATCGCGGACTGCTCGGGGTCGACGGTGAGGTCGGCGTTGATCGTCGGCTGGTCGCTGACCGTCGGGTAGACGTAGAAGCAGTCGATCCGCGGGCGCCGCGCGAGCGGCACCTCGAGGTCCTTGGTGACGCCGTCGCTGGTGGTGTAGGTCGTGCGCAGGCTCTCGCTGCACGGGTTCGGGGCCTGGCCGGGCTGACAAAGCCAGACGGTCTTGGCCCCCGCCGCGGCGGGAGCGATGGCGAGGGCGCAAGCCGGCGCCGCGAAGGCGGTCGCGATCGCGGCGAGCGTCCTCACCCTTCTCTGCTCCAGTGCCATCCCGCGGGCGCAGCATAGTGGGAGTGGGTCGGGCGCCAGGGCGCCGCCGACGGCCGCAGGGCCGCTCAAGCGAGCGAGCTGCTCAAGCCGGGCCTTGCTTCCTTGCTCTCCCGCAGGCGATCGTCGGCGCGCGCGAGCAGGGAGTTGACGTCGTCGCCGTCGTCGGGGAAGACAGCGCAGCCGATGGAGGCGCCGACCGCGCGGCCGTCCGCCCTCACCGCCAGCAGCCCCCGGCGCAGACGCATCCCCAGATCCTCCGCCGAAGCGCGCGAGGTCTCGGGGGCAATCACGCAGAACTCATCGCCGCCGTGCCGCACGACCACGTCCGAGGCTCGGACCGAGCCCGCCAGCGCGCGCGCGACATCCCGCAGCACCGCGTCACCACGCTGGTGGCCGAGCTCGTCGTTGACCCACTTGAAGTTGTCCAGGTCAACCACCACGAGCGCGAGGCGGCGTTGGTAGCGCCGGTGGCGATCGAGTTCCTCGGGGAGCTTCTCGGACAGCATCCGGTAGTTGCCGACCCCGGTCAACGGGTCGCTCTCGGCGAGCCGCCGGTAGCGCTCCTCGCTCGCCTCGAGGCGCTCGCGCAGGTGGACCATCACGCCGGCGGTCAGCAGCAGGGTCGGGATCAGGACGACCGCGGTGATCACCGTCTCGCGGGCGCCCTCGGGGTCGTAGGCGACCGGAAGCAGCACGCAGACCGAGGCCAGCGCGAACTGCAACGCGACCTGCCGGCGGCTGCGGAAGACGTAGGCCGCGTAGAAGGCGATCATGATGTAGTAGAAGGCGAAGACCTGGCTCACGAGCCAGACGGTGAGCGCGATCTCCAGCGTCGCCAGCGCCACCAGCGCGGGCAGCCAGCGAAGGCTGGCCCGGTCGGCGATCACCCAGCAGACGACCCCCGTGGCGAGGGCCAGCGCCGGCAGCAGGTAGACCGTGGGCTCGTGCGCGGGGCGGTGCAGGGCGTCCGCCGCGATCGCGGCCAGCCCGCCGCTGAAGAACAGCAGCGCGGCCAGGCGCCAGTAGCGCCGCTGCAGCTCGCGTTCGCTCGATGCAGCCCCGAGCAGGGGGAGGTTGTTCGGAGGTACCGACCATCGCAACTCCATCGGCTCACGCACGACCGCCGCTTCTAGCGCGCCGGTGGGATAGGTTGCGGGCATGAACCCGAGAACCGCACTGATCGTGGCCGTGATCGCGCTGTTGGTTGGCGCGATCGGCCTCTTCATAGGGATCGACGCGCGCAGCAGCAGCGAGGACGCCCAGGACGCCAACGACAAGACCCAGCAGCAGCTCGAGCAGCAGTTGAGCGGGGACGAGTCGAAGGTCGAGGGCGAGCAGGCGGCTGCCGCGAAGGAGGCGAAGAAGACCGAGGCCGCGCTGCAGACCCAGGTGACCGCGCTTCGGGCGCTCGTGGACAAGCTCCGGGTCCAGGTCGAGAACCTCCAGACCTCCGACCAGGAGCAGTCGGCGAAGATCGTGACGCTGACCGACGAGATCACGAAGCTCAGCGACAGGGTCGAGAAGCTCGAGAACGAGTAGGGCCCTGCCGCCCCCGGATGGCGAAGAGGCCGCCCCGGCGAACCGGGACGGCCTCTCGCATCAACGCGGTCTGACGGGCTCGGGATTGGCGATGGGGCGGGACGACTCCCATCTCCTGGGCCCGGCGGTGCCCGGGTTGGATTCCGCCAAGCGCCCGCGTGGCGCCCAGGGACCCTTGGGCACTTCCTGAGGCCGAACGGCCTCCCAGCGCCTGGGCCTAGCGGCCCTGCACCTCCGGTGTCCCGACAAGCATGTGAATCAGCAGGACCACCTCCTTTCTCCGGTAGCCGACATTCAATCAGGCCCGGCCGTCGCGACCCTGGGCTAGTCTGGCCGCCGATGAGCCGACGTCATCCGAACGAGGGGACGCCGACCAGCGTCGCGGGTGCGGTGCTCGCCGGGTTCTGCGCCGCCGGTCTGGCGCTCGTCGCCGCCGGTTGCGGGGAGGACGCCGAGCGGGTCAGCGCCGAGGAGCTGATCGCCCGCGGGGACGCGATCTGCGTCGAGGGACGCCGCGAGTTCGAGCGGATCCAGGCACAGGACGCCCCCAATGCAGTCGCCGTGGCCGCGCAGGTGGACGCGCTGGTCGAGGTAGCGACCGACGAGCTCAACGAGCTGCGGACGATGCGCCCCCCTGATGAGCTGCAGGAACGCTACGACTCCTACCTCGCGGCCCGCGGGCGGGCGCTGAAGCTGCTGCTGCAGGGCCGCGACGCCGCCGAGGCCAAGGACGCCGAGGCCTATGGCAGGGCCCAGGCGAAGGCCGCGGCCGAGCAGCAGCGACGCCTCGAGCTGGCGCGCGCCGTCGGCTTCGAGCAGTGCTCGAAGCCGTGACGCTGTTGTCGTCCCCGGGCTAGCGGCGGGTTCCGCCCTCACGGGCGAGCTTGGCGAATCCGAGCGTCATCGCCGCATTGGCCGCACCCGCCAACCACATCCCGGCGCGCGCTCCGGGCCGCGAGAACGAGGGCGAGCGCGCCCAGACGATGTCCGTCGCAAGCTCGGTGCCCCGCAGCCATGCCAGCGCCCACCAGTCCCCTGGCCTGCCGCGCCGGTGGGCGACCAGGTGTGCGGCCGCGAAGGTGAGCCAGATCGGGCCACAGCGCCGGAACAGGTGCTCGGCATCCTCGCCGGGCTCGTCGTGTCCCAGCACCCGCAGGGTCCGGGTCGGGGCCAGCAGCGCGCAGCTCCCCAACACCAGGTCGAAGGCGATCATGTTGCGGTTCGTCTCCCGCAGCCAGCGCTCCACACTGCGATACAACCAGATGACGACCGCAACGGATTCTCAAGTCCGTTGAAGGGAAACGGCGAGGGGGGGCGAAATCAGCCGCCGTGGCCCGCACCGCGACCAAGTCCCCGACCGCTCGCAAGAGCCTCAGCGACTACATCACCGAGCGCTTCGACGATTTCTCGCGCTCGCAGAAGGACGTGGCCCGCTACATCGTCGACCACCTCGACGAGGCCGCCTTCCAGACGGCCGAGGAGCTCGCCCGCCGCGCCAACACGTCCTCCTCAACCGTCGTGCGCTTCAGCCAGGCGCTCGGCTTCGACGGCTATCCCGAGCTGCAGCAGTCGGCGATCGAGGAGTACCGGCACAAGGTCGCCGAGGGCACGGCCGCCGGCAACGGCAACGGTGGCGCCGCCGCCCTGTTCAACTTCGATCACTCCGAGTTCGAGGCGAGCCTGGGAGCGGACTACGCCAACATCGAGGAGACGGCGCGCAGCCTCACCCGCGAGCAGGTAGAGGCCTCGGTCTCGGCGCTCGCGACCTCGCGCCAGGTGCTCGTCGTCGGCGTCGACCAGATGGCCTTCTTCGCCAGCTACCTACGCCACCTGCTCGGGCTGCTGGACATCCGGGCCGAGATCGTCTCCTCGCCGAGCCAGGACAACATCCAGAAGCTTTCGCGCATGGACGAGGACACGCTGCTGGTGGCGCTGACCGCCGGCCGCGCGCACCCTCTGATCCTGAGGGCCCTGAAGCTCGCCCGGCACCGCCGCGCGCGCTCGCTCTCGATCACCGACGCGACCCTCTCGGACGTCACCGAGCACTCCGAGATGCTCCTCTACTACTCCTCGAACGGACCCTCCTACATCCGTTCTAACGCGGCCCTGATGGGCCTGGTGCAGGCGCTCGCGCACGGGGTCTACTCCCGTGACGAGGCCGCGCACCGGGACCGGATCCGGGCTTTCAAACTCAAGTAGCGGGGGGCTGGGGGCGCGGCGCGGGGCCCCGCTTCGGGACCTGATTCGCCGCAGGAAGCGCCGCATCTCCTCGGTCGCCGCTGGGCGGCTGCATACGGTCCCTCCCGCGGGGCCCCGCGCCGCGATCAGCGCACGCGCCACAACCAGTGTGCGACCGATTGGCCGGGAAGGACAAGCGGGCGGTGCAGGATCAGCGGGGCGCGAGGGTGGAACGAGCTCCTGGCTTCTAGTATTGATGCCATGGCCGAGCGCGCCACGTTCCGGGTCAAGACGGGTCTCGCCGAGATGCTCAAGGGCGGGGTGATCATGGACGTCGTGGACGCCGACCAGGCGCGGATCGCCGAGGACGCCGGCGCCTGCGCGGTGATGGCGCTGGAGCGCGTTCCCGCCGACATTCGCCGGGACGGCGGCGTCGCCCGCATGTCCAACCCGGCGATGATCAAGGGCATCCAGGAGGCCGTGACGATCCCGGTCATGGCCAAGGCCCGGATCGGCCACTTCGCCGAGGCGCAGGTGCTGCAGTCCCTCGAGGTCGACTACATCGACGAGTCCGAGGTGCTGACGCCCGCCGACGAGGCCAACCACATCGACAAGCTCTCCTTCGAGGTCCCCTTCGTCTGCGGCGCCACCAACCTCGGCGAGGCGCTGCGGCGCATCGGCGAGGGCGCGGCGATGATCCGCTCCAAGGGCGAGGCCGGGACCGGCAACATCGTCGAGGCCGTCCGCCACATGCGCGAGATCACCGACGGCATTCGCGAGCTCGCGGGAATGCGTCGCGAGCAGCTCGCGGGCGCCGCAAAGGACCACCGCGCCCCTCTCGACGTCGTCCAGGAGGTGGCCGAGCAGGGCCGGCTGCCGGTTCCGCTGTTCTGCGCGGGCGGCATCGCCACACCCGCCGACGCCGCGCTGATGATGCAGCTCGGCGCCGAGGGCAACTTCGTCGGCTCGGGCATCTTCAAGTCCGAGGACCCCGAGCGCCGCGCCCGGGCGATCGTCGAGGCGACCACCCACTTCCAGGATCCCGGGCGCGTGGCCCAGGCCTCGATGGCGCTGGGCGAGGCGATGCCCGGGCTCGAGATCGAGGCGCTGGCGGCCGAAGGCGGCCTGCTCCAGGGCCGCGGCGCTTGAGCGAGCGTCCGCTCCATCTCGGCGTGCTCGCCCTGCAGGGCGACTTCGAGGCGCACCGGCGGATGCTGCAGGGGTTGGGCGCGGAGGCGAGCGAGGTGCGCGCGCCGCACCAGCTCGAGGGCCTCGACGGCCTCGTGATCCCGGGAGGGGAATCGACCACGATCTCCAAGGGGATGGCGCGGGACGGCCTGGACGAGGCGATCGTCGGCTTCCACGCCTCCGGCCGGCCGATCCTCGGCAGCTGCGCGGGGATGATCGTCTGTGACCGCGAGCACCTCGGGCTCGGGGACTACCTCTGCCGGCGCAACGCCTTCGGCCGCCAGCTCGCCAGCTTCGAGCAGGACCTCCAGGTCGAGGGGCTCGGTCCCGACCCGCTGCGCGCGGTCTTCATCAGGGCGCCCTGGGTCGAGCGGCACGGGCCGGGTGTGGAGGTGCTGGCCGAGGTCGAGCGTCACCCGGTCGCCGTGCGCGACGGCAACCTGCTCGCGGTCGCCTTCCACTCCGAGCTCACCGATGACAGCCGCCTGCACGCCCTGTTCATGGCCCTTGCATCCACGCCCGCGTCCTCCGCTTCGCGTCCGGGCGTGCGCGGCGAGGGCGCGGACGGGTTGGCGACCTTGGGCGAGGAATCTTGAGGGATCCCCGGGTCGAGAACCTGGCGCGGATCCTGGTCGAGCACTCGGCTCGGGTCACGCAGGGCGACGTCTGCACGATCGAGGGCGGCTCGGCCGCCGAGCCGCTGCTGCAGGCCGTCTATGAGCAGGTGCTGGAGGCAGGCGGCAACCCGATCGTGCAGATGGCGATGGAGGAGCAGGCCTCGGCCTTCCTGCGGCGCGCGTCGGACCGGCAGCTCGAGTGGGTCTCACCGACCTCGGAGTGGATCGTGGAGAACGCGGACGTCCGCATCGCCGTGATGGCGAGCCAGAACACGCGCGGCGCCTGGGAGAGCTTGGCATCGGCACCAACTTCGGCATCACCGAGGGAACCGGCGAGATCCTGCTCGACGAGAAGATCGGCGGCACCGTCCACCTGGCCATCGGCAAGAGCTATCCCGAGACCGGCGGTGTCAACGAGTCCGCGATTCACTGGGACATGATCTGCGACCTGCGCCGCGGCGGCTCGGTCGAGGTCGATGGCGAGACCCTGCAGCGCGACGGGCGCTTCGTCGTCTAGGCCTGGACGGATTCCCCTTTGACATCGGCCCCGCGCTGTGAGGGCGTGAGGCCGATCCTTCAGGGGAGAAGGGTCCACGGAGTGCTCGGAGCGCTCGTGCTCTGCGCTGCGGTGGTGATCGCGCCGGTGGCCGCGACCGGCGCCAAGAAGAAGGCGAAGCTGAAGCCCTTCGCGGCGACCGCGACCGTCAACGCAGGAATTCCCAACGGGGCGGCCGCGACGAAGTCGGTCCCGGTGCTGTCCACGATCACGGTGCCGAAGAAGTAAAAGGGCAAGGTGGTCGGCGACGTCAACGTCACCGGGCTGCACGATCTTCAACGGTGTCGCGATGCGCGGTGCCTGGACGCTGCTGATGGCCGACATCGCGGCGGGCGCGACCAGCGTGCTCAACGGCTGGGGGCTGAAGATCACCCCGGCGAAGCCCGTCAAGGACTTGATCCGCGCCAACGGGGTTCGAGCGGCCGTTCCGGCCGGAGCTGTCCCGCCCGCCTAGAATCGCCCCATGTCCGGTCACTCCAAGTGGTCCTCGATCAAGCACAAGAAGGGGGCCAAGGACGCGAAGCGCGGCAAGCTGTTCACGAAGCTCGCGCGGGCGATCACGGTCGCCGCGCGCGACGGCGGCGGCGACCCCGACGCCAACCCCGCGCTGGGACTCGCGGTGCAGAAGGCCCGCGACGCCTCGATGCCCAAGGACAACATCCAGCGGGCGATCGACCGCGGCACGGGCGAGGGCGACGACGCCGCGGCGATCGAGGCCGTCACCTACGAGGGCTACGGACCCGGCGGCGCCGCGATCCTGGTCGAGACCCTGACCGACAACCGCAACCGCACGGGCTCCGAGGTGCGCCACGCGTTCGAGAAGCACGGCGGCAGCCTGGGCGAGCCCAACTCCGTCGCCTGGCAGTTCGAGAAACGCGGGGTGATCCTCGTCGACGGTGAGCGCTATGGCGAGGACGACCTGATGGCGGCGATCGACGCCGGCGCCGAGGACGTGGCGACCGACGGCGACGTGCTCAAGGTGATGACGGCCGCGACGGATCTCGCGGCGGTACGGGCCGCGATCGAGTCATCGGGCGTCGAGATCGAGTCGGCCGAGCTCTCGATGGAGCCGAGCAGCACCGTCGAGGTCGGGGAGGGCGACGCGGGCGCGCTGCTGCGGCTGATGGACACGCTCGAGGAGCACGACGACGTCGACTCGGTGCACGCCAACTTCGACGTGCCGGAGTCGGTACTCGAACGAGTCGTCGGCTGACGGCTTCGCCATCAGTCGGGGTCGTAGCGGCCGCCGGTCATCAGTCGCGGCGCTGACGCGCCGCTCCAGAGCGGGCGGCCTGACGACCCCTACGCCTTCTTGCAGTAGGCGATCGTCTGCAGCGTGCTGCCGGGGGGCACGGCTAAGAAGAGCTCGTGCAGCGCCGTGTGCCAGCCGCGCTTGCCGACGGGCTGGAACTCGTCGACGCCGATGAAGGGGACGCTCCCGGGGAAGGTCGCGGGCGAGACCACGAAGCCGCCGCCGACCGCGTACTTCTTCTTCGAGCAGGTCGCGTCGGCGCTCGTGCGGGAGTCGTTGACCACCGGCTGGAAGGCGCTCGCCTCCGAGACGCCTCGGCCCTTGCCGTTGAGCGCGCAGACCACGTGGCCCGTCAGGGTCGCCGCCGCGGGGGCGGAGCTGTTGTTGAAGGCCGAGATCGTCCACTGGCCGGGCCCGGTGCGGCGCGATGCGAGCACCACGATGCGGGCGCTGGCCGCGGCGAAGGCGAAGGCTCCGAGTGACGGAGCCGCGTAGCCGCCGGTCAGCACGTGCGTCGTCGGCGGGCAGTTGAAGATCATGTTCTGGCCGACGCCGGGCGGGATCGAGTCGCTGCTAGAGGAGCGGACCGCGATCTGCCCCTTGGAGTTGCTCTCGCAGCGGGCGAAGGTGGTGAAGCTCCCCGTTGCCGTCGGCGTGGCGTAGGCGCTCCCCGCGCCGGTCCAGCTCCTGTTGCTCGCCGGGTGCGAGGTCGAGTTCATCGAGCGCAGGCCCGTGGTCGTGGCGGGCTCGAAGTTGGGCGAGACCGAGAAGCCGCCGCCCGACACGTGCGTGCCCTTGGGGCAAGAGGCGGTTGCGGCTGCGTTGCTCGATTGGGTGAAGGGGGAGGACGCGCTCCGCGTCACCGCCGGGTTCTTCTTCTTCTTTTTCTTCTTCTTGGCGACGATGGCGCCACTCGGGGCGCCGACGGAGTAGGTGGCGGTTCGCTCGCCCTTGGTACGCGCCTTCTTGGCCGCACCCGCCACAGGCGGGAGGGCGATCAGCGCGGCCAGCGCGATCCCGCCGGCGAAGGCGAGCATCACCCGCGTCCTGGCTCCCTGATCGTCCCTGGCTTGCACGGCGCGCATCCTAGCGCGCACGCTTGAACCCACCCAGGCGGCCGTAGGCGGGACCTGGACGACGCAGCAGGGGGAGGTACTGAGGTGCGACGGATCGGGGTTCGACTTGCGCTCGCGGCGACGCTCGCCCTGGCGCTGAGCGTCACAGCGGGGCTCGCGGCGGGTGCCGCCGGGGCCGGGGAGCAGAAGCGGGCGGCGAAGAAGTCCGCCAAGAAGAAGGGCTCGAACAGGGCCAGGACCTTCCAGAACGGCCTCAACCAGCTGATCCCCGACGATCCGCCCGGCGCCTCGTTCCCGGGGCAGCTCGACTCGACGATCAAGGTCGGCAAGAAGATGAAGGGCAGGGCGGTGGCCGACGTCAACGTCAGCGTTCGCATCAGCCATCCCGAGTCCGACGACATCGACATCTTCCTGATCTCCCCCCAGGGGGCGACCGTGCTGCTGGCGACCAGCAACGCGGGCCAGGCCGGCAACACCGGCTACGGCTCGGGCGATCCCAACTGCAACGGCGCGATGACGACCTTCGACGACGAGACGCCCAACTTCGTCTCGAACGCCGCGATCGTGAACGAGCCGGGCGAGATCCTCTCGCCCTGGGCGGCGAGGGTCGAGCCCTTCGGCTTCCCGCTCAGCGTCAACGACGGCAACAAGGCGCGCGGGCGCTGGACGCTGCGCGTGCTCGACTTCCAGAACGGCGACATTGGCTCGCTGCACTGCTGGAAGCTGCGGATCAAGCCGCGATAGTTCGCGGAGCTTCCGCGAACGATCCCCGCGCGCCGCGAAGGACATCCGGGGCGGGGGAGAGAATCAGGGGGAATGATCGTCCTCGGCGTTGACCCGGGTGCCGCCAACACCGGTTTCGGCGTGGTCCGCACGATCAACGACCGCATGGTTGCCCTCGACGGCGGCGTGATCGAGACGGCCCCCGAGCAGCCGGTCGAGGACCGCCTCGCGAGCATCCACGACGCGCTCGTGCAGCTGATCGACTGGCACGAGCCGAAGGCGGTGGCGCTCGAGGACCTCTACTTCGGCAAGAACGTCGCCTCGGCGCTGACCGTCGGGCAGGCCCGGGGGGTGGCGATGCTCGCCGCCTCCCAGCGCGGGATCCCGTGCTTCGACTACACGCCGCAGGCCGTGAAGAAGGCCGTCTGCGGCTCGGGCTCGGCCGACAAGGGCCAGGTGCAGCGGATGGTCGCCTCGCTGCTCGGCCTGCCCGAGCCGCCGACGCCCGATCACGCGGCCGACGCCTTCGCGGTCGCGATCTGCCACGCGGGCGGCGCCGCGATGCGGGCCGTCGCCGCATAAAGGCATCCGGGCCGCCGCGCAGAATCCCCAGGCATGATCGCCTCCGTCAGCGGCGAGGTCCTCGTGCGTCGCCCCGACTACGTCGTCATCGACGCCGCCGGCGTCGGCTACCGGCTCGCGGTCTCGTCCGAGACCCTGAAGGGTGTGCCCGCGCGCGGCAGGCACGCGGCGCTGCACGCCCACCTGGTCGCCCGCGACGACTCGCTCAGCCTCTACGGCTTCGCCAGCGAGGAGGAGCGCGACCTCTTCCTCGAGCTGATCTCGGTCAGCGGGGTCGGCCCCAAGGTCGCGATCGCGGCCCTCTCCGGCGGACCCGTGCGCGAGCTGCTGCGCGCGATCGCGGCCGGCGACGCCAAGCGCTTCCAGGCCGTGCCGGGGATCGGCAAGCGGACCTCGGAGCGGATCGTCATGGAGCTGCGCGAGAGGGTCGCGGGCCAGATCGAGGGCGACGCCGAGGCGGCGGTCCCCGGGGGCGGGGCCGAGGATCCGCGCGCCGCCGCCCGCGAGGGACTGCTCAACCTGGGCTACACCCCGCCCGAGGCCGAGCGGCTGCTGGACGAGGCCCGCGGGGAGACCGCCGAGGAGATCGTGCGGTCGGCCCTGCGCGGCGCCGCGGGGGCGAAGGCGGCGTGAGCGTCGAGCCCGGCAAGGGCATCCGCACCCCCGACGCGGACGAGATCCAGATCCACGACGCGCGAGCGGTGGGCGCCGACGAGGACTTCGACCGCTCGCTGCGGCCCGCCAGCCTGTCGGATTTCGTCAACCAGGTCCAGGTCACCGAGCAGCTCGGCGTCTTCATCGAGGCCGCGCGCCGACGCGGCGAAGCGCTCGACCACGTGCTGCTGGCGGGGCCGCCGGGCCTCGGCAAGACCTCGCTCGCGCACATCATCGCCGCCGAGCTGAGCGCGCCGCTGGTGCAGACGGCGGGGCCCGCGCTGGAGCGCAAGGCCGACATCGCCGCCTTCCTGACCGCGCTCGAGCCCGGCAGCGTCTTCTTCGTGGACGAGATCCACCGCCTCGGGCGCGCGGTCGAGGAGACGCTGTACCCGGCGATGGAGGACCGCCGCCTGCCGGTCGTGCTGGGGCAGGGGGCGGGGGCGCGCACCGTCACCCTCGACCTGCCACCGTTCACGCTGATCGGCGCGACCACGCGGACGGGGCTGCTGACGACCCCGCTCCGAGACCGCTTCGGCGTCTGCCACCGGCTCGAGCACTACGAGCCCCAGGACCTGCGAACGATCGTGCTGCGCTCCGCGGGCATCCTCGAGACCGAGGTGACCGAAGAGGGCGCGACCGAGATCGCCTCGCGGGCCCGCGGGACCCCGCGCGTCGCGAACAGACTGCTGCGCCGCGTCCGCGACTTCGCCCAGGTGCGGGGCAGCGGCAAGGTCGACGAGGCGATCGCGACCGAGGCGCTGGAGCTGCTGGAGGTGGACGGCTCGGGGCTCGACCGCCACGATCGCAGGCTGCTGCGCACGATCGCCGAGAAGTTCTCCGGCGGGCCGGTCGGCCTCTCGACGCTGGCGATCGCGATCGGCGAGGAGCCCGACTCGGTCGAGGACGTGTTCGAGCCCTACCTGCTGCAGCAGGGCCTGGTGAAGCGCACCCCCCGCGGCAGGGTGCTGACCGAGCGCGGCTACGAGCACCTCGGCATCGAAGCCCCCGAGGGCGTCGCGAGCCTCTTCTAGGCACGAGCCGCCTTAGCCCAGGCTGAGCCTCTCGGCTAGCCTTTCGCGCGTGCCTTTCTTCATCTGTCCGAACTGCGGCAACAGGGAGCTGAGCGGGGAGCGCACGGTGGGCTTCTCGAACCGCCCGAAGGGCTGTTCGAAGTGCGGCTTCGGCTTCCTCTTCGAGCTGCTCGACGACTACTACCCGGCGCCGGGAGCGGCCTTCTTCACCTGCGACGCCGAGGGCCGCCTGCTCGACCTGGGCAAGAACGCGTTCGAGCTCACCGGGCTCAAGGACGAGGATGCGATCGGGCGCCCGGTGCACGAGGTGCTCGGCCTGCAGTGGAAGGACAAGGCCGCGGCGGACGCGAGCGCCGGCGCCAACGGCGGCGGTGAGAACGACCCGATCGAGACCACGCTCGAATGGGGCGTGCGCTCGCTGGGCAAGAAGGTCGCGGTCAACGCGGAGGGCGATCTGCCCACCGAAGCGGTGGCGGACGTGTTCCCGGCGTATGACGACGACGGCGGTCTGCTGCTCGTCCTGACGCCGGACGGCTGAGGGCCCCATGGGCAGCCGCCGGCGCAACCTCTTCGTCCTCCTGTTCGTGGTCGGGATGTTCCTGGCCTCGCTGGTGATCATCAGCTCGAAGGACACGAAGCTAGGCCTCGATCTCTCGGGTGGGACCGAGTTGATCTACCAGGGCCGCCCGACCCCGCAGAACCCCGAGATCCAGGGGGATGACATCGATCGCGCGATCGAGATCATCCGCAGCCGCACCGACTCGCTCGGCGTATCCGAGCCGGAGATCTCACGGATCGGCACCGACTCGGTCCGGGTCGCCCTGCCGGACGTGCAGAGCGCCGACCGCGCGATCGCCCGGGTCGGCGACACCGCCCAGCTCTTCTTCTACGACTGGGAGCCGAACGTGATCCCGAACCCCAACGTTCGGCGCGATCGCGCCACCGAGTCGCCCTTCCCGCGCCTGTATGACGCCGTGCTGCTCGCCTCCGAGCAGGAGCCGGAGTGTTTCCAGGACTCCTGCACGACCAACGGGCCCAGCTACTACCTCTTCGACGAGCAATCGAAGCAGCTGCTCGCGGGTCCCGAGGCGACCAGGGAGGATCTGTTCGTCGACCAGCCCGACGAGAAGCAGCCGGCGGGCAGCGAGATCCTCGCCGTTCCCCAGGGCACGGTCGTCGTCCGCGAGGAGCCGGCCCAGAACGACCCCGACACCGAGGTGGACGAGAGCCAGAACGAGGACAACCTCGGCTACTACGTGCTCAAGGACCGGCCCGAGCTTTCAGGCGACGACATCCGCAACCCCGAGCAGCAGTCCGACCCGAACACGAACCAGCCCAACGTCGCCTTCGAGTTCACCGACGAGGGGCGCCAGTCCTTCTCCGAGGTCACCAAGCGAATCGCCGAGCGCGGCCTCAACAGCGCCCCACCCGGAACCACGGGCGTCAACACGGCGCAGTTCTCCGACCACTTCGCGGTCGTGCTCGACAACGAGGTCGTCAGCCGCCCGATCATCGACTTCGGCGAGAACCCGGGCGGCATCGACGGGCGCACCGGCGCTCAGATCTCGGGCAGCTTCACGATCCAGGAGGCCCAGGACCTGGCCGAGTTCCTGAAGATCGGGGCGCTGCCGATCGAGCTGAAGCTGATCTCGCAGTCCACCGTCTCGGCCTCGCTCGGCGAGCAGGCGCTCGACCAGGGTCTGAAGGCGGGGCTCGCGGGCCTGGCGCTGGTGATCCTCTTCCTGATCGCCTACTACCGCTTCCTCGGGGTCGTCGCCGCGCTGGGGCTGCTGCTCTACGGCGTCTTCTTCTACGCGCTCGTCGAGCTGATCCCGATCACCTTGACGCTCCCGGGCATCGCGGGCCTGATCCTGACGATCGGAGTCGCGGCCGACTCCAACGTCGTCATCTTCGAGCGAATAAAGGAGGAGGCGAGAGCGGGCAAATCCATGCCCTCCGCGATCTCGACCGGATATCGGAAGGGCATCGCGACGATCATCGACGCGAACGTGATCGTGCTGATCACGGCCTTCATCCTGTTCGTGCTCTCGACGGCGGGGGTCAAGGGCTTCGCCTTCACGCTCGGCGTCGGAACCATCGCCTCGCTGTTCACCGCGGTCGTCTTCACCCAGGCCTTCCTCGGCCTCTTCGGCCGCGCGAGGTTCATGAGCTCACCGGCCTTCCTCGGCGCCACCGAGCAGCGCGTGCGCTGGCACTTCGACTTCACCGGGATGAGCAAGTGGTTCTTCTCCCTCTCGGGGGCGATCCTGCTGGTCGGCGCGCTCTCGTTCGCGACCCTCGGCCTCAACCTCGGCCTCGACTTCGAGTCCGGCAGCCGCATCACCGCGGGCCTGCAGAAGGACGCCACGGTCGAAGAGGTGCGCACGACGCTGGAGGGCGCCGGCATCTCCGACGCGAAGATCACCGAAGCCACCAGCGAGGAGCTGGGATCGAACGTGATCCAGATCCAGGCCGACATCGAGCCCGAGCAGGTGCAGCAGATCCAACCGGCGCTCGACGAGGACTACGGCCTGGTCGAGAACGGCTTCGACAGCCAGAGCATCGGCCCGACCTTCGGCGAGCAGGTCGCGACCAGCGCCATCTACGCGATCATCTTCTCGCTGCTCGTGATCTGCGCCTACGTCGCCTTCCGCTTCGAGGCCAAGTACGCGGTGCCGGTGATCATCGCCGTCATCCACGACATCCTGATCACCGGTGGCGTCTACTCCTTGAGTGAGCGGGAGGTGACATCGGGCACCGTCGCGGCCTTCCTCACGATTCTCGGCTACTCGCTCTACGACTGCATCATCGTCTTCGACCGGATCCGCGAGAACGTGCCGCGGCTCCCGCGCGCGACCTTCAGCCAGATCGTCAACCGCTCGATGAGCGAGGTTCTGACCCGGTCGCTGATCACCGGGCTGTCGAGCGTGTTCCTGGTCAGCGTCCTCTACATCTTCGGAGGGGCGACGCTGCAGGACTTCGCCTTCGCGATGATCGTCGGCATCGCCTCGGGCACCTACTCGTCGATCTTCATCGCGGCGCCGGTGCTGACCGCGTGGAAGGAGCGCGAGCCCGCCTACCGCCGCCGCCGCGAGCGGATCACCGAGCAGATGGGGAGGGTGCCCGCGTTCCCCGAGGACAACGTGATCACCCGCCTCGAGGGAGAGCCGCCCGACGAAGCGCCCGAGCCGGAGCCGCCCGACGAAGCGCCCGAGCCGGAGCCGCCCGACGAAGCGCCCGAGCCGGAGCCGCCCGACGGCGAGCCGGCGCCGGAGTCGGTCCCGCCCGCTCCCCAGCACGCCTCGGCGGTTCCCGGCGTGCTGCCCGGTACCCCGGAGCCCGTGGCCCCGCCCCCCGAGCCCCCCGCGCCCGTGGAGGCGCCGGACGCCGGCGCGGCCTCGGGCGACGACGCCGAGCCCGAGGAGGTTCCGGGTGACGGTGCGACGGCGCCCGAGCGCCCCGAGCTGAGCGAGGCGAGCGCGGCGGCGCTGAAGCGAATCCAGGGTGACGGCGACGCAGAGGGCCGCAAGGGCCGCCGCCGCAAGCGCAAGCACGGGAGGCCGCGATGAGGGGATCCGCGTAATGGCAGCGCTCGTCTGGTTCACGATCGGCGTCGCCCTCTGGCACTTCACGGTATTCGTCCCGGACCGCTTCTGGGGCGGGATCGTCGGCGCCTTCCTCGGCGCCGCCGCGGGCGCGATGGTGACCGGCGCCATCGCCCAGCTTGCGCTCGGCGAGAGCATCGGGCAGACCGACCTGGCGACGGCGTTGTACGCCGTGCCGGGGACCCTGCTCGGCCTCGCCCTGGTGTATGCGGTCGGCGTCAGGCAAGAGCGTGTTTAGGCCCGCCCGGAGCCTCGTGGCTCTCGCGGCTCTGGCGGCCGCGATCGCGGCGCAGCCCGCCCTCGCGGCCGCGGGGAAGACCTGGCTGCCGGAGCTGAAGCGGGCGGGGGCGGTGATCTGGGCGGTCGGCGATGGCGCCACGGGCGGAGTGGACGGCCGCGCAGTCGGCTCTCTGGTCTCGGCCGGCGATCCCGACCGCTTCATTTACCTCGGGGACGTCTACGACAGCGGCACCGCGGAGGAGTTCGCGAAAAACTACGGGCCGCTGTTCGGCCCGCTGGATTCCCTCGCGGCCCCCGTCTTCGGCAACCACGAATGGGCCAATCGCGCCCTCGGATACGTTCCCTACTGGGTATCGGCGCGCGGGCGCAAACCCCCGTCCTGGTACTCGCTGAAGGTTTCCGGATGGCAGCTGCTCGGCCTCAACACGGTCGAGCGCCACGACGCCGACTCGCCCCAGGCGCGCTGGCTGCGCTCGAAGCTGCGCCGCAGCAAGCGCCTCGGCAACTGCCGGATCGCGTTCATGCACCACCCGCGCTTTTCGGCCAGCCTGCACGGCGACACCGACGACGTCGGCCCGCTCTGGCAGCTGCTGGCGGGACGAGCGAGGCTGGCTCTCGCGGGCCACGATCACAGCTACCAGCGCTTCGGACCCGTCGGCGGCCTCATCCAGGTCGTCTCCGGCGCCGGCGGTGCGTCTCTCTACCCCGTCGATCCCGACGCGCGCCTCGCCGCGGCGGTGGACGACAGGTTCGGCGCGGTCCGGATCGTGCTGCGGAGCCGTATCGCCCGTCTCCAGTTCGTAGCCGTCGGCGGAGCCGTGCTCGACGAGAAGAAGCTGCGCTGCAAGCGGCGAGCCTGACGGTTGCCCGGTTCCGTCAGGGGCCGAACCTACTGTGGGCCGATGGCAGCGAGCGAGCCGGCCCGGGCTTTCATGGCGGACCCCTATGACTACGGGGAGGCGCGGCGGATCGCCGGCGAGTTGAGACTGGCCGAGCCGATCGCCGTGACGCTGGTGCGGCGCGGCTACCGCACGGTCAAGCAGGCGCGCGAGTTCCTCGATGCCGCGGACGAGCACGACCCGCTCGATTTCGCGGGGATGGAGGAGGCCGTCGAGCTGGCGCTCGCGCACGCGAGGCGCGGCGGCCGGATCACGGTCCACGGCGACTACGACGTGGACGGGGTCTGCTCGACCTCGATCCTGGTGGCGACGCTGCGAGCGCTGGGCGCGCGCTGCGACTGGCTCATCCCCGACCGCCGCGGCGACGGCTACGGGCTGACGATGGGCTCCGTCGAGGAACTGCGCCGCCGCCGCAGCGAGCTGGTCGTCACCGTCGACTGCGGGATCGGCTCCGCGCCCGAGGTGGCGGCGCTGCGCGAGGGCGGGTCCGAGGTGATCGTCAGCGATCACCACGAGCCTCCCGCGGACGCCTCCGAGCTCCCCGGCTGCCCCGTCATCCACCCCGTCGTCGGCGGCTATCCGTTCAGCGCGCTCTGCGGCGCCGGCGTCGCCCACAAGCTCTCGCTGGCGCTGCGCCGCGCGGGCGGGCTCGACCCGGAGGGCCGGGATGAGCTCGACCTGGTCGCGCTCGCGACCGTCGCCGACATGGTGCCGCTGATCGGGGAGAACCGGCGCCTCGTCCGCCAGGGCCTGCGGCTGATTCGCAGCTCGCCGCGGCCCGGTCTGAGGGCCCTGATGGCGGTCTCACGGGTCCAGCCCGAGAGCGCTGATGAGTCCGACCTGGGTTTCCGCCTGGGCCCTCGCGTCAACGCCGCCGGGCGCATGTACAGGGCGGACGCGGGCGTCGAGTTGATGCTGAGCGACGACGCCGACCGCGCCACCGCGATCGCTGAGGAGCTCGACCGGGCGAACTCGGAGCGCCGAGCCGTCGAGCGGCGGGTCGCCGATGAGGCCGACGCCGCACGGGCCGCGCTGCCGCCCGGGCAGGCGGACGCCCCTGCCCTGGTCCTGGCGGGTGAGGGCTGGCACCCCGGGGTGGTCGGGATCGCGGCCTCGCGCCTCGCCGACCGCCTCTGGCGCCCGGTGGTGCTGCTGGCGCTGGAGGGAGACCGCGCCCGAGGGTCGGCCCGGGGGATACCCGGCTTCGACCTGATCGCCGCCCTCGACGCCTGCTCGCAGCGCCTGGAGCGCCACGGAGGCCATCGGGCTGCGGCCGGGCTCGAGCTGCGGCGCGAGAACCTCGAGGCCTTCCGCGGCGACTTCGTTGCGCACGCCGCCGGTGCGATCGATCCCGCCGAGCTGGTCCGTACCGAGCGCGTCGACGCGCTGGTCGGCGTCGGCCGGGATGGCATCGGCATGGACCTGGCCGAGCAGCTCGAGCGCATGGCCCCGTTCGGCCAGGGCAACCCGGACCCGCGGCTGATCGTGCCCTCGGCGCGGCTGCGGAGCGTCAGGCCGCTCGGCTCCGACGGCAGGCACTCTCGCTTCGACCTCGAGAGCGGCTCGGGCCGGGCGATGGGGGTCGCCTTCGGAGTCGGCGGCGACCTCGCCGGGCGGGAGGACGAGGCGCTCGACGTCTCGGTACGGCTCGAGGTCGACCGCTGGAACGGCGCCCTGCAGCCCCGCGTGGTGCTGCGGGACCTCTACCCGCTGCCCGACCCCGCAGGCGAGGGGGAGTCCCCGGCCTGCGCCGGCGGCGACTGCCCGGCCCCGGCGCAGACGTGGTGGTCGCGCTTCGACGCAGAGCTCGCCCGTGCCGGCGAGGGCTTCCCCGCCGCGCT
>VGBV01000028.1 GCA_016870325.1 Actinomycetota bacterium
CGGCGCGCTCCCAGGCCGCGATCGAGGCCGCGTACATCGCCGGCTGCGCGTGGGCGGTGCCGTCGGCGATGCGCTCGAAGGGGTCGGCGCCGCACTCCCCGCGCGCAAGCTCCAGCAGGTCGGGGCGGTGCTCGGCGACGAGCTCGCGCATGCCGGGGGTCTGGCTGCCCTGCCCGGGGAAGAGCACGGCGACGCCCGTTGCCGCCGGCCCCTCAAGGGAGGGACCGGCGGCGAGCACGTCGGTGAGAGGATTCGCGCCTCGGGCGTCCATCACCTGATACTGGTCCCCGGGCGGGGCGCGGTTAGGGGCCCGGACGCCAGAATCCCCTGGGCGGGGGGTTGATCCCCACCGAACGGGGGGTCAGCCCAGCAGCTGCAGCTCCTGGGCGCGGCGCACGGCCTCGGCGCGGTTCCTGACGCCGAGCTTGCGGTAGATCGTGGTCGTGTGGTCCTTGATCGTGTGCGGGCTCAGGTGCAGGCGCTCGGCGGTCTCCCTGTTGGTCGCCCCCGAGGCGATCAACTCCAGCACCTCGCACTCGCGGTCGCTGAGGGAGCCCCTGCGCGAGCGCGCCGGGTCGGCGAAGACCTCCGAGCCGAGCGCGACCATTCGCACCGCCTTGACCACGTCGGTGGCGCTCCAGTCCTTGGAGATGAAGCCCGCGGCGCCCGCAGCCCTGGCCACGGTCGGCGAGATCCGGCCCGCGCCCGAGATCAGCAGCACCCTGGTCTGCGGCGAGACCTGGCGGATCTCCTCGCAGAGCTCCGCGCCCGACTCCTCGCCCAGCAGCAGGTCGACGAGGGCGACCTCGGGACGCATCCGCGCCGCCGCCTCGACGGCGGAGCCGGTGTCGCGGGCCGCCTCGCATTCGGAGACCCAGGACTGGCGGCCGAGCAGCAGCCGGAAGCCCCAGTGGACGACGTCGTGGTCGTCGACGACGAGCACGCGGACCGGGCCCGGCGCCTCGCTCACCCTTGCCCCCCGGTCTCGATCGGCACGATCAGCTTCACGCGCCAGCCGTCGGAGCCCGAGGGCCCGAACTCGAGCAGGCCGTCGTGCTGAAGCGCCTCGAGGGTGAGGATGCGCAGCCCGAGGCCGGCGCTGCGGGGCCGGTCGGCGACGCCGTCGTTTGCGACCTCGAGCTCGAAGGTGTCGCGCGGGCCGCCGACGCGGACGACCGTCCTGGTCGCGTGGGAGTGGCGGTCGGCGTTGCGCAGCGCCTCGACCGCGACCGACTGCGCCAGCGCCTCCAGGTGGGAGGGGACCGAGGCGCCCTCGTCCCACTCGACCTCGATCCCGGCGGCGATCGCGCGCTGGCCGAGCAGCTCGCGCAGGGTGATGTTGGTGTGCTGGGCCTGGGGCGCCAGCGGCCGGCCCATTGTCAGGCGCAGCTGCCCCAGCACAGCCTGCAGCTCCTCAGCGCAGCGCTGCCGCTCGCCTGCGGTCAGCGGCCTCTCGGCGCCGAGCGCCAGGGAGAGCCCGAACAGGCGCTGGATCACGTGCTCGTGGACCTCGCGCGTCAGCGCGATGCGCTCGTTGAGCCGGCTCGCGCGCTCCTGGGCGCGGGTCGAGCGCTCGACCGTGGAAGCTAGCGCCGCCAGTCTTCCCAGCGTCAGCATCGCCCGCTCCTCGGCCTCGTCGAGCTCAAAGGTGGCGCCGCCGCCGCGGTCGGCGAAGATCACCCCGAACCAGTGCCCACCGGCGGAGACCGGCGCGCAGACGATCGTGTTGATGCCGGCGAAGCGCGCGTAGCGCGGCGGCACATGCTGCTCCAGGTTCTCAGAGACCGCGACGACGCGGTCCTCGGCCAGAGCCCGCTGGACCATCGGCGTCTCGTCCAGGGTCGCCTCGACCTGCTCGATCAGCGTGCGCTCGATCCCATGGGACCCGACCGCCCGCGCCAGGTGCCTGGCCGGGTCATAGAGCAGCAGCCCAGCCCGCTCCAGGCTGGTGAGCCGGCAGAGCGCCTCGCAGACCCGGTCGAAGAACTCTCGCGACTCCCCAGTCTCCTCGATCTCGACCAGCAGGCCGACGAGGACGTCGACGGCGGCACGGCGGGAGACGGGCGCGGTGGTGGCCATCGCCTCCGCTTACCCCCGGGAGCCCCGCGGTTACGCGCTCTCACCCGAACCGGGGATTCCGGCCGATCCCGCGCGGCGGCGGTAATCTGCGCCCGTGAGCCCCGTGGCCTCCCCCGAGACGGTCGCGCCGGTGTCCCCCGACCTGGGCTACGACCTGCGGCGGCAGCGCTTGCGCGAGCAGTACCTGGCGATCCCCCGGGATCAGCCCGTGCGGCTCGCCAAGCGCACCTCGAACCTGTTCCGGCCCCGGGCCGCCGCGGAGGGCCCTGGGCTCGACGTCGCGGCCTTCGACGGGGTGCTGTCGGTCGACCGCGAGCGGATGACCGCCGACGTGCAGGGGATGACGACCTACGAGCAGCTGGTGGACGCCACCCTCGCGCACGGGCTGATGCCGCTTGTCGTGCCGCAGCTGCGCAGCATCACCATCGGCGGCGCGGTCACGGGCCTCGGGATCGAGTCGGCCTCCTTCCGCAACGGCCTGCCGCACGAATCGGTGCTGGAGCTGGAGCTGATGAGCGGGGACGGCCGCATCGTCATCGCCCGCCCGCGTGGCGAGCACTCGGAGCTGTTCCAGGGGTTCCCGAACTCCTACGGCACGCTCGGCTACGCGCTGCGCCTGAAGATCGAGCTGGAGCCGGTGCGGCCCTACGTGCGCCTCCGCCACCTCCGATTCGAGCACGCCGACGCCTGCTTCGAGGCGGTCTCCGAGATAACCGCCGCGCGCTCCTGGCGGGGCGAGCGGGTGGACTTCCTGGACGGGGTCGCGTTCGCACCGCGCGCCCACCACCTGACCGTGGGGACGATGGTGGACGAGGCGCCCTACACCGCGGACTACAGCGACCGCGAGATCTACTACCTGTCGATTCCCCGCCTCGGCGAGGACTACCTCACGATCCACGACTACCTCTGGCGCTGGGACACGGACTGGTTCTGGTGCTCGGGCGCCTTCGGCCTCAAGCGCCCCGGGGTGAGGAGGCTGTGGCCGAAGCGCTGGAAGCGCAGCGACGTCTACTGGAAGCTGATCGCGCTCGCCCGGCGGCTGCGGATCCCCGAGCGCACGGACCGGATCCGCGGGCGGCCCGGCCGCGAGGCGGTGATCCAGGACGTGGAGATCCCCTTGGACCGCTCGGCGGAGTTCCTGGAGTTCTACTGGCGCGAGGTCGGGATGGCCCCGGTCTGGATCTGCCCGCTGCGGCTGCGCGAGGGCTCGGCGCCGTGGACGCTGTACGAGATGGATCCCGACGGGACCTACGTCAACTTCGGCTTCTGGGGCATGGTCGAGCGGCGCCCCGGCGAGCGCGACGGGGACCGCAACCGGCTGATCGAGAGGACCGTCGGCGAGCTCGGCGGCCGCAAGTCCCTGTACTCGACCTCGTTCTACGAGCGCGAGGAGTTCCGGGCGCTGTACGGCGGCGAGGCATACGAACGCCTGCGATCGGCGTACGATCCGCAGGCTCGCCTGCTCGGTCTCTTCGAGAAATGCGTTGAGGGGAGTTGAGATGGGAATGAAGCTGGCAGAAGTGTTCAGGTGCCTGATCTCCGAGCAGGCGCCGATCGCCTTCCGCGGCTACGACGGCAGCTCCGCCGGCCCCGCCGACGTCGAGGCGACGATGGAGATCCGCAGTCCGGAGGCGGTGGCGTTCATCGCCACCGCTCCCAGCGACCTCGGCCTGGCGCGCGCCTACGTGTCCGGGGCGCTTGAGGTCCACGGCGACCTCCACGCCTTCCTGCACTCGATGCTCCGCGACGGCCGCCACGACATCCCCCGGAGCGAGCGGCTGGCGATCCTGCGCGGGATCGGGCTGCGCTCGCTGCGACGGCCCCCGCTCCCCCCCGAGGAGGCACCCCCGCCCTGGCGGCGCGGGCGCCGGCACTCGAAGGAGCGCGACGCGGCCTCGATCTCGCACCACTACGACGTCTCCAACCGCTTCTACGAGATCGTGCTCGGGCCCTCGATGGCCTACACCTGCGCGGTCTTCCCCAGCGCCGACGCCACCCTCGAGCAGGCGCAGTGGGAGAAGTTCGACCTGGTCTGCCGCAAGCTCGCGCTGGAGCCGGGGCAGCGTCTGCTCGACGTCGGGGCCGGCTGGGGCGGGATGGTCATGCACGCGGCTGAGCACTACGGCGTCAGGGCGCTCGGCGTCACCCTGTCCCAGCCCCAGGCGGAGTGGGCCCAGCGCGCGATCGCCGAGCGGGGCCTGGCCGGCCGAGCCGAGGTTCGGTTCCTCGACTACCGCGATGTGACCGAGGACGGCTTCGACGCGGTCTCCTCGATCGGCCTGACCGAGCACATCGGCGCCGCCAACCTGGGCTCCTACTTCGCCTTCCTGGCGGGCAAGCTTCGCGAGCGCGGGCGCATGCTCAATCACACGATCACGCGCCCCAACGACCTGGAGCGCCAGCGCGCGGGCCCCTTCATCGATCGCTACGTCTTCCCCGACGGCGAGCTGGAGGGCCCGGGGACGATCGTCTCGGCGATGCATGACAACGGACTCGAGCTGCGCCACGAGGAGAACCTGCGTGAGCACTACGCGATCACGCTGCGCGAGTGGGGCGCCAACCTGGAGCGAGGCTGGGCCGAGGCCGTGCGCGAGGCCGGAGAGCGTCGTGCCCGCGTCTGGCGCCTCTACATGGCCGCCTCGCGCGTGGGCTTCGACCTCGACAGGATCGAGCTGCACCAGAGCCTGGGCGTCCGCCTCGCCGCCGACGGCGGCTCGGGCATGCCGCTGCGAGCCGACTGGGAGACCGCTCGCGGGCCGGCGAGCACCTCCTCCGCGCGCCAGCTGGCCTGACCGCCCGAGCCGGGTCAGGCTGGTCGATCCGCCGCGGCGAAACCGGATGGTGCAGATGGGCCGTACAGGGATCGAACCTGTGACCTTGAGATTAAGAGTCTCCTGCTCTACCAGCTGAGCTAACGGCCCTGAATGCGATCCGTGACGCGGGGCAGAGTATAGGAACGCCGTGGGGGCGCGGCGGCGCTAGGGGGTCTGGAGGGAGCTGCCGCCGCCCAGGGCGCCGCTGCCGCCGTCGAGCGGGTTGGCGCCGCCGCTCTGGGCGCCCTGCTTGGCCTCCTGCTTCACCTGCCGCTCGAAGGCCTCGGCCTGGGTGCGGATCTGGTCGAACTGCTTGTCGCTGCCGCCCTTCGCGGCCGCCTGCTGCACGGCCTGCTCGGCCTTGCCGAACTCGCCCGCGAAGAACAGATAGAGCGCCAGGTTGCCGAGGTTGCCGCGCGATGGGTTGGCCTCGACGGCGACCTGCTGGGCATCGGCCGCGTTCTCGACCTCGGCGCGGGCGTCGGTCGCGGTGGTCTGGCTCTGCGCCAGCAGGAAGAAGGTGTTGGCCATCTGCAGCGCTGCGCCGTCGTCGGGGTTCTTGGGCTTCAGGGCCAGGTATGCCGCCCAAGCATCGGCGGCTTTGCCGTAGCTCTCGCCTGCGTCACTCGTGACCGAGGTCTGGCCCGTGCTCGCGTCAACCTCGAGCTGCTGGTTGCCCTGCTGGATGTAGAGGGTGACGAGCTCGAGCTGGGCGCGCTCGTTGCGGGGCTGCTCCTCCGCGCGCTTCTCGGCGTCCTCGATCTCGTCCTCGAAGCCGGTATCGGCGCTGCCGCCCCCGAAGACCTCGGAGAGGCCGCCGGTCGCGTCGCTGCCGATGCCGAAGCCGACCAGCCCGACGGCCAGCAGGATCGCGAGCATCGCGTAGACCACCTTGATGATGCGGCGGCGGCCGGGGCTCTGAAGGTCGAACAGCACGGGCGAAAGCCTAGGGCAAGCGGGTCAAGCCGCGCTCAGGCGGGCTCGACCGGCGGGCCGGGCGGCTCGCCGCTCGGCTCGATCTCGGTCCCGGGCTCCTCGGGCACGGGCTTGTAGAGCACCCTCGCCAGCAGCAGGCTGCCCTCGAACAGGAGCAGCAGCGGGACCATCGAGATGATCATCGTCACCGGGTCGGTGCCCGGCAGCAGCATCGCCAGCACGGCGATGATCAGGATCGCGTAGCGGCGGTTGGCCGCGATCTGCCGGGGGGTGAAGATCCCGAGCCTCGTCACGGCGAGGATCCCGGTCGGGATCTGGAAGAGGATGCCGACCGCGATCGAGGTGAGCGCGACGAAGGAGTAGTAGTCCTTGGCCCTGATCTCGATGTTGAACTCGGACTCGTTGAAGTTGAGCAGGAAGTCGGTGGCCGCGGGCATGACGACGAAGTAGGCGAAGACGATCCCCGCCAGGAACAGGAACGGCGCCATCAGCATGAACGGCAGCAGGGTTTTGCGCTCGCGCGGGGAGAGCGCCGGCAGCACGTAGGCGTAGGCCTCGTAGATCAGCACCGGGAAGGTGAGGATCAGCGCCGCGTACAGCGCCACGGTCAGCGTCGTCGTGAACGGCTCCGCGACGCCGAAGGTGATCGGCTCGCGGTCGCTGGGGAGCGGCGCGTTGGCGATCTCCAGCAGCAGGTTGTTCTGCCAGATGCAGAGCGCGAAGGCCACGCCCAGCACGATCAGGACGGTGATGATGCGCGTGCGCAGCTCGTCCAGATGCTCGACCAGCGTCAGCCGGTCCTCGAAATCGACCGGCTTCACCCGGGGCACGAGACTCAGTCCCGTGGCTCGGCTAGGCCTTGTGCTCGGTGACGACCTCGCCCTCGACGGGCTCGGCCGTGTCGGCCTCGGTCGCCTCGAGCTCGGCGCGCTTCGTGTCCACGTCGTCCTGGTCCTTGTGCTCGCCCGAAACCGAGCCGCGGAACTCGCGGATCCCCCGGCCCATCGAGCGGCCCAGCTCGGGCAGCCGCTTGGGCCCGAAGATGATCAGGACGATCACCAGCACGATCGCGATCTCAAGTGGTCCGATATTTGGCACGGGCCTATGGTAACGGCCACGGGTCCGGATGCCGCCACCGGGCGCCCGAGCGGCGGGCGGCTGCCCGCCGTGCTCAGTCGGCCGCGCGGTCGAAGTTGAGGTAGTAGCGGCTGGCGGTGGGCTCGTCCTGGCCCTGGTACTTGGAGCCGGCCGCCTCGCCGCCGTAGGGGTTCTCGACCGGGCGGTCCATGCGCATGAAGGAGATCTGGCCGATCGGCATGCCGTGGTAGAGCGTGATCGGCAGGTTGGCAAGGTTCGAGAGCTCCAGCGTGAGGTTGCCCTCGAAGCCCGGGTCGACGAAGCCTGCGGTGCTGTGGATGACCAGGCCGAGCCTGCCCAGACTGCTCTTGCCCTCGAGCCTCGCAACGAGGTCCGGCGGCAGCTTCACGCGCTCGAGCGTCTGGCCGAGCACGAACTCCCCTGGATGGAGGACGAACGCCTCCTCGTCCTCGACCTCGACCAGCTCGGTCAGCTCCTCCATCGGCTTGCGCACGTCGATGAAGGGGTAGCGAGAGTTGTTGAAGACGCGAAATGAGCGGTCCACCCGCACGTCGACGCTCGACGGTTGTACAAGTGACTCGTCGTAGGGGTCGAAGACCAGCCTGCCTGCGGCGATCTCCTCCTTGATCGTGTGGTCGCTGAGAACCATCGGTTGATCTCACTCTAAAGGTCGCGGCTGAAGCTCCCGATAGGCCCCTAAATGAGCATGAGGCGGAACACCACGGTCGACGCGACCACCCGCTGCGGCGGCGGCATGCACGTGTGCCCCGGCTGCGAGAGCGAGCTCGTGCAGCCGGTCAAGTGGTTCGAGCAGGACGGCAGCAACTGGCAAGTCGACCTGCGCTGCCCCGATTGCGAGTGGCGCGGGAGCGGCAGCTTCACCCAGACCGACGTCGACCGCTTCGACGAGGAGCTCGAGCGCGGCGCCGGCCTGCTGGCCGAGGACCTGAACGCGCTGACCCGCTCGAACATGGAGGAGCAGGCGAACCGCTTCGCCGCCGCGCTGGAGACCGACTGCATCCTGCCCGAGGACTTCTAGCCGGCGCCCAGCGGGCGTAGCCCCGGCTCAGGAGTACCGCTCCACCATCCCATCGGCGATCAGCGCCAGCAGGCTCCGCTCCGCGTCGCTGAAGTGCTCGCCCTCGAGGCGGCGCTTGGCGCTCTCGATCCCCCCGCGGGCGCGCTCGCGGACCTCGTCGAGCACCCCCGTCGCAGCGATGCGATCGCAGGCTCGCTCGGCCTCGGCCGCGTCCAGGGCCGCGAGCGAGACCTCGGCCAGGCTCGGGTCCTTGCGCAGGGCGAGGATCAGCGGCAGCGTCACCGTGCCGTCCTTCAGGTCGGTGCCGCGCGCCTTGCCGGTGCGCTCGGGGGGACCGGTGATGTCGAGCACATCGTCGAGCAGCTGGAAGGCGAGCCCGATCTCGCGGCCGAAGCCCGCCAGCTCCTCGGCGCCGGGGCCGCCCGCCGAGAGCCTGCCGACCCGGCAGGCCGACTCGAACAGGCGCGCCGTCTTCAGCGAGCAGCGGTGCAGATAGCGCTCCTCGCTGATCGAGGTGTCGCACGCGTCATGGCGCTGGGCCAGCTCTCCCCGGGCCAGCGCCACCGCGGCCGAGCTCAGCTCTCTGACCTCGGCCTCGTCCCCGCTGGCCGCCAGCTCGGCGAACGCGCGCGAGAGCAGCAGGTCGCCGACCCCGACCGCGCGCTCACGTCCCGCGCGAGCGACAACCGTGGGCCGGCCGCGCCGTACCGGGGCGCCGTCGAGCACGTCGTCGTGGACCAGCGTCGCCATGTGGATCAGCTCGGTCGCGACCGCGGCGCGGATCGCCCGCTCCTCCGAGCGGTCGCCGGCGCAGATCAGGACCAGCAGCGGGCGCATGCGCTTGCCTCCTGCGTCGAGGGTGGCCGCGGCCTCGACGCCCAGCTCGGGGCCGTGCGCCGTCGCGATCTCCGCCAGGCGGCGCTCGACCTCGCTCATGCGCTCGGGCAACCAGGCCGAGGCGACGTCCATCACCGCGGTCACCGGGGGCGGGACGGCCGAGCGGTTCACGCCGCGCCCTCCGGGCCGCCGGGCGTCGTGCCGCTGTGGATCGCGATGATGCCGCCGGCGAGCAGCAGCCAGCGGATCCGGGTGAAGCCGGCGACGTCCATCTTCGCGGCCAGGCCGGGCGGGTCGGGGAAGCTGCGCACCGACTCGGGCAGGTAGCCGTAGGCGTCAGGGTCGCCGGCGAGCTGGCCCAGCAGCGGCACGGCGCGGTCGAACCAGAGCGAGTAGAAGCTCGACAGGGGCTCGCGCTGCGGGCGCGTGATCTCGAGGACGACGGCGCGGCCGCCGGGGCGCAACACGCGCGCCATCTCGGCCAGGCCGCGATCGAGGTCCGCCAGGTTGCGGGCGCCGAAGCCGACGGTGACCGCGTCGAAGCTCTCCTCGCCGTAGGGCAGCTCCAGCGCGTCGGCCCAGCCGAACTCGACGGGCAGGCCCTGCTCCCCTGACTTGGCCCGGGCCAGGTCGAGCATCGGCTCTGAGAAGTCCGAGCCGACGACGCGGCCGTCGGGGCCGATCCGCCTGCGCAGCTCGAGCGCCAGGTCGCCGGTGCCGCAGCAGATGTCGAGCGCGTCGGATCCCGGCCCAACGACGGCTCGGTCGACCGCCCGCTGGCGCCACTGATGGTGGAGCCCGGCTGTCATGGTCGAGTTCATCAGGTCATAGACCCCGGCGATGCGGTCGAACATCCCGCGCACGTCCGAGGCGAACTCCTCCGACTCCCGGTGCGGGCGCCCGCTCGCGGGCTCGGTGTCAGGCGAGGCTTCCACGGCCTCCGAGGTTACGCGGCTCTACTCGCCGTCGAGCGAGGCGAGGAACAGCGTCAGGTCGTCGAACTTCTCGGCCGGCAGGCCGGAGAAGTTGGGCATGCCCTGCGGCGGGTTGCGCAGCGAGCGCGCGATCGCCTCGCGCGGCAGCCGCGCGCCGATCTCGGTGAGCTCGGGGCCGGGCCCGTCGTTGCCGTTCTCGCCGATCTTGTGGCAGGCGAGGCAGCCGGACTGTGCGGCGACCTGCTTGCCGGGCTCGTATTCGGCGGCGACCTCAAGGTCGATCTCGGTCGGGGTGCCGGCGGCGGCGCCGAGGAATGTCAGATAGGCCATCGCGATGATCGTGAGGATGCCCGCGGTGGTCGCGATCGGCCGCCGCTGGGGCCGCCGTTCTGGGTTGCGGTCATAGAACGGCAGCAGAAGCAGCAGCACCATGCAGATCGTCGGGATCCCGATCGTCGCCAGCGGCACCAGCTCGGGCGGCTTGATCACGCGCAGCAACTCGAACAGGAAGAAGAAGTACCACTCGGGCCGCGGCACGTAGGTGGTCGTGGTCGGATCGACCTTCGGCCCCTGCTCGGCGCCGAGGACAAGCGACATCACGACGATCACCAGCACCACGACCAGGGCCATCGCCGAGTCCTTGGCGACGGCGTAGGGGAAGAAGGGCTTGCCCTTCTTCTTCAGCACCTCGTACTCGATCAGGTACTGCTCCTTGTCGGACTGCTTCAAGCGGCACCTCCCCTGCTTCGCGTCCGGGGGTGCCTCATCAGCCGACCTCGGTCTTCTTGCGCGCGTTCTTCGGGCGCTCGGCCTTGAGCCAGGGCGGCGCCGTGGTGCCGAGCTTGACGACCAGGTACATGTGGGCGCCGATCAGGGCGGCGATCAGACCGGGCACCAGCAGCATGTGGATCGCGTAGAAGCGCTGGATCGTGGTCGCGCCGACCTCGGGGCCGGCGCGCAGGAAGTCCGCCAGGTAGGGACCGACGACGGGGCCGGTCGCGGTGATGTTGTTGGCGACGACCGTAGCCCAGTAGGAGCGCTGGTCGAAGGGCAACAGGTAGCCGGTCAGCCCCATCACCAGGGTCAGGATCAGCAGCACCACCCCGATCACCCAGTTGAGCTCGCGCGGGTACTTGTAGGCGCCGAAGAAGAAGGTCCTGCCCATGTGCAGGAAGATCAGGCAGATCATCACCGTGGCGCCCCACTTGTGCATGCCGCGGACGAACTCGCCCATCCAGACGTCGTTCGTGAGGTGGGTGATCGACTCGTAGGCCTCGGTCGGCGAGGGCGTGTAGTACATCGCCAGGAAGACGCCCGTGATCGCCTGCGCGGTGAACGCGAACAGGGTCGCCGAGCCCAGCGTGTAGAACCAGTTGGTCCCCTTCGGGACCTTGCGGAACATCATCCCGGTGAGGAAGCCGGTGGCGCCGGAGCGCTCGTCGACCCAGCCGACCAGGCCGCCGCCGCCCTCCTTGGCGGCCTCGACTCCCTGGGCCCCGCGCGAGGCCCCGTTGGAGCCGTTCGCGCCCGCGCCGTTGGCGGAGCGCTCGCCGGGCCTGCTGGGGCGCTTGAGGGGATTCGGCATCCGGGTCGCTCCTAGGGCGCCGGCGGCACCGAGGGCCGCGGCGGGTAGACGTAGTCCCAGACGCCTCCGGTGAACTCGCCGGGATCCCGGGTGCGGACCGGGTCGAGCTGGGAGGTGACGCTGAAGCGGGGGCCGACCTCGACCTGGCCGTCGTCGCTGGGCCGGGTCTGGAAGCGGTCAAGCGGCCGCACCGGCGGGCCGCCGATGACCTTGCCGTCGAAGTCGTAGACGCCGCCGTGGCAGGGGCAGATGAAGTTGCCCGCAGCCTGCACGTAGCGGACCGGGCAGCCGAGGTGCGCGCAGCGGGTGGAGATGGCGACGAAGCCGTCCTCGCCCTCGCTCTGGTCGTCGCCGCGGCTCCTGCGCACATACGCGGTGGTCTTGCCGGCCTCGCCGATGCCGGGCACGGCGGTGATCACGACCGCGGTGTAGGTGTCCTCGCTGAAGTTCTCGACCGGCCCGACCTTCTGCCAGGTGTCGCCCTCCTCCTCGAACAGGGGCGCCAGCGCGAAGCCGATCGTGGGCAGCAGCACGACCGCGCCCGCGGCTCCGCCGAGCGCCATCGCGCCCGCCGAGAACACGCCTCGGCGCGTCATCGTCTCACCCTCGAAATACCCTGCCGGATCCGGCTTGGGCAGCTTCTCGGGCGGGCCCTGCTTGCTGTTTCCGTCGTCAGGCACGTTCGAATAGGTGCTTGCGGGCGAAGCCTATCGAGTCGGCCGCGCGCGCCATCCCAGGGCCCATGCCGCTGCGCGCGGCGATCTCCGCCGCGGACGCGGCGAGCAGATCCGGTCCCTCCGTCTCGCCCTCGCGAACCGCGCGTTTGGCGGCCTCGTGAGGGGGCCCGCCGCCGGCCCCGACGGCGACCGCGGAGGCGAGCCAGAGCAGGCGAACGAGCTGGTCGTCGTCGTCTGGCCGGGCGTTGACCTGTGCGCAGAGGCTGATCAGGTCGGCCAGCTCGTTGACGGCGTCGGTGTCGCCCCGCGACGCCAGCCGCTCGAGGCCGAGGGCGTAGAGGTAGTCGCCGGTCAGCAGGCGCAGGTCGCCGTCGGCGCCCGAGACCAGGCGGGGCTCGCCGTAGTGCATCAGGAAGCCCTCGCGAATCGCCTCGATCAGGAGGCCGTACTGCTCGGGCGCGTCGGCGGCCCTGGGCCCGGAGGCGACCAGCTCGCCGAGCGTCGGGGGCTCCGAGGGCTCGGTCACGTGCGGCGCGATCACCTCGTCCGCGCGCAGCTCGTCGGCGAGGCGCGCCAGCGCGTCCGCGACCGCCGGCTCGGCCCCGTTCGGGTTGGAGCCCTCGCCGGAGCTCATCCCAGCGCCTCCTCGAAGGCCTCGGCGGCGGCGGCGAGGGTCCGCTCGACGGCCTCGTCGTCGTGGGCGAGCGAGGGGAACCAGGCCTCGAACTGGGAGGCCGGCGGGTAGACGCCGCGCTCGAGCAGCGCCCGGCAGAAGCGCCCGTAGGCCTCGGCGTCGCAGGCGGAGGCGCCGGCGAAGTCACGCGGCGGCTCGGCCGAGAAGAAGACCGTGAGCAATCCGGGGAAGACGCTCGCCGGCGGCCAGGGGTCGACCGGGCCGCCGCAGACCACCCGGACGGGACGCTCGCCCGCGGCCTCCTGCAGCCCGAGCGCGAGCTTGGCGGTGGTCTGCGCCAGCCGCTCGTAGGCGGGGGCGTCGAGCTCGGCCAGCGTCGCGAGGCCCGCGGCCACCGCCAGCGGGTTGCCCGAAAGCGTGCCGGCCTGGTAGACGTCGCCGGCCGGCGCCACCCGCTCCATCAGCTCTCGGCGCCCGCCGTAGGCCGCGGCGGGAAGGCCGCCGCCGATCACCTTGCCCATCACGGTCAGGTCCGGCCCGATCCCGAGCAGCCCCTGGGCGCCGCCGCGGGCGACGCGGAAGCCCGAGATCACCTCGTCGCAGATCAGCAGCGCGCCGTTCACGTCGGCTGACTCGCGAAGCAGCGCCGGGAAGCCCTCGGCCGGGGGCACGACGCCCATGTTGGCCGGGATCGGCTCGGCGATGATCGCGGCGAACTCGCGCTCGGCGGTGGCGGCGCGGAGCGCCTCGGGATCGTTCCAGGGCACGATCGCGGTGTCGGCGGCCTGGGCGGCCGTCACTCCAGGGGAGGCGGGGACGCCCGCGGTGGCGAGGCCCGAGCCCGCCTCGGCCAGCAGCCCGTCCACGTGGCCGTGGTAGGCGCCGGCGAACTTGAGGATCGGGTCGCGGCCGGTGGCCGCCCGCGCGAGCCGGATCGCGCTCATCGAGGCCTCGGTCCCCGACGAGGTCATGCGCACCATCTCGACGCTCCGGAAGCGGTCGCAGATCTCGGCCGCGAGCTCGACCTCGCCCTCGGTCGCGGCGCCGAAGCTGGTCCCCCCGGCGGCCGCGGCCTCGACCGCGGCGACCACCTTCGGGTGGGCGTGGCCCAGGATCAACGGCCCCCAGGAGCAGACCCAGTCCACGTAGCGGTTGCCGTCCGCGTCCCAGACGTGGGGGCCCTCGCCGCGCTCGATGAAGACGGGGTCGCGGCCGATCGAGCGCATCGCCCGGACCGGCGAGTTGACCCCGCCGGGGAGCACCTGGAGGGCGCGCTTGTAGAGGTCCTCGGAGCGGCTCATGTGCTCGGCCGGAGCGGCGGCGGGCGCAGCATCGTCGCCGCGCCCCGCCGGCGACCTAGGCGTGCTCGCGCTCCCAGCGCGCGTAGTCATCGGTGAAGTAGCGCAGGCGGATCTTCTTGAACTCGGTCGAGGAGTAGAGGACCGCGCGGTCGGGGCCGTGCAGATCGTGCTCGGCGGCGATCCCGTCGAGGATCGCGTCGCACTCCTGCTTGGAGCGGCCGTGGGCCATGGTGAAGACGCTGTAGGGCCAGTCCTCATAGGTCGGCCGCTCGTAGCAGTGCGAGACGCCGCGCACCGCCGCCATCCGCGCGCCGGTGTCCCTGACGCGCTCCTCGGGGACACGCCAGACGCCCATGCCGTTGGCCGAGAAGCCGGCGCGGCGGTGGAAGAGGATCGCGGCGACGCGGCGCAGCAGCTTGCGCTCGGTCATCCCCTCGAGGTGGGCGAGGAAGTCCGGCGTCGACATCCCGGCCTCGGACGCCGCCTGGTCGTAGGCGCGCTCGGTCACGGCCATCGGCCCCTGCAGCGCCCGGATCACCGCGATGTCGCGCTCGTCGTGGGGCTGGGCGTCGAGCTCGCGGGGGACGACCGGCTCGGCCACGGGGGCCGCGAGCGCCTCGGTGCCGCCCTCCATCTCCAGGTTCATGTTGATCTTGAACAGGGTCAGCGTCGGCAGCTGCCGGATCGACTCGGCCCCGGTCCTCTCCTGCAGCACCTCGAGCGTCCCCTGCAGCCCCAGCTCCGAGTCGGGCGGGGTCGCGATCGTGAACCAGAGGTTGAACTCGTGGGTGCGCAGGTAATTGTGAGAGACCCCAGGGTGGGCGTTGATGATCTTGGCCGCGCGCTGGGGATTCTCGGCGTCGACCTTGGCGGCGACCAGCATCGAGCTGTAGCCGAGCGCGCGCGTGTCGAAGATCGGCGTGATCTCGCGGATGATGCGCTTGTCCAGCAGCCGCTGGGTGCGCTCGAGCACGTCGTCCAGGGGCAGCCCGGCCTGCTCGGCGACCGCTGCGAACGGCTCCGGCGTCAGCGGGAACTCGGATTGAAGTGCGTTCATCAGCCGCTTGTCGTCGTCGTCCAGCGGGATCGCGGCGCCGTGCTTGCGCGAGCGCAGCTTCGGGGTCGCATCGGCGGTGCTGATGCCGTCGGCGCTCATCGCCGCGCCTCCTCCTCGGCGATCCAGCCGGCGGCGTCCTTGGCGAAGTAGGTGATGAGGATGTCGGCGCCGGCGCGGCGGATCGCGGTCAGCGACTCCATCGCCGCCGCGCGCTCGTCGATCCAGCCGGCCGCTGCGGCTGCCTTCAGGATCGAGTACTCGCCGCTGACGTGGTAACCGGCGACGGGCGCCCCGGTCTCGTCCTTGACGCGCCGGATCACGTCGAGGTAGGGAAGGGCCGGCTTGACCATGACCACGTCCGCCCCCTCCTCGAGGTCCAGCAGCGCCTCCCGCACCGCCTCGTCGGCGTTGGCCGGGTCCATCTGGTACCCGCGCCGGTCGCCCGCCTGCGGCGCCGAGTCGGCGGCCTCGCGGAAGGGGCCGTAGAAGGCGGAGGCGTACTTGGCGCTGTAGGCGACGATCGGAACCCGCGAGTGGCCCTCCTCGTCGAGCTGGTGGCGGATCGTGGCGACGCGGCCGTCCATCATGTCGCTGGGAGCGACTGCGTCCGCCCCGGCCTCGGCGTGCGAGATCGCGGTCTTGGCGAGCAGCTCCACCGTGAGGTCGTTGTCCACGTCGCCGGGATCGGCGCCGTCGCGCACCACCCCGCACTGCCCGTGGCTCGTGTACTCGCAGAGGCAGACGTCGGTCATCACCACGACCTCGGGGTGAGCCTCCTTCAGCGCCCGCACCGCCATCTGCACGACGCCCTCTTCGTCGTAGGCCTCGGTCCCGTACTCGTCCTTGGACGACGGGATCCCGAACAGCAGCACCGCCCGCACCCCGGCCGCCGCCAGCTCGGTCACCTCGGCGACCGACTCCGAGATCGAGAGGCGCTCGATCCCGGGCATCGCCTCGATCGGCTCGCGAACGCCCTCGCCGGCGGTGAGGAAGATCGGCTGCACCAGGTGGGCGGCCGAGAGCTCGGTCTCGCGCACCAGCTCACGCAGCGGCTTCGTCCTGCGCAGGCGGCGCAGGCGTGTGACCGGATAGCTCACGCGTTCAATTCTAGGGCGAGGGCCGCTCAGGCGAACCGGCGCAGGCCGACCCGCGCCAGCGCGAAGTAGGCGAGGGTGAGGATCGCCAGGTGGAACAGGTTGAGGCCGAGGTCGCCCGAGGAGGAGAGGCCGGCGGAGAGCGCGTCGAGGGCGGGGCGGAAGGGGAAGGCGCCGGTGACGACCCTGATCCAGTCGAAGAGGGATTCGCTGACGGTGCCGGACGGGACCAGCGAGAGGAAGGCGATCGGGAGGGTGAGGGCGAACGCGGCCAGGGCGCTGGCGCGGACCTCGCGGGCGGCGACCCCGATCGCGGAGCCCATCGCGGCGAAGGCGGCGCCGGCGAGCACGATCGCGGCCGCGAACAGCGGGAACCGGGCCCAGTCGAGCGAGACGAACAGCTCGAGCACGCCGAGCAGCACCAGCGCCACCGCGGCCGAGCAGATCGTGCCGAGCCCGATCTTCTCGACCAGCAACCCGGCGCGGCTGACGAGCCCTCGGGTGAGGCGGGCGAAGGTGTTCTCCTCGCGCTCGAGCGCGAGGGAGCCGGCGACGAGCAGCGTCGTCACGAACATCAGCGTGATCGCGATCGCGACCGAGATCGCGAAGGTGTCGAGGGGGGGAACGTCGCCGCTGACGACGGTCTTCTCGACCGCGATCGGCTCGGCGACAGATCCCAGCAGCTCATCCGCGAATGCGAGGTTCTGGCCCGCCAGCGCGGCGAATCGGATCACCCCGTCCAGCACCTCGCGCTGCTCGCCGCTTGTCTGGCCCCGGATCGCCTCCAGCCCCCGCTCGGTGCGCTCAAGGCCGAGCACCTCGATCGTCTGACCGAGTAAGGGGATCTCGAACTCGCCGCCCTCGACCAGGATGTCGAGGTAGCCCAGGAGCTGCGCCGAGATCTCCTCGGAGAGGCGGAGGTTGGCCTCGGTCAGGAGCGCCGTGATGCGGTCGTCGACGAGGCGCGCCTTGACGGGGTCGTCCTCGTTCACGTAGACCTCGACGGTGGCCGCGTCGAGCCCGACGCCGCCGATCTGATCGGTGAGGTCGTCGAGGAAGTCCTCGGGCAGGATCAGCGCCCCCAGCACCTCGCCGTCCTCCACCATCGTGATCGCCTCGTCGCGATCGGCGGCGTCGACGCACTCGACCCGCTCACAGAGCTGGTCGAAGGCCTGCTCCTGGCTGAACCCGCCCTCGCCCAGGTCGAGCCCCTCGGAGGCCTGCTCGGCCTCGATCTCGTTGACGAAGGCGATCCGCGGCTTGTCGGGCCCGCGCGAGACCGCGAAGCCGATCAGCACCGCGAGCACAATCGGGTAGACGATCAGGAGCGCCGTCAGCAGCGGCGAGCGCTTCAGGATCTGCAGGTCCTTGAGCAAGAGCCACTTCACCGCGACCGCGCCTCCTCCGCCACACGGTTTCTCGCCGTGCCTTCGGTGCGGCTCGCGCGTCCGGGGGCGCTCATCAGTGGCCCTGCTTGGTCAGGAACCGCACGAAGTCGGCCTCGGGGTCCTTGACGGCGCCGCGGGCGCCGGCGGCGCGGCGCATGGCGGCGAAGCTGCCGTCGAACAGGGCCTCGCCGTCGGCGAGCACGAGCAGGCGGTCGCCGTAGTGGCTCGCCTCCTCGATCTGGTGAGTCGAGTAGATGACCGTGGTGCCCGCCTCGGCGAGCCCGGCGACGAACTCCCAGAGCCGGATGCGCTGGCCGGGGTCGAGCCCGGCGCTTGGCTCGTCGAGCAGCAGCACCGCCGGCTCCGAGAGCAGCCCTATCGCGATGTTGATGCGCTGCTGGTTGCCGCCCGAGAGCGTCGAGACCTGGTCGCCGCGCCGCTCGTCGAGGCCCGTCTGGGCGAGCATCCCCTCGACCGCGGCGTCGGGGTCCCCGGCGCGCTCGAGGCGGGCGAACAGGCGCAGGTTCTCCTCGACGGTGAGGCGGCGGTAGAGCGCGGCCTGCTGGGGTACCCAGCCGATCTCACCGCCGTTCGCCCGCACCGAGCCCTGATCCGGGTCCCTGATTCCGGCGAGGATGCCGAGCAGTGTCGTCTTGCCGGCGCCGTTGGGCCCGACCACCGCCAGCAGCTCGCCGCGGGCGGCCTCGAAGCTGACGCCGCGCAGAGCGCGGCGCTCGCCATAGCTCTTGCAGACCCCGTCGACCTGGAGCGCGGTCGTAGCCTTGGGCGCCATCACGCGAAAGCTAGTGCAGTCGCGCGCTCGCCCCCACGCCGGTCTACCCTGGCGCCTCCATGCGGATGCTGTTCATAGGCGACGTCGTCGGCAGGCCGGGCCGGCGGGGTCTGGCGGCGGCGATGCCCGCCCTGCGCGAGCGGCATCTGCCGGACATCATCGTGGTCAACGGCGAGAACGCCGGCGGCGGGGTCGGCATCACCGAGGAGACCGCCGCGGAGATCTTCGACGCGGGCGCCGACGCGATCACGCTCGGCAACCACACCTACCGCCACCGCGAGGTCTACGCCTACCTCGACTCCGAGCAGCGCATCGTCCGCCCGGCCAACTTCCCGGCATCGAACCCCGGGCGGGGGCACACGATCGTGGACGCCGCCGGGATGCGGCTCGCCGTCGTCAACCTCAGCGGCATGCTCCACCTGTCCGTGGAGCGCTCCCCGTTCCCGGTCGCGGACGAGCTGGTCGAGGCGTTGAAGGGAAGGGCGGACGCGATCGTGGTCGACTTCCACGCCGAGCTGACGAGCGAGAAGGTCGCGATGGGCTGGCACCTGGACGGCCGCGCGGCGGCGGTGCTCGGCACCCACACCCACGTCCCCACCGCCGACGCACGCGTGCTGCCGGGCGGCACCGCGCACATGTGCGACGTCGGGATGACCGGCTCGCGCGACGGGGTGATCGGCGTCAAGCGCGAGCAGGCGCTGGCCGGCTTCCGCACGCAGATGCCGGTGCGCTTCGAAAGCGCCGAGGAGAACGTCTGGGTGATGGGGGCTTCCGTGGAGATCGGCGGCGACGGCCTCGCGCGCTCGATCGAGCAGCTGCTGGTCCCGGTCGACGGCGTCTGATTCAGCCCGCCGCCGGCTCACGGTCGATATCGGGCGCCTCGCGAGCCAACAGCGCCACGAACAGGAACGCCGCGAACCAGGGGATGTAGAGATAGAACCAGTGCTCGACCGTGAGCTGGACGGCGATCAGCACCGCCGCGCCGAGGGCCGCGATCGTGACCGGGCCGCGCCGGCGCGGGAAGAGCGCCACCGCCACCGCCAGCGCCGCGACGCCGAGCTTCAGCAGGGTGTGCAGCCACTCGAGCGAGGCCTGGCCCCAGACGCTGAACGGGGACTCGCGCCCCGCCTGGTTGCCGAGGGTGCGCTCCCAGAACTTGGAGAGACCGGGGTCGAGCAGGGTCTCGGCCATGACGGCGAGCGTGACCACGACGAACGCCGAGGCGAACCCGAGCAGGGTGCGGCCGAGGCGCGCCCCGGGCGGGTCCCGGTATGTGGCGAACAGGGGCACCAGCACCAGCGGGGCGAACTTGGTCAGCGACGCGGCGGCGAGCAGGGCGCCGCGCGCCGGGGGTGAGCTCAGGAACAACAGCGCGCAGACGAGCAGCAGCGAGACGAGGGAGTCGTTGGTGTTCGACTCCAGCGCGAAGGCGGTGCAGGGGCAGGCCGCCCAGGCGAAGGCGAGCAGGATCCCGAGCGCGCCGGAGTCCCCGGGGCGCAGGCGCCGTCCCAGCAGGAACAGCGCCGCGATCGTGCCCAGGTCGAAGAAGATCGCCGCCGCGTGGGCCGCCGGCAGCTCGTCCCAGTCGCCGCCCCAGGGGAGGATCTGCTCGAAGGGGACGTAGGCGTAGTAGGCCAGGGGGCCGTAGGTGTCACCGTGGCCGTTGTCCTCGGGGAAGTTGCCGTAGAGCGTCTCGCGGTCGCTGATCAGGTCGGCGCCGACGACCCCCGAGTAGCCGACGTCGATCACGTTCGAGTCGGCGACGTTGAGCCCGACCCGGAAGCCGATCAGGGCGACGGTCAGGATCGCGAGCCACTTGACCGGCAGCGACGGCCGCAGGCCCTCGCCGCCGCGGAAGGCGAGCCAGAGCGTGCGGGCCAGCAGGTAGAGCAGCGCCGGATAGGCGAGCGGGACCGAGAGCCCGATCTCGCCGCGGTTGAAGAAGAAGTGCGAGACGCCGAAGCCGGCGACCAGCACGAGCAGGTCGAGGTGCGCGAGGCGCAGCGGCCGGCGCCAGTCGAACAGCCCCAGCACGAAGATCGCGCAGAGCGGCAGCCAGACCCACGGGGCGTTCAGCTTGCGACCGAAGGCGCCGTCGTAGCCGCGAGCCATCCGCCAGGCGACCTGGTACCCCGTCCAGGACTCCTCGACGACGCCGCTCTGGTCGTCTACCACGACCTGGACGAGCTGCTCGTCGTCCGCGAAGAAGCCGACCTCCCAGTCGCGGTCGCCGTCGGCGCGGTCGGCCGAGGGGAAGACGTCGGGGTGCTCGCGCTTGACCGCGACCGCGTCGGGCTGGCGCTCGGCGATCCGGATCGCGCGCTGCTCGCTGACGGGCGGCTCGTCCGCGAGTGCCGCGCCGTCCTGGGCGAGCGCGGTCGCCGGGACGATCAGCAGGAGGGCTGCCGCTGTCGCGGCAGCTAGGCGAAGGTCCAAATCTTGTTGCCGATGAAGTTGAACGGCATCGCGACCGCCACCGCGATCGCCTGCGCCGGCAGCTCGGACATGCCGCCGGCCTGGATCAGCAGCTCCAGCACCGCCAGGTTGATCCCCAGCGCCAGCACGCTGACGGTGAAGAAGCGGGCGGCCTGGAAGCCGGCGTGGCCGTGCTTGGCGTCGAAGGTCCAGTGGCGGTTCCAGAGGAAGTTGTTTGTGACGGCGACGCAGAAGGCGATCACCGCCGCGGGGATGTAGTGCAGGCCGAGCCCGTCGCTGCCGTCGCGGAAGAAGAGCCCGCTGCCGGTCAGGACCGCGAACACGGTCAGGTTGACGATGTAGCCCGAGGCGCCGACGAGGCCGAACTGGAAGAGCTGGACCCAGTTCTCGCTGCGCATCGTGCCGCGGCCGATTCGCCTCGCGGTCTCGACCGGGCTCATCGGATCCCGAAGTGGTCGAGGATGACCGAGGCGATGTCGCGCAGCGCCCACTGGGGGTTGTGCTCGGGCTGCTCGGGTCCGCAGCCGACGAACAGCAGCGGCGCCAGGGAATCCTCGGCGCCCAGCCCGCCGTGGCTGCCGCCGCCGACGTGGGTGACGCCGCCCCAGTCCACGCACTCGTAGCCCTCGGCGAGGGAGACCAGCACATCCCCCGCGTGTGGCGAGCTCAGCGCCGACCAGACCCTTCCGAGCCCGTCGGGATACGCCGGCGCGTCGAAGCGATGTCGCGCGACCTCGGCCTCGAGCGCCTCGAGCTCGCCCGCCAGCTCCCAGCCCCGTCCGCGGCGGTCGCCGACCGAGCGGCCGGGCTTGAAGCGCAGCTCGTGCCCGCCCGAGGCGACGACCGCCTCGGCGCCCTCGAGCTGGCCGTTCAGGCCCACGCCTCCCCGCACGATCGGGCGCCCGTCGGCGTCGGCCAGCCACGCCGTCAGCTCGACCCCCTCGAGCCCGCGAAGCCTGGTCCTCACGCGCTCGTGGGTGACCGGATGCCCCGGCCCCTCACCGAGCACGTAGACGGCCGCGGCGCGCGAGGTCGGGCTGACCGCGATCTCGGCCTCCTCGGGACGGTCGGAGTTGGGCTCCAGCACCCGCCAATCCTCCGCCATCTCCTCGGCCAACGCCAGCCCGTGCTCGACCGCGGTCTGGGCGTGGTCCGCGGTGAGGATGACCGCGTGGGTCTCGAGGAAGGCGTCGAGGCCGCCACCGGCCTCGACGATGCGGGCGAAGGCGATGTCGGCCTTGGCGATCGACTCGGTCTGGGCATCGGGGCCGTGGCGGTGGGAGTGGAAGTCGTTGTCGGGCAGCGCGAAGAGGAAGAAGTCGTAGGCCGCCTCGCGCACCAACTCCTCACCGACGCAGGCGGAGTACTCGTCGCGGTTGCCGGGCCTGCCCATGTTCGAGGAGCAGCCGGTGGGCCGGCTGGCGTAGAGGTCGCCGTAGAAGAACTCGTCGGGCGCCCAGACGGCGTGGCGGAAGTTGGCGACCGCGAACGCGCGCCGGGCCAGGCCCTCCAGCCCCAGCTCGTGACGGCGTCGGCCGCGGTAGATCAGAAACGGGGTCGTCGCGGTCCTCACCCCGGCGTCGCCGAGGCGCTCGAAGACCGTCTCGGCCTCCCAGCTCAGGTGGTCGAGGTTCATGTTGTAGACGAGGTCGTACATCGCCCTGAACAGGCCGAAGGTGCGGGTCGCCTCGAACGAGGAGCCGTACTCGATGTAGCGCCGCTCGACGCGGTGAAACCAGTTCATCCCCATCACCCCATGCTGCCCCGGACCGACCCCGGTCAGCATCTCCGAGCAGGCCACGGGCGTGACCGAGGGAAAGCTCGAGACGCAGTCGCTGACCATCCGCCCCCGCTCCGCGAGGGCGGCGAAGGTCGGCGCCTCGCCGTCGTCGATCGCCTTGCGCAGCATCCCGGGGTGCATCGCGTCGACCACCGCGAGCACCAGCTTCTTGGACTCTCCCATCTAGCGCAGGACCCGGAGGCCCTCGTGCTTCTGCTCCGCGGCGCGGCGGCGGTTGAGCCAGAGCCAGAGCAGCGCCACGAGGGCGACGATCGCGACCGGCGGCACGAACAGGCTCAGCAGGGCCAGCGCGGCGGCGGCCAGGGCGACGATCGCGACCACGCCCGCCGGCGCGCTCTGGGCGACGGCATCGGTTCCCTGGCCGGCGCGGCGGGAGGCGCCGGCGGCGACGTCCCGGCTGACCACGGCGGCTAGGCCTCCGGCGAGGACGCCGATCGGCAGCGCCGGCCAGACGGCCTCGCCCTCGCCGTTCAGCGCCAGGCCGGCGCCGATCACGGCCAGCGGCGCGGCGCCGGCGATCACTCCCCAGCCGGGCATCACCGGCGGGAGCACGACTCCGACCAGCAGCCCCGCCGCGAGCGCCAGCCCGAGTGCCTGACAGAGTGCGAGAAAGTCCATGAGCGGGGCCGGAAAGGCTACAGGGAGCCGCCCATCCCGCGACCACGGCTCGGGCAGACCGAGGTGAACGCGCTCCCCGGCCTCACCGACACCAGCCTGTTCCCGATGGCCGCCGAGGCGGCGGGGTTGAGCTTCGAGCAGCTCGTCGAGCGGCTGCTGGAGCAGGCGCTCGAGCGTGGCGGCAACGCCCCGGCGACGCTGCCGGCCTGAGCGCGCGGACCACCCGCGCGCGGGGCCCTACTCGCCGCCGCCCGCGAAGTCCTCGGGGGAGACGTTGTCGAGGAACTCCTTGAACTTGTCCACGACCTCCTCCTGGTCCTCGGGGGCGCCGTCCTCGAACTCGATCGCGGACTCCTCGATCACCTCGTCGGCGGCGAAGATCGGGGCCGAGGTGCGGACCGCGAGCGCGAGGGCGTCGGAGGGGCGGGAGTCGATCTCCAGCTCGGAGCCGTTCATCGAGATCGTGATCGAGGCGTAGAAGGTGTTGTCGCGCAGCTCGGTGACCGACACCCGCTCGCACTTGGCCTCCATCTGGTCCAGGACCTCGGAGAGCAGGTCGTGGGTCATCGGCCGCGGCGTCGAGGCGCCCTGCAGCTTCATCAGGATCGCCGCCGCCTCGGGGTGGCCGATCCAGATCGGCAGGAACTTGTTGCCCTCCTCGGTCTTCAGCAGCACGATCGGCTGCTTGCCGACCATGTCGAAGCTGACTCCGTAGATGCTCATCCGCTGCACGGTTCCTCGGCGCTCCCTAGGGATCGTGGGCGAAGCCATTATTGCGCGACCCCGCCGCGGTCCGTTCATGGGCGATCCTGGATTCGAACCAGGGACCTCGTCCTTATCAGAGACGCGCTCTAACCAACTGAGCTAATCGCCCGGGCTCCGGCTCCGGTCCTAGGACGGAGGAGCCGGCCGGACGCGGGATTCTAGCCGCGCTTGCGAACCCGGCGGGCCAGCGCGGCGAGCTCGTCGAGGTCGTCGAAGCGGAGCTCGGCCCTGACGCCGGCGCCGGCGCGCCGGACGCGCACGTCGGCCC
The DNA here is from genome assembly GCA_016870325.1 of Actinomycetota bacterium. Taxonomy (GTDB): domain Bacteria; phylum Actinomycetota; class Thermoleophilia; order Solirubrobacterales; family 70-9; genus VGBV01. The sequence continues at coordinate 24,155 of VGBV01000028.1, forward strand.
CGAGGGCCTCGCCGAGCGCATCCTCGGCCTCGCCCATCGCGGCGCGCTCTTCGGCGCTGATGCGCCCGCCCCTGCTCGCCTTCGCCTTGCCGCCTCCCTTGCCGCGCGCGCGATCCTCCGTCTCGCGCACCGACCAGCCTCCGTCGGCGGCCTGCTTGGCTAGGGAGGAGCGCGCGGACTGATCCGGGACGACGAGGATGGCCCGTCCGTGGCCCTCGCTGAGGCGGCCGTCCTCGAGCATCCCCAGCACCGGGTCGGGCAGGTCCAGCAGCCGGATCAGGTTGGAGATCGCGGCGCGCGAGCGGCCGACGCGGCGCGCCAGCTCCTCCTTGGAGATGCCGAGGTCGTCGACCAGCGCGGCGCAGGCCCTGGCCTCGTCCACCGGGTTCAGGTCCTCGCGCACCATGTTCTCGATCAGGGCGGCCTGCAGGCGCTCGTCCTCGGGCGAGACCCGGACCACCGCGGGCACCCGCTTCAGGCCCGCCTGCTGGGCGGCGCGCCAGCGCCGCTCCCCGGCGACGAGCTCGTAGCGGCCGCCGTCGGAGGGCCGCACGATCAGCGGCTGCAGCAGGCCCGCCGACCTGATCGACCCCGCGAGCGCGTCCAGGGCGCCCTTCTCGAAGCTGGTTCGCGGCTGGTCGGGGTTCGGCTCGATCATCTCGACCGGGAGCTCGCGCAGCTCGGGTCCCCCCGCCTCGCTCTCGGGCAGGATCGCCGCCAGCCCCCGCCCCATACCCCGCTTACGTTCGGCCATGCGCCCACCCATCAGCCATGCCCGGACGCGAAGCGGAGGACATGGCGTTGGATGCCATGCCCGGACGCGAAGCGGAGGACATGGCGTTGGATGCCATGCCCGGACGCGAAGCGGAGGACATGGCGTTGGATGCC
>VGBV01000029.1 GCA_016870325.1 Actinomycetota bacterium
GCCGCAACGGGCGGCTCGGCGACTTCGAGCGCCTCTGCGTGCGGCAGGCCGCGGTCGTCGTCGCGCTGGAGCTGATGCGCGAGCGGGTCGCCCGCGACACCGAGCGCCGGCTCGCGGGCGAGGTACTCGCCGCGACGCTGTCGGGGAAGCTCGGAGCCGGCGACGTGCACGACCGCGCCGCCCCCTTCGGAGTCGGTGGGACGGCCGCGGTGCTGGTTTTCGAGCTCGGCGACCCGGCCGCCGCGCAGCTCAAGCTGGAGCAGCATCTGCGGGCGGCCGGCCACTCGGCGCTCGTCGCCACCCACCCCGCGGGGCGCCGGGAGCTGCTCTGCGCCGTGGTCGACGCGGGGGAGGACGATCCCCTGGCGATCGCCTCGCAGGCCCAGGCCGTGCTGCGCGCCTCCCACGGCAGGGTCCGCGCCGCCGCCAGCCGCAGCCTCGCGATCGAGCACGCCCGCGACGCCTTCCACGAGGCTCGCTGCGCGCTGGAGGCGACGGCGTTCGCCAACGGCACCGCACCCGACGTCGCCTCCTACCGCGACCTCGGGGCCTTCACGCTGCTGCTCTCGGTACAGGACTCGGACGCGCTCGAGCTCTACTGTGAGAGCGTGCTGGGCCCGATCGGGAACTCGGACGAGCGCTACGCGGCCGAGCTGCTGCGCTCGCTCGAGGCATACATCGAGCGCAACGGCCATTGGGAGCGCGCCGCAGCCGACTGCTACTGCCACCGCCACACGCTGCGCTACCGGATCAAGCGAATCGAGGACCTGACCGGCCGCGACCTCAGCCGAGCCAACGACCGCGTCGAGATGTGGCTCGCCTTGAGGGCGAAGGAGTTGATCGCGTGAGGATCGCCGTATTGGGGGCGGGGGGGACGATCGCTCCGGCGATCGTGCGCGACCTGGCGGCGTCCGAGGAGGTCGAATCGCTGCGGTTGCTCGACCTGGACCTTGAGAAGGCCGAGGACGTCGCTTCCGCCCACGGCGGCGGCAAGGCCGAGGCGAAGCGGGTCGACGCCACGGACGGTCTGGAGCAGGAGCTCGAGGGGGCCGCCGCGCTCGTCAACTCGGCTTCCTACCGAATCAACATGGCCGCGATGGAGGCCTGCCTGGTGGCGGGGTGCCACTACATCGACCTCGGCGGCCTCTACCACGTCTCCCACCAGCAGCTCGGCCTCTCGGACCGGTTCGCCGAGGCCGGGCTGACGGCGATGCTGGGGGTCGGCTCGGCTCCCGGCAAGACCAACCTGCTGGCGGCGCGCGCGGTGCGCGAGCTGGGGGCGACGCCCGAGACAATCACCGTCGGCGCCGCCGGACGCGACCACGACCCGCCCGACGGGCCGAGCTTCCCCTACGCAGTGCAGACGCTGCTCGACGAGATCACGCTGGCGCCGATGGCGGTGCTGGGCGGCGAGACGCGCGAGCTGGAGCCGCTGCAGCCGGGGCCCACGCTCGACTTCGGCGAACCGATCGGCGCCGCCGAGACGATCTACACGCTGCACTCGGAGGTGCTCACCTTCACCGAGAGCTTCGGAGCGGCCAACGTCACCTTCGCCCTCTCGCTGCGGCCCCAGGTCCTCGGCGAGCTCAAGCAGCTCGCCGTCGCCAGCGACGACCAGGTCGCCGAGGCGACACGCACGGCGCTGCCGGCGTCGGGGAAGACCGTCTCGGTGCACCTGGTCGAGGCGATCGCAGGCGATGTCGCCGTGCGCGCCCGCAGCGTCACCCCCCCGCACCCCGAATGGGGCCTGGGCGGCGGCATCGTCTCCACCGCCTCGCCGGCCGCCGCGGCCGTGCGCCTGCTCGCGCGGGGCGAGATCGATACTCGCGGCGCGGTGCCGCCGGAGCGCTGCATCGATCCCGACGCGATGTTCGCCGAGCTCGAGACGCGAGGCGTGAGCTTCGACTTCACGACCGTCCCGGCCGACCAGGTCGGCCCCACCCCCGAGGAGGTAGGGCAGTGAGAGTTGGCGTTCCTGCGGAGATCAAGCCGGACGAGTACCGCGTGGCGATCACGCCGGCGGGGGTGCGCGAGCTGGTCACCCGCGGCCACGAGGTGCTGATCCAGCAGGGCGCGGGGGAGGGCAGCGCGATCGCCGACGAGGACTACACCTCGCAGGGGGCCCGGATCGTCCCCGACGCGGAGGCCGTCTTCGCCGATGCTGAGATGGTGATGAAGGTGAAGGAGCCCCAGCCCCCCGAGGTGAAGATGCTGCGCCCGGGGCAACTGCTGTTCACCTACCTGCACCTGGCGCCGGACCCGGAGCTGACCCGGGGGCTGATGGCCTCCGGCGCGACCTGCGTGGCCTACGAGACGGTCGAGGACCGCCAGGGCCGGCTGCCGCTGCTGGCCCCGATGAGCGAGGTCGCCGGCAAGATCGCGACCCAGGCCGGCGCCTTCTACCTCGAGAAGCCCTTCGGCGGCCGGGGCGTGCTGCTCGGCGGGGTCCCCGGCGTGGCCGCGGCGAACGTGATGGTGATCGGCGGCGGCGCTGTCGGCTTCAACGCCGCCTCGATAGCGATCGGGATGGAGGCCGACGTGTTCGTCTTCGATCTCGCGATCGACCGCCTGCGGGAGCTCCACCTCGCCTTCGCCGGCCGCGCCTCGACCGTCTATTCCTCGACCCTCGCGGTCGAGGAGATGCTGCCGCGGGCGGACCTGGTGATCGGGGCGGTGCTGGTGGCGGGCGCAAAGGCTCCGCACGTGATCAGTCGGGAGCAGCTGAAGCTGATGAAGAAGAACGCCGTGCTCGTGGACGTCGCGATCGACCAGGGCGGCTGCTTCGAGACCTCGAAGCCCACCACACATGCCGATCCCACCTTCGAGGTGGACGGCATCACCCATTACTGCGTGGCGAACATGCCCGGGGCGGTTCCGATCACCTCGACCTTCGCCCTCACCAACGCAACTCTTCCCTACGCGCTGGCCTTCGCCGACCACGGTGTCGACGGCGCGAGCGCGCGGGATCCGGGCCTGGCGCTGGGAGTCAACGTCGCCGCCGGGAGCGTCACCCACGCCGCGGTCGCCGAGGCGGTGGGCGAGTCCCACACCCCGGTCGAGCAGGCGCTGGCAGCGCAGGACGCGGAAGGGGACGGGAAGCCGGCCCCGGCCAGCGCGACCACGAAGTCCTAGGAAGCCAAGACGAGGAGGACAGCAGAGGATGGCCACCGCTACCGAGAAGAAGACGAAGGTTCTGGAGCTGAAGAACCTGATCGGCGGCGAGCTCACCGACTCGGCGGACGGGCAGATGGAGGACGTCGTCAATCCCGCCAACGGCGAGGTGATCGCGCGCTCGCCCCTGTCGGGCGCGGAGGACGTGGACAGGGCCGTGAGCGCCGCCCGCAAGGCCGCCGGCGATTGGGGCAAGACGACGCCGGCCGAGCGGCAGGCGCTGATGCTGAAGCTGGCGGACGCCTTCGAGCAGCGCGGCAACGAGATCGCGGAGCTCGAGTCGCTGGACGCCGGCAAGCCGCTTCACACCACGCTCGAGGAGGAGATCGCGCCGATGGTGGACCAGCTGCGCTTCTTCGCCGGAGCCGCGCGCCTGCTCGAGGGCAAGAGCGCCGGCGAGTACATGGAGGGCCGCACCTCCTACATCCGTCGCGAGCCGATCGGCGTCTGCGCCCAGATCACCCCCTGGAACTACCCGTTGATGATGGCCGTCTGGAAGATCGGGCCGGCGCTGGCGGCCGGCAACGCGATCGTGCTGAAGCCGGCCGAGACGACCCCCGTGACGACGCTCGGGATCCTCGGCGAGATGCTGGCCGAGATCTACCCCCCCGGCGTCGCCAACCTGATCGGCGGGCACGGGGAGCCGGCCGGCTCGACGCTGGTCACCCATCCCGAGGTCGACTTCGTCTCGCTCACCGGCTCGCCTGAGACGGGCAAGTGGATCGCCAAGGCCGCGTCCGACTCGCTCAAGCGGGTGCACCTGGAGCTGGGCGGCAAGGCCCCGGTGGTCGTCTTCGACGACGCCGACATGGGGGCGGTGGCCGAGACGATCGCCGGCACCGGCTACTTCAACGCCGGGCAGGACTGCACCGCGGCCACCCGGGTGCTCGCCGGCAAGAAGGTCTATGACGACGTCGTCAGCGGGCTCGCCGAGCAGGCCGGCACGTACAAGACCGGCGACACCTTCGACCCCGAGACGGTGCTGGGGCCGCTCAACTCGGAACGCCAGCGAGACCGGGTGGAGGGCTTCCTCGAGCGCAAGCCGAAGGGCGCGGAGATCGTCGCCGGCGGCAACCGCCCGGACCTGCCCGGCTACTTCCTCGAGGCGACCGTGGTCTCGGGGCCCGGCCAGGACTCAGAGATGATCCAGCAGGAGATCTTCGGACCGGTGATCACCGTGCAGCCGTTCGACGACGAGGCGAAGGCGATCGAATGGGCCAACGGCACCAAGTACGGGCTGGCCGCCTCGGTCTGGACCCGGGACGTGGGCCGCGCCACTCGCGTCTCGGGGGCCCTCAAGTTCGGCTGCGTCTGGGTCAACGATCACATCCCGTTCGTGTCGGAGATGCCGCACGGAGGCTTCAAGCAATCGGGCTACGGCAAGGACCTCTCGATGTACTCGCTCGAGGACTACACCGAGGTCAAGCACGTGATGGTGAACCACGCCTAGGGGCCCCCACGGTGCGGCCCGCGCGACCGGGCCGGACTCGATGCCCGACCGCTGCGCTGAGCGCCTCGCCTGGTCCGGTCGGCTAGGGCGGCCCCCCTCTCCTCTCGCTTCTCGTTGGGCTAGTCCGTCCGGTTGAGTTGCCAGCCTCGATTGGTGCCGAGGCAAAGCAAGGCAACGGTCAAGTGCCCGGAGCATCCGGGCTCACGGGTGAAGCTCGGCGGCACCTAAGGCAAGCGCGGCCACCGCCGCCAGCGCTACAAGTGCCAGCCGCGGCGCGGCAAGCCCCACGTGTTCACCGAGCTTCTGCCCCGCGAGGAGGCTTTGGCATGAGGCCTGCGATCAATGCGAGCGCCACCTGGAGCGCCGCGAGGGACCCAAGGCGCCCCGCCGCTACCAGTTCGTCGCCCGTGGGATCGCAGAGGCCCTGCGGGCGGTAGGCGCGGGCGACAGCTACATGCAGGCCTCGAGAGTCGCTCGCGATCGCGCTCATCGCTTTCGCTTCGACCCCGAGACCGGCGAGCTTCTCGAATCCGTCCATGGCCAGCTCGTCGCCGATTGGGTCGAGCTCTTTGCGCCGGTCGTCTTCGAGCCGCACCGCCCGAGCGCCTGGCCTGGGCACGGCTCGCTGCTCTTAGACCACATCCCCTTCCGTATCCGGGCCGAGGATGCGAGCGGACGGGGGATCCCGGGAGGCAGGGTCGCGTTCGCCGTCTTCTGCGCGGTCGGCTACCGGGCCGGAAAGCCCCGCCTCTGGCACGCGCAGGCCTTCCCAACCGCCCATCCTGCGAACTGGAGCGCGTTTCTCGCCTCGATGGAGGGGGAGCCGCCCCGCGCGATCGCCGATCCGCTCGACTCACCCTCGCTGCGTTAGCCCAACGCCATGCGAGGGGGGCTAGGCCGCCGCCTCCAGGCAGGCCTGGGCTGCGCGCTGCCCCGAGCGGATCGCGCCCTCCATGTGGATGTGGCCGACGCCGGCGATGTCGGTGCAGGCCCAGTGGATCGGCCCGACCGGCCGGCGAATGTCGTCGCGGAAGCGGGTGAGGCCGCCCGGGCCGAAGCTGGTGCCGTATGCCCCGCGCGTCCACTCCTGCCCGCACCAGTCGGTCTCGATGTAGTCCACCGGCTCCAGCGCCCGCGGGCCGACGTACTCGGCCATCCCCTCGAGCACGTGGCGGCGGCGGTCCTCGGCGCTGAGGCGGCCCGCGCTCTCGGCGTTCTCGCCGGCGAGGAAGGTCGTCAGCACCCCGGCGGAGGCCGAGGGCGGGGAGTTGTCGTAGAGCTCGCGCACCAGCTCATACGGCGCGAACCCCTGACCCGAGAGCCCCTCCTCGCGCCAGAACGGGGTCTCGTACACGGCCAGGATCTTGTTGATCGAGCCCTGGCTCAGTGCCTGGGACATGCGCATGCGCCAGGCCGGCAGCACCGGCTCGAAGCGGATCCCCTCGGTCAGGTTGGGCGGGACCGCGACGATCGCCCGCCTCGCCTTGACGGTGACGCCGCCCGCCTCGCCGGCGTCGATCTCTACGGAGTCGTCGCTCCAGCGGATCTCACGCGCCGGGGCCTCGAGCACGACGCGATCGCCCAGCCGCTCGGCGAGCCTCAGGGAGATCAGCTGCGAGCCGCCGACGACCCGGTAGGCGAGGCACTGCTCGGGCTCGAACAGCTCGAAGGTGCCGCCGGCGCCGGAGATCATCCACATTCCCTGCAGCAGCGAGAAGGTGTGGGCCGGCTTCGCCAGGAAGCCTCCCGCCAGCCAGGAGCGCAGCAGGTCGCGAGCCATCTCGTCGGAGACCTCCTGCTGCAGCCAGGTCTCGAAGGTGACCCGGTCGAGCCGTTCGGCGTCGGGGTGGTCCCAGGGGGACTCCGGGTCGAGCTCCTTGGCGAGGGCGTCGAGCTTGGCGTCGGCCACCTCGAGCGCCTTCTCGGAGGCGTCCCCCATGGGAGCGTCGTGGCCCTCGTAGCGGTGCACCTTCCCGGCCGGGTCGATGAAGGTGTGGCTGCCCTCGCGGAAGCTCTCGAACATCTCGATGCCGAGGTCCTCGAGCATCGCGTGCATCGCCGACTGGTAGGGCGCGACCCACTGCCCGCCGAGCTCGTTGGCCTCGCCGCCGATCTCCGTGTTCCAGGTGCGGCCGCCGACCCGGTCGCGAGCCTCCAGCACGGCAACCTCGGCTCCCTCGGCGACCAGCTTCGCCGCCGCGCTGAGGCCGGCGATGCCGGCTCCCACCACTGCGACCTCCGTCTCGATCGTGCGCGTTGCCATCCCTCTCCTTTCCGGCGTCAGCCTAGTTCCGCTCCACTGGGTAATCGTAGAACCCCCGCCCGCTCTTGCGTCCGAAGTGCCCCGAGACCACCATCCGCTTCAGCAGCGGCGGCGGCGCGTACTCGTCGCGCTTGAACTCCTCATAGAGCGAGTCGCAGACCGCATAGAGCACGTCGAGGCCGATGAAGTCGCACAGCTCCAGCGGCCCCATCGGATGTGCGGCGCCGAGCTTCATGCCCTGGTCGATGTCCTCGGCCGTGGCGAAGCCCTCCTCGTACATCCGCACCCCCGCCATCAGGTAGGGCACGAGCAGCATGTTGACGATGAAGCCCGAGCGGTCCTTGGTCCGGATCGCGGTCTTGCCGATCGCCTCGGCGAAGCCCTTGGCACGCTCATAGGTCTGCTCAGAGGTCTCGATCCCGACCACGAGCTCGACGAGCTTCATCACCTGGGCGGGACTGAAGAAGTGCATGCCGAGCACGCGGTCGCGGCGCTCGGTCCAGGAGGCGAGCTGGGCGATCGGTATCGAGGACGTGTTGGACGCGATCAGCGCCTCGGGCCCGAGCAGGCGGTCGAGCTGGTGGAAGACCTCGCCCTTCACCTGGGGGTCCTCGATCACGGCCTCGATCACCAGCTCGCAGCCCGCGAGCGAGTCCAGCTCTGGGCTCCAGCTGATTCGCTCGCCGAGCGCCTCGGCCTCGGGCGCTTCGAGCTTGCCGGCCTCGACCGCGCGCGCGACCGAGGCCTCGACGCGCTCCCGCGAGCGCTCGAACTGGGCCGCGACGGGCTCGCAGACCAGCACGGTCATGCCCCCGCGGGCCGCCGACTCGGCGATGCCCGAGCCCATGAAGCCGCCCCCGACGATGCCGAGGCTCTCGATCGCCGGCTTCATCCCCGCTACGCCGCCTCGGCCCGCGCGGCGGTGGCCCGGAGCCTTATCACGGCGTCGACGGCGACGCAGCCCTCGGCGTTGACGATCACGGGGTTGAGCTCGACCAGGTCGAGCTTCGCGTCCAGCAGCAGCGCGCCGACCTTCGAGGCGAGGTCGGCCGCGGCGTCCAGGTCAAGCTCGGGGCGGCCACGGCCGCCGGTGAGCAGGGGGGAGGCCCGCAGCGAGCGGATCGCCCGCTCGGCGCGCGCCGCGTCCACGGGGAGCGGCACCACGGCGACGTCATCGAGCGCCTCGGTCCAAATGCCGCCGAAGCCGATCGCGAGCGCGGGCACGACGCCGTCGCGGTGGGCCGCGACCAGCATCTCCGCCTCGGGGTTCGCCATCTCCTCGACCAGCACCCGCCCCCCTGCCGGAGCCTCGATCGCCGCGAGGCGGTCGAAGGCCTCGCGGATGGCGATCTCGTCGTCCAGGCCGAGCACCAGGGCGCCGGCCTCGCTCTTGTGCAGCAGGCCCGGCGCGGCGAGCTTCAGTGCCACTGGTCCTCCGAGCTCGCGCCAGGTCGCGACCGCCGCGTCGGCGTCGGCCGCCACCTGGCCGCGCGCCACCGAGACGCCGGCCCCGGCAAGCAGCCTCTTCGCCTCGGCCTCGTCGAGCCAGCCGTCGCCGGCGGCGCCCTCGCCCTGGCCGGCGTACTCCGCACCGGCGGACGCGGCGGCGGCGATCTCGCGAATCCTGGCGGCGTCGGGGGCGGGCTGCCGCAGCGCCCGGGCCACCGTCATCGCCGTGCGCAGGCCCGACAGCGGCACCACCCCGCGCATCGAGAGCTGCTCGCACGCGGCGTCGTCGATCAGGTCGGGGAGGGTGGAGGAGACCAGCACCGAGGCCTCGGTCGCCTCGGCTCCGGCGATGATCCCCCTGCGCACGTCCTCCCAGCTTTCGGCGCCGGGGCCGAACAAGTTCTGCGGCTGGTCATAGAGAACCATCACCTGCTCGATCGCCGGGTCGGCGCTCGCGACCGCGGTGATGTCGCGCAGCCGCTCCACGTCGCCCCAGATCACCGCCGTGTAATCGAGCGGGTTGGCGATCGTCGCCTCGGCGGGGAGCAGCTTCTCGAGCTTGGCCGCGGTCTGCTCGGAGAACTGCGGCAAGGGCACGCCGGTGCGCGCCGCCTCGTCCGCGGCGATGCCGGAGTCCCCTCCCGAGCAGGTGAGCACGGCGAGGCCGGCGCCGGGGCTGACCCTGGCGCGGGGCTCGGCCAGCGCCTTCGCAAGCTCCAGCAGATCGTGGGGGTCCTCGGCCCAGGCGCCCCCGGCCTCCTCGACCAGCGAGCGGAACACGCGCTGGTCGCCGGCGACGGCCGCGGTGTGGGCGGCGGCGGAGCGGGCCCCCGCCTCCGAGGACCCGACCTTGAGCACGGCGACGCCGATGCCCCGGTCCGCGCACGCGGCCAGCGCCTTCGCCAGGCGCCCGCCCTCGCCGTCCCCCTCGAGAAACATCGCGACGGAGCGCACGTCCTCGGCCTCCGCCAGCGCGGTCAGCCAGTCGCTCGAGTCCATCACCGCCTGGTTGCCGGTGGAGATGACCGTGTGGAAGCGGAGACCGCGCCGCGAGCCGAGCGCGTTGACCGCGACGTTGCCGCTCTGGGAGACCATCGCCACCGGGCCCGGCTCGAAGGGCTCGACCGCGTCCCCCCACATCGGCGCCCGCGAAGCGACGGCGATGACGCCGTTGCCGTTGGGCCCGCAGACGGGCAGCCCGTGGCGCAGCGCCGCCTCGCGCAGCTGGCGCTGCAGCTCGCGGCCGGCCGCGATCTCGGCGAAGCCGGCCGAGATCACGATCGCGCCGCCGCAGCCGCTTGCCCCCGCCTCCTCGACGGCCGCCGGCACGCCCGGCGCCGGGATCGCGACCACGACCGCGTCGGCGGGCTCGGGCAGCTCGGCGACCGACGGAAAGCAGGCCCGGCCGTGGACATCGGACCGCTTCGGGTTGACACCCCAGACCGGGCCCTCGAAGCCGCTGGCGGCGAGGTTGCGCAGCACCAGGTCGGCGTAGCTGCCGGGGCGGTCGCTCGCGCCGACGACGGCGATCGAGCGCGGTGCGAGCATGCGGGACGGGTCCATGCCGTTGGCTCCTCTGTCCTCGTCGCGCTGGCCGGGCGCCTCGCCTAGTGCAGCATCCGCTCGACGCCGCGGCGCTCGAGCCCGCGGGTGACGACCAGGCGCTGGATCTCGCTGGTGCCCTCCCAGATGCGGTCCACGCGCAGCTCGCGCAGCAGCCGCTCGGGCGCGTAGTCGCGCATGTAGCCGCGGCCGCCGAGCGCCTGCACGGCGCGGTCGGCGCAGCGGAACGCCGCCTCGCTCACGAACAGCTTCGCCATCGACGCCTTCGCGTGCACCAGCTTGAGGTCGGCGCCCCCGTCGGCCAGCACCGCCACCTGGTAGGTCAGGAGCCGCCCCGCGGCCGCATCGGCGGCCGAGTCGGCGAGCGGGAAGCTGACGCCCTGGTGGTCCCAGATGCGGTTGCCGCCCTGGACCCGGTTGGTCGCCCACTCCACGGACTCGTCCAGCAGGCGCCACATGGCGCCGACGCCGCGGGCGGCGATGCCGAGGCGCTCCTCGAGAAACCAGGCGCGCTGCATGTCCTCGCCCTCGCCCACGCCCTGCACGACCGCGTCCTCTCCGACCTCGACGTCGGTGAAGCGGATCGTCGGGTGGCCCTCGGGGTAGTGATGGGTGAACTGCGGGTCGGCGACGATCTCGACGCCCGGGGTATCGATGTCCACCAGGAACAGTGTCGGCAGCCTCTCGTCACCGTCGATCACGTTCGCCATCACGATCAGCACGTCGGCGATGTCGCCGGAGGTGACGAACCACTTCTCGCCGTTGATGCGGAAGCCGGAGCCGGTGCGCTCGGCGGTGGTGGCGATTCCGGAGGGATCCGAGCCGGCCTCGGCCTCTGTCACCGCGTAGGCGTCCTTCATCTTGCCGGCGATCAGGGGCCGCAGGTACTTCTCGGCCTGGGCCTCGCTGGCGTTGTGGAAGACGTTGTAGGCACCGGGCACGTGCCAGTAGATGCCGTTGGTGGAGCGGCCGTACTGCTCCTCGACGACTACCCAGTCGAGCGTCGACCAGCCCTGGCCGCCGTACTCGGGCGAGTGCTGGCCGCCGTTCAGCCCGGCGGCGATCCCGGCCTGCTTGACGGCGTCGATCTTCTCCTGGGGCAGGCGGCCGTAGAGGCGCTCGGCCTCCTGCTCCAGCGGCATCACGTGCTCCTCGACGAAGGCACGGGTTCGCTCCTGCAGGTCCTTGGTCTCGGGCGGCAGCTCGAGCGGCAGGCTCAGCTCCCCGGCTGTTGCAGTGGTCATCTTGCCGTTCCTTTCTCGTTCCTGGTCCTGACCCGCTCGAACGTCTCACCCTCTGCTCCGTTGCGGAGCGGGCGGCGGCCCGGAAGCCCAAGCTCGAGCGCGTCGTGGTTGTCGATGACGTCGAGCACCAGCTCGCGGGCCGCGGTCACCCGCGGGTCGCGCTCTTCGCGCGAGTCCGCGAGCTCGGTGGCCTCGCGCAGCCAGGCGACCCAGCGCCTGCGGTTGCCCCGCAGGACCAGGGCCTCGGCCCTCGCCCGCTCGTGGGCGATCTGATCCGGGCTCGGCTCGCCCTCCGCCCGCAGGGCCGCGATCGCCACGGGCAGATCCCGCTCCGGCTCAGGGGTGAGCGACAGCCAGGCGTCTGCGCCCGGCCTCAGTCGCATCGGCTGTGCCGCAGCTGGCTCGGCATCGCGCGCACCGTAGCAGACTTATACGCTTTGACTACAAAGTCAATACAATGCCCGGGTCAGGCACGAGCGGCCGCCCGAAAAAGGGCCGCGTGTGCAGGAAGATCCCAAGCCGAGCGAGGAGACCCAGTGAGCGAGACCAGCGCCCAGATCACGTCCGCGAAGACCTCCGGCGCCGCCGCCAACGGCGGCAACGGATCGGCCCCGAGGGTGGGCCGGGCGCTCGAACCTCACTACTACCTGGGCGAGCGGGCGCTGCAGCGCGAGATGGAGACGGTGTTCGCGCGCAGCTGGCAGTACGCCGGGCACGTCGGCGAGCTGCCGGAGCCCAACACCTACATCACCACAGTCGCCGGCGACCAGCCCGTGCTCGTGGTCCGGACCGAGGATGGCGAGCTGCGCGCCTACCGCAACGTCTGCCGCCACCGCGGCTCCGAGCTGCTGACCGGCGAGGGCAGCTGCAAGCGGGCGCTCCGCTGCCGCTACCACGGCTGGACCTATGACTCCACCGACGGGAGCCTGCTCGGGGTGCCCGAGCACCGCGGCTACGCCGAGCTCGACAAGGTGCGCCTCGGGCTGATGCCGGCCCGGGTCGAGTTGCTGGCCGGCTTCATCTTCATCAACCTCGACGCCGACGCTCCAGCCCTGGCCGAGGTCACGGCCGGGCTCGGAGAGCGGCTCGAGCGCTACAACATCCCCGACCTGGTCCCCTTCGGGATCAAGGGGATCGGCGGCAGCCAGCCGGCCAACTGGAAGATCGTCGTCGAGAACTACCTCGAGGGCTATCACGTGCCGATCGCCCATCCGGGCCTGATGAGGCTGCTCGATTACCAGCGCTACGGGGTCGAGACCCACGATGGCTGGGCCTGGTTCGAGGCGCCGCTGCGAGACGCACCGTCCTCGAACCGGCTCGAGCGCGCCTACCAGCGCCTCGCGCGCCCGATGGCCGGCCTGACCGAGGCCGACAGCAAGGTTTGGCGCTATGCGGTCGTGTACCCGAACACCGCGATCGACATGTACCCCGACCAGGTCAACGTCTGGCAGATCAGGCCCGACGGCTCGAACGCGACCGCCGACCGCTGGGCCTGCTTCCGCCACCCCAACCCCGGACCCGTGACGCGACTGGTGCAGCGCATCAACCAGCGCTTCAACAACGAGGTGCTGGACGAGGACGTGGACCTGGTCAGCGCCGTGCAGACCGGCATCCACACCCGCGGCTACTCGCCCGGGCCGCTCTCGGAGCGCGAGGCCGCCGTCGGCTGGTTCGCCGACCGCATTCGCGCCGACGTGGACGCGGGCTGAGGGCGCCGATGGCCGACCGGCCGGGACGATGAGCGCCGAGCAGACGCGCGCCCGCATCCTCGAGGCGGCCTGCGAGCTGATCTCCGAGGAGGGCATCGACGGGATCCGCATCGCACGTGTCGCGAACCGGGCGCGCGTCTCCACCTCGCTCGTGCACCACTACTTCTCGACCCGCGAGGAGCTGCTCACCGACGCGCTGATGCTGGCCTTCGACCTCGCCGCCTCCGAGCGCTTCGGCGACGAGGCGGGCCTGGTCGAGATCGAGGGCGCCGGCCACACCGAGGCGCTGGCGCTGGCGATCGACCAGTGCCTGCCCGACCTGGGCCCGAGCGAGCACGAGTGGACCCTGTGGGTCGAGCTCTGGCTGCGCGGGGCGCGGGACCCCGAGCTGCGCCCGGTCGCGAACAGGCTCTATCAGCGCTACCGCGGCTGGATGCTGAGCGTGATCGAGGCCGGGGTGGACGCGGGCGAGTTCGACTGCGACGACCCGGAGCGCGTCGCCGACCTGGCGATCGGCGTCATCGACGGACTCGGGTTGCGGGTGCTGCTGCGCGACCCGGGCATGGACCTGGAGCGCGCCCGCACGACGGTCGCGGCGGTGCTCGCGGCCGAGCTCGGGGTCTCCGCGGAGCCTGACGGGTTGACAGCCACCGGCGCGCTGGTATAGGTTGAACGGCGATTCAGCTTTCGCTGGGCGAGGGAGTCGGCAGTGAGGAGAGGAAGCGCAGGAGTTTGAGCCCCCGGCCGAACATCGATTACATCCGCAGGCCGCAGTTGATCACCGCGGCGATGGAGGTGATCGTCGAGCGCGGCATCGTCGCCACACGGATCGCCGACGTCGCGGACCGCGCGGGCACCAGCTCCGGGGCGATCCTCTACTGGTTCGACTCCAAGGACGAGCTGCTCGCGGCTGCCCTGATTGAGGAGGACGACCTCTTCTACGCCGAGGTGACCGAGCGCGTCGCCACCGGCCTGACGCCTGCGGAGCAGCTGGCGCTGCTGATCGAGGCCGCCTCCCAGGGGGGCGAGTGGGCGTTGTGGATGGAGTCCTGGTCGCGCGCCCTGCGTGACCCCGAGGCGGCGCGGACGCGCGAGCGGCAGGACCTGCGCTGGCGGGCCGTGATCGCCGAGGTCGTCAGCGCCGGCCAGCAGAGCGGTGACTTCAGGGGCGACGCGGATCCCGGCGACGTCGCGGCGACGCTCGCCTCGCTGATGGACGGCCTCGCCGTCCAGGTCAGCCTCGGGGATCCCGAGATGCCCCCCGAACGGATGGTGGCCCTCGCCCGGGCGGTAGCATGCGAGCAGCTCGCGTGCGAGCTGCCGCAGCCCGAGCCCGCCCTTGCGGAGCCGTCCCGGCCGCAGGCGACGTCGGCCCCGGCGCCGAGCGTGGTCACAGCCTGAATTTGGACAATATGAAACGGAGGAGCAAGTGGAAATCTTCGATCAACGGCTGAACCGTCGGCAGACCCTGCAGGTCGGCGCCGGGGCGGTGCTCGCGGCCTATGGCCTCTCGGCCTGCGGGAGCAACGACACGAGAGGCGAGGCCAAGTTCGTCAAGCCCGAGATCGACGGCGACCTGCTGATTTTCAACTGGGCCGAGTACATGGACCCGCTGCTGAAGAAGTCTTTCTCCGAGAAGTACGGCGTCGAGGTCAACGAGGTCAACTTCGACAACCTCGAGGGCATGGTGATCAAGCTGCGCCAGGGCGGCGGGCCCTACGACCTGATCTTCCCCAGCGGCGAGTACGTGAGTAGGCTCAAGCTCGAGGGCCTGCTCGCGACCTTCGACCGCGACTCGATCCCGAACTCGAAGGGGGTCAACCCCTACTACGACAGCCCCTGGTACGACGAGGACTCGAACCACTCGATGCCCTACACCTACTACACGACGGGGATCTGCTGGCGCAACGACTTGGTCACTGACATGACCGGCTCCTGGAACGACCTCACAAACCCGGCAGGGGACGGTCGCATGTTCATCCTCGACGATTTCCAGGAGGCGATCGGGGAGGCCAACCTGCTCAACGGCTTCGAGCTAAACACCGAAGACCCCGACCAGATTGAGCAGTCGAAGGAGACGCTGTTGGAGCAGAAGGAGTTCGCGCGCGGCTTCTCGACCAACACCGTTCAGAACCTTGCTACCGGGGCAGCGCTGATTCAGCAGGCCTGGAACGGCGACGTCGTCAACACCCGCAACCAGGTGAGCAACCCGGAGGACTTCAGCTACGAGACCTGCAAGGAGGGCATCCCGGTCGGCAGCGACACCATGGCGATACCGAACAACGCCCGCTCGCCGGGCACGGCGTTGCTGTTCATCAACTGGATCCTGGATCCGGAGAACGCGGCCCAGAACGTCGCCTGGCACGGCTATCCGCAGCCGGTCGAGGGTGGCGAGCAGGAGTTCCAGAAGCTCGTCAAGGAAGAGCCGTCGATTGCCGTCTCAATCGAGGAGCTCCGGGACAAAGAACTCGAGTTTGTCTTCGAGACCCCCGAGGGGCGCCAGTTATGGGCCGAGACCTTTGTGGAGGTTAAGGCCGCGTAGCGAGATGGCAGGGGGGTTCTGGACTCGGTTCCTTGCAGCACCGGGGCTCTGGCTCCTCTGCCTGTTCGCGCTCCCGCTGACGCTGACGCTGGCGATGTCGTTCGGGTACGTGGACGAGTTCGGCCGCGCCGCCTACGACTCCCCGTTCGCGCCCGGCGCGCTCGACAATTACGCAGACGCGTTCGACCCGATCTACCTGCCCTCCCTGGTCAGGTCGGTCACCTACGCGCTGGGGACGACGGCGCTGTGCCTGGCGATCGGATATCCGATCGCCTACTACATCGCGCGATTCGGGGGGCGGCGAAAGTACCTGCTGATCGGCCTGCTGGTGTTGCCTTTCTTCGTCAACTACCTGGTACGAACCTACGCTTGGGTCGCCCTGCTGTCTGACGAGGGGCTGGTCAACAACGCCCTGATCGACCTCGGCGTCACCTCCCAGGGAATCCAGATGATCAACACCCCGTGGGCGGTGATCGGCGGCCTCACCTACGGCTACCTGGTGTTCATGATCCTGCCGGTGTTCGCCGCGCTCGAGCGCATGGACCCGGCGGTGATCGAGGCTGGCAAGGATCTCTACGGAAACAAGCTGCAGACCTTCCTGCACGTCACCCTGCCACAGACCAGACAGGGCATCTTGGCCGGCTCGGTGCTGGTCTTCCTCCCGTCGGTCGGCGACTTCGTCTCCGCCACCCTGCTCGGGGGCCCAAACACGTTCATGGTCGGCAACTTGATCCAGGATCAGTTCTTTGCGGCCAACAACTGGCCGTTCGGCGCGGCGCTGACGGTGATCATGATGATCTTCCTCACCATCTGGATGATCGGCTATCTGCGCGCTGCCGCGCGCGAGGCGAGGCCGGCGCTGTGAGCGGAGGCGCCGCCACGGCGCAGGTGCCGCCGAAGGTGACCGCGCGAGCTCGCAGGCGCCGGGGCGCGCCCAAGAGCTTCGACCGCCCCCGCTTCCTGCGCGTCTTCGCTGCGCTCGTGTACCTGTTCCTGTTCGCGCCGATCCTGATCGTCGTGCTGTTTTCGTTCAACTCGCAGAAGTCGCTGACGGTGATGGACGGGCTCTCGTTGCAGTGGTATGAGGCGTTCCTCAGCGACCCCGTGCTGCGCGAGTCATTGTTCGCGTCGCTGCAGATCGCGACGGTGACGATGGTGATCGGGACGATTCTGGGGACGATGCTCGCAATCGGGTTGGTGCGCTCTCGCGCGCGCTGGAGCCCGGGCCTGAACATACTGATGCTGATTCCCCTGGTGACGCCGGAGATCGTCGCCGGGATCTCGGCGCTGCTGATCTTTTGGCAGCTCGGCGTGAAGCTCTCGATCTTCACGGTCATGCTGGCCCACATCACCTTCTCGATCTCATACGTCGCGATCGTGGTCAGGGGGCGCCTCGCGACGATGGGCAGCGAGGCCGAGGAAGCCGCGATGGACCTAGGCGCTACGCGATTGGGGTCGGTCCGGCTGGTTCTGCTGCCCGGGCTCTGGCCCGCGATCGTTGCGGCCGGACTGCTTGTCTTCGCGCTCTCGTTCGATGACTTCGTGCTCTCGTTCTTCACCACGGGGGACGACGTGCAGCCGCTGCCGGTCAGGGTCTGGTCGGCGATCCGCTTCGGCGTCTCTCCCACGATCAACGCGACCGGGACCCTGATGATGGTGGTCTCGTTGACGACGATCGCGCTCGCCGTGATGCTGCCCCGCTTGTTCGGGCGCCGCGAGAGCGCGATCAAGGTCTTGACCGGACAAGAAGGAGGCTGAGCATGGCGGAGGCGATCAAGCTCGATCGGGTCACGAAACGGTTCGGCGAGGTTGCCGCGGTCGACGACGTCACGCTCTCGATCGCGAAAGGAGAGTTCTTCTCCCTGCTGGGGCCCTCGGGATGCGGCAAGACGACGACGCTTCGCATGATCGCCGGCTTCGAGCAGCCCAGCGAGGGTCACATCCTGCTCGAGGGGGAGCCGGTCGAAGACGTGCCGCCGTACGAGCGCAACGTCAACACCGTCTTCCAGAGCTACGCGCTTTTCGAGCACCTGAACGTCGAAGACAACGTCGCCTTCGGCCTCAAGCGCAAGAAGGTTCCGAAGCCCGAGATCGCCCAGCGCGTACGAGAGGCGCTGGAGCTGGTCAGCCTCGAGCAGCGAGCCGACGCTCGGGCCGCCGAGCTCTCCGGCGGCCAGCAGCAGCGCGTCGCCCTTGCGCGCGCCCTGGTCAACCGCCCCGCCGTGCTGCTGCTGGACGAGCCGCTCGGGGCGCTGGACCTGAAGCTGCGGCGGCAGATGCAGGGCGAGCTCAAGGACATCCAGCGCGAGGTCGGGATCACGTTCGTCTACGTCACGCACGATCAGGAGGAGGCGCTGGCGATGTCGGACCGGATCGCCGTCATGCACGACGGCAAGGTCATCCAGTGCGCTGAGCCGGAGGAGGTCTACGAGCGGCCCGACGAGGCCTTCGTCGCCGGCTTCATCGGGGTCTCGAACTTGATGGAGGGCGTGGTCGAGGGCGAGGACAAGGTGAAGCTGGCGAGCGGGCAGAAGGTGAGCGCGGCGCTGCCGGACGGCGTCGGCCGCGGCGAGACCGTGCAGCTCTCGATCCGCCCGGAGAAGATCGCCCTGGACGAGATGCAGAAGGGCATGGTCAGCATCGAGGGCACCGTCGAGCAGCGCGTCTACCAGGGGGTCAACACCCAGGTCACCGTCTCGCTCGGCGACGGCGCCCGCATCGTCGCTCTCGAGCAGAACACCTACATCGTTCGCAGCGACGACCGCTGGGAGCCCGGCACCAAGGTCAAGGTCGGCTGGCACGCCGACCACTGCCTGGTCTTGCGCTGAGCTGGCGCTCCAAGGCTTCGCCGGCAATCGGTTCCGAGCCTCCGCCCGGCATCGGTCGCGTCCGCTTTGTGGCCGCTCGAGGCCGGTGGGCTCGCTCCAGCTCAGGGAACGACCGTCGCACCCGCGGCCGCGGTGCCGCCGGCGGTGACGCTCTCGTCGCGGGTGAGGCGGTGGGCCAGGTAGACCGGGATCGCGGTCAGCACGGATGGCCAATCTTCGCGCGCCGCGTTGGACGTGGCCCGCCGGGCCAGGCCCCGAGGGGCCGGCGGAGCAAGACGCTGTCCAGGCGGCCGGTTGGCTCAGTAGCCGACCGCGTGGCGCACGGCGTAGCCCTTGGGCGAGCGCTTGCTCGCGCGCCAGCGCGGCCCGCTGCCGCTGTTGAAGGGCTCGTTCACCGCGGAGGTGTCCCAGCGCAGGCCGGCGATCACGGCGTAGGTGTGGCCGCCGTGCGCGTAGACCGTGATCCAAGTGCCGAGCCCGGGCCTGCCCCATTTCATCAGCGAGCCGGAGGGGAGCGGGCTGTCGAGCAGGCCCGCGGCGTTGAGCACGTAGCTGACGGCGCCGGAGCAGTCGTAGCCCTTCGCCTTGAAGCTCCTGTGCCCGCCCCCGTAGATGTAGGGCTTCTTGCGGATGCTGTTGGCCGCCTCGATCGCGTCCTTGACCTCCTGCGGGGCGCTCGCGGGGGCCACGGCCTTGCCGCTCTTCAGCAGCTTCGCCTTCTTGCCCGGCACCGTGGGCGCCACCGGCGCGGTCTCGGCCGGGGCGGAGGCGCCGCCGGTCGCGGCTGAGGCGACGGTCGCGAGGCCGAGCACGGCGACGAGGGCCAGCGCCGTGACCAGCTGCGCCTGTCGCAACCTCAACGATGTCGACCGCAAACCGTCCTCCTTCGTGGGCCTACGGGGTTAGCTGTCGGGCTGGCGCTGAAAGAGCCTGCGCTCCCACCTGGGTGGGTTCGCCCCAAAACTCGGTTCCCCCGCTCCCGTCTTCGTCATGACGGGACTCGGCGTAACTTGGGGGCGCACATTAACAAAGCTGCAGGACTTTTTGCAGCGATGGCGCCGCGGCGGGTTCCGATAGCTTGCGGCGAGTGGATCTCGAGGGCAAGCGGGTGCTGCTGAGCGGCGCCACCGGCGGCCTCGGCCAGGCGATCGCGGAGCGGCTCGCCGGCAGGGGCGCGAAGCTCGTGCTCAGCTCCCGCCGCCAGCGCGAGCTGCGCGAGCTGGCGCGCTCGCTGCCCGGAGGCGCCAGGCGCCACAAGGCGATCGTCGCCGATCTCGCCAAGGAGGGCGCGCCCTCGAAGCTCGTGCGCGACGCGGGCGACGTCGATGCGCTGGTCGCGAACGCGGCTCTGCCGGGCACCGGCAGGCTCGACTCGTTCAGCCGCCGCGAGGTCGAGCGGGCCCTGCGCGTCAACCTCGAGGCCCCGATCCTGATGTCGCGCGAGCTCGAGCCCGCGCTGATCAAGAAGGGGCAGGGGCACATCGTGCTGATCGCCTCGCTCGCGGGCAAGGTCGGTTCGCCCCGCTCCTCGATCTACAACGCGACCAAGTTCGGCCTGCGGGGGTTCGCCTTCGGGCTGCGCGAGGACCTCCATCCCCACGGGGTCGGGGTCTCGGTCGTCTCGCCCGGGTTCGTGCGCGAGGCGGGCATGTTCCACGACGCCGGCTTGTCCGCGCCGCCCCGGCTGGGCACGACCACGCCGGCAAAGGTCGCCAAGGCGGTCGACCGCGCGATCCGGCACGACCGTCACGAGATCACGGTGGCGCCGTTGCGCCAGCGCTTCGTCAGCGAGCTCGGGTATCGCCATCCCGGCCTCGCCTCGAGGATCCAGCGCAGCGGCGGCGCCGACCGGATCGCCGACCGGATCGTGGCCGGGCAGGCCGGGAAGCGCTAGGAATCCAGGTGCCTGGCTGGCCGGCCAGGTCGTGTATCCTGCCGCCGCCGCAGGGGGCCGCCGACGCCGCGCTGCTGCGGTCGCGCGAGGACGCCTGGCTCGACCACTACGTGATGGGAGTGGGCCCGGTCCCGTTCGCTGGCGTCGAGGCGCAGACCCTGGTTTGCCCTGCCACCGAACCCTCGGGCGGACCGGTCAGCGCCCCCAACTGGGCCCGGATCGCCCCCGGCGAGGTCCGCTACAGCAGCGCCGACCCGCAGACGATCGGAGCCAACGCGGGCAGCACGGCGATCGGCACCACCTTCGATCCTGTCAACTCGGGCGGCAACCCCTGCCGCACGGCGCCCGCCGCCGACCAGGCTGGCACCGCCACCTATCGTCTGCCCACCACCGCGAACTCGCTGACGATGATGGGTGCGGCGACGGTGATCGCCGAGGCTGCCAAGGGCAAGCCGATCGCTCGCGGCAAGGCCAAGATCGCCGGCGGCAAGCGCGGCACCGTCAAGCTGCGGCCGACCAAGAGGGCAAAGCGCGCGCTCAAGGGGAAGCGCCAGGTCAAGGTCAGCGTCGTCCTCACCACCGCTGAGCAGGTCGGCGAGGTGAAGGCGAAGCGGACCCTGCGCCTTCCCAGGCGCAAGTAGCCGGCGCGACGCCGTCCGAGGCCCGGGCGGCGTCCGCAATACTCACGGGCGTGAGCGGCTCTGACAGCTTCGGCGCGCGCGCGGCCCTGGAGGTCTCCGGGCGCGAGTACGAGATTCACCGCCTCGACGCGCTGCAATCGAGGTTCGACGTCGCACGGCTGCCCTATTCGCTCAAGGTGCTGCTGGAGAACGCGCTGCGCCTCGAGGACGGCGAGTCGGCAGCGGCGGCGGATATCGAGGCGATCGCAAGCTGGGACGCCAAGGCCGAGCCCTCGATCGAGATCCCCTTCCAGCCCGCCCGCGTGCTGATGCAGGACTTCACCGGCGTGCCGGCCGTCGTCGACCTGGCCGCGATGCGCGACGCGATGGAGGAGCTGGGCGGCGACCCCGCCGCGATCAACCCGCTCGTCGACGTGGACCTAGTGATCGATCACTCGGTCCAGGTCGACGCCTTCGGCAACGAGCGCGCCTTCGCGATCAACGAGGAGCGCGACTACGAGCGCAACGGCGAGCGCTACGCCTTCCTGCGCTGGGGACAGGAGGCCTTCGACAACTTCCGCGTGGTGCCGCCGGCGACGGGGATCTGCCACCAGGTCAACCTCGAGTACCTGGGCCGCTGCGTCTGGAGCTCAGAGCGCGACGGGGTGCCGCAGGCCTATCCCGACACGTTGGTCGGCACCGACAGTCACACCACGATGATCAACGGCCTCGGCGTGCTCGGCTGGGGCGTCGGCGGGATCGAGGCCGAGGCGGCGATGCTGGGCCAGCCGATCTCGATGCTGCTGCCCCAGGTGATCGGCTTCAAGCTGGACGGCGAGCTGCCCGAGGGCGCGACCGCGACCGACCTCGTGCTGACCGTGACCGAGATGCTGCGCGAGAGGGGGGTCGTCTCCAAGTTCGTGGAGTTCTTCGGGCCGGGGCTGGAGCGCCTGCCCCTCGCCGATCGCGCCACGATCGGCAACATGTCGCCCGAGTTCGGCTCCACCTGCGCGATCTTCCCGGTCGACGCCGAGACGCTTCGCTACCTCGAGTTCACCGGCCGCTCGACCGAGCAGGTCGAGCTGGTGGACGCCTACACCCGCGAGCAGGGCCTCTTCCACGAGCCCGGCTCCGAGGACGCCACCTACTCGGACACCCTCGAGCTCGACCTGGGCGAGGTCGTGCCCAGCATCGCCGGGCCCAAGCGCCCGCAGGACCGGATTCCCCTGGCGCAGGCGAAGCCCGCCTTCCTCTCGGCGATGGACGAATGGGACCCCGACGCCGGCAAGCGACTCACGAGCCCGCTCGACGAAGCGCTCGAGGAGAGCTTCCCCGCCTCGGACCCCCCAGCCGAGGATCACGGCAGCGCCGCCGGCAGGCCGCGGCCGGTTCCAAGCGGGGCCGCCGTCACCGAGCAGCGCCCTGTCACCGCCGACGCGGTCATGGTCCAGCTCGAGAGCGGCGAGAGCGTCCAGCTCGACCACGGCCACGTCGTGATCGCGGCGATCACGAGCTGCACCAACACCTCGAACCCCTCGGTCATGCTCGCCGCCGGCCTGGTCGCAAAGAAGGCGGTCGAGCGCGGCCTGCGGCGCCGGCCCTGGGTCAAGACCTCGCTCGCGCCCGGCTCGACCGTGGTCACCGAGTACCTGGAGAGGTCGGGGCTCGACAGCTATCTGGACGAGCTGCAGTTCAACCTGGTCGGCTACGGCTGCACCACCTGCATCGGCAACTCCGGCCCGCTGCCGGAGGAGATCTCGAAGGCGATCGCCGAGAAGGACCTCGTCGTCTGCTCGGTGCTGTCGGGCAACCGCAACTTCGAGGGCCGCATCAACCCCGACACCCGCGCCAACTACCTGGCCTCGCCGCCGCTGGTCGTCGCCTACGCCCTCACCGGCCGCATGGACGTCGACCTGACGACCGAGCCGCTCGGACGCGACGCCGACGGCGAGCCGGTCTACCTCAGCGAGATTTGGCCGAGCAGCGACGAGATCGCGGAGGCGGTCGGCGAGGCGGTGCGCGCCGACATGTTCACCAAGGGCTACTCGGACGTGTTCAGCGGGGACGAGCGCTGGCAGCAGATCGAGGTGCCCGCCGGCGACCGCTACACCTGGCCCGAATCGACCTACGTGCGCAGGCCGAGCTTCTTCGAGGGGATGAGTGCGGAGCCGGCGCCGATCGAGCCGATCGAGGGAGCCAGGGCGCTCGCCGTGCTCGGCGACTCCGTCACGACCGACCACATCTCGCCCGCCGGCGCGATCAAGAAGGACTCCCCCGCGGGCGCCTGGCTGCTCGAGCAGGGGGTGGAGGCGCGCGACTTCAACTCCTACGGCTCACGCCGCGGCAACCACGAGGTGATGATCCGCGGCACCTTCGCCAACGTGCGGCTGCGCAACCGGCTCGCCGAGCGCGAGGGCGGCTTCACGCGCAGGCTCCCGAGCAGCACCGCAGGTGCTGCGAAGTCAGGGACCGAGGGGGAGGAGACCAGCATCTACGAGGCCGCGATGGGCTACGCCGCGGACGGCGTGCCGCTGGTCGTGCTCGCGGGCAAGGAGTACGGATCGGGCTCCTCACGCGACTGGGCGGCCAAGGGCACCGCGCTGCTCGGGGTGCGCGCCGTGATCGCCGAGAGCTTCGAGCGCATCCACCGCGCCAACCTGATCGGTATGGGGGTGCTGCCGCTGCAGTTCCCGGCCGGCGAGACGCTCGACTCCCTCGGGCTCAGCGGCGAGGAGGAGTTAACCGTCGGCGACCTCGCCGGCGGCGAGTCGAAGGTCGTCACCGTCACCGCCGGGCGCGAGGGCGCCGACTCGGTCAGCTTCGAGGCGACCGTCCGCATCGACACCCCGAACGAGGTCTCCTACTTCCGCAACGGCGGCATCCTGCACCGCGTGCTGCGCGACCTGCGTTCCGCCTGATGCGGCGACGAGCCGCTCTACCGGAAGCCGCCGCCTTGGCGGCGGCGCCAGGCATTGCGGCGCCGGTCGCCGCGCCTGAATGGCGAAGCCGGCTTCCCCTGACGACCGGGTCGGTTGAATTAATGGCGTAGCGGGGCCGCAGGAGGCAGGGGATCCACGCGGCCCGCGCTACGCCTGCGCGTCGGTAGCCAGGGAGGGATTTCCGACGCGATCGACCCCGGAGGCGGGATTGGCCCGGGGTCGAGCCTATAAATGTTTTTTCCCCGCGCCGGTGATTATCCACTTTTTCGGAGCGCGTTGTCAATACCCGTAACGGATGAGCCGCCGCCATCCCCCGATTCGGCGACCGGGTTCGGGCTCTCGACCCCCCAGCCCCGCCGCTCGATCAGCTCGATCCCGATCACGCTGCCGACCGGGCCGGCGGGGGTCAGGGTCGCGGCGAGCAGCGGCCACGGCGCCTCGCGGCGGATCACCGCAGCCAGGATCAGCAGGCAGAGGGCGATGTAGCCGATCCCATGGGCGAGCCCGAAGATGAACGTCTCGTGCTCGAAGCCGGGGGCGAGCCAGAAGAAGAGCAGGCCCGCGAACAGGGCCAGCTCGAGCCAGGAAGCGGGCTTGCAGACCCCGAACAGCCGTCCCGGGACAGCCCGGGGAAGGACCTGCTCGCGGGAGGGCGCGGGGCTCACCGAGCGGGTAGCTAGTGGCCCTTCTCGGAACGTTCGCCAGGAAATGACGCAGGCCAGGCGCCGCCAGGCAAGGAGGCAGGGAGTCCGAATAGCAGCGCTATTCGGACGACCGAGGACGCAGCATGGTG
>VGBV01000030.1 GCA_016870325.1 Actinomycetota bacterium
CGAGCCGAGCCGCTCGAGCTGCCAGGCGACCGCCTGCTCGAGCGTCTCCTCGTGGGGGCGGGGCGCGAAGCCGAGCTCACGGACGGCCTTGTCGTTGGTGTAGGTCCACCACTGCATCGCCGAGCGCACCTCGCCGGCGGATGCGGGCGCGGGCAGCCCCGCGCGCTCGAGCGCCTCGACGCTCGCGAGCAGGGCGTGGCCGGGCACCTGAACCGGCGGCGCGGGCACGCCGGCGATGCGGCAGAGGTCGGCGAACAGGCGCCGCAGCGTGAAGTTACGGGCGGCGAGCAGGTAGCGCTCGCCCTCGTGGCCGCGCTCGTCCGCGAGCAGCTGACCGCGGGCGACGTCGCGCACGTCGACCACGTTCACGCCCCCGTCGACGTAGGCGGGGACGCGGCGAAGCAGCAGCCGTCGGATCAGCCGGTTCGAAGTCCCCGATGGGTCGTCGGGCCCGAGCACGAAGGTCGGGTTGACGACGACGACCGGAAGCCCCTTGGCGGCGACGCCCATCGCCACCCCCTCGGCGTCGTGCTTGGCGTTGACGTAGGCGATCCCGAGCCGCCCCGCCTTGAAGGGCTGGGACTCGTCCGCGGTCCCGTGCGGCTCGGCCGGGCCGACGGCCGCGGCGCTCGAGGTGTGGACGGCGCGGACGACGCCCGCGCGCAGCGCCTCCTCCATCACGTTGCGGGTGCCCCCCACGTTGACCTCGAAGACGCGGTCGCGATCGGACGCCCGCATCGAGGTCTTGCCGGCGACGTGGAAGACGCGCTCGACGCCGCGCATCGCCGCCCGCACCGAGGGGCGGTCGGTGACGTCGCCCTCGGCCGGCTCGAACTCGATCCCGTCGAAGATCGAAAGGTCCCTCCCTGGGCGGACCAGCAGCCTCAGCTCGTCGCCCCGCTCGGCGAGCTGGCGCACGAGATGCGAGCCGAGGAAGCCCGTCCCGCCGGTGACGAGCGTCGGTGCCATCGGCTGAGATGGTAGAACCACCTTCGTGAGCGACCCCTCCCGCCCCGCGCTCGTCGCAGACACCACCTCGTACCTGCCCGCGGAGGCCCTGCGCAGGCACGACATCCACCAGGTCAGCCTGTACGTCGGGCTGGAGGGCAGGCAGACGGCCGAGATCGAGCTGCTCGACGACCTCGACGGCTTCTACGAGCGGCTGCGCGCCTCCGAGGAGGCGGTCACCACCTCGCAGCCGTCCGTCGGCGACTTCCTCGCCGTCTACGAGCCGCTGCTGGCCGAGGGCCGCGAGATCGTCTCGATCCACATCGCCGCCGGGATCTCGGGAACCCACGAGACCGCGCTGCAGGCGCGCGAGCGCCTGATCGCGAACGGCAAGGGCGGCGAGCGGATACACGTCGTCGATTCCCGCAGCGGCGCCGGCGGCATGGCGCTGGTGCTGCTGGGCGCGGCGCAGGCCGCCGATCAGGGAGCCTCGGCCGAGGAGATCGCGGCGGCCGCCGATCGGGCCCGAGCGAACCTGAAGCTCTACTTCGCGGTCGACACGCTCGAGTACCTGCGCCTCGGCGGGCGCATCGGCACCGCCGGGGCATGGATCGGCACGACGCTGAAGATCAAGCCGATCCTCACCTTCGAGGACGAGGTGACCCCGGTGGAGCGGGTGCGGACCCGCGCCCGCTCGATCGAGCGCCTGGTCGGCTACGCCCAGCAGGCCCGCGACGCGGGCGCCGATGTCTGGGTCGTGCAGCACATCCAGGACCCCGAGGCGGGGGAGCGCCTGGTCGACGCATGCCGGCCGATCTTCGGCCACGATCCCGACACCGTGGCCGAGATGGGGCCCGTGATCGGCGCCCATCTGGGCCCGGGGGCGCTCGGAATAGGCGCGACCAGCTTCGGGGCGCCCGCGGGGAGCTAGCCCCGCCGGCGCAACGCCAGCGCGCCGCCGACGAGGAAGCCGACGACCGCGGCGCCGACCAGCAGCTCGGTCCTGTGCTTGCGCACCTGGGCGCCGAGGTCCGTGGCGGCGACCCAGCGGGTGCGCAGGGCGTCGACCGAGCGCGAGAGCTCGCCGCGCTGGGCGACGATGTCGCGCCGGATCTCCTCCGAGGTGCGGGTCCCGGGCGGGGGCAAGGTGGGTCGTCCGTTGCTCGTCGCGCCCGTGGTGCCGGCGACGCCGGCGCTGCCCGTGCTCGATTCCATCAGCTCCCCTCCTCGGTCTCCGGTTGGGTCTTCGGCTTCGGCTCGGCCTCGATCCCGAACTCGGACTCGAACGCCGCCTTGATCTCCTTCGCCTCCTCGATCGCCATGTCCGGCGTCGGCGGCGACGCGTCCTGGAGGGAGCGGTAGGCGAAGAAGCCCGTTCCCGCGGCGATCAACAGGAACAGCAGGGCCTCGACGAAGAAGCCGGCCCAGAAGTTGTCGAAGACGAGCTCGTTCAGCAGCCAGGCGATCCCGTGCATGATCAGGATCAGCGCCGCGATCGCGAACACCCCCGCGGCTGCCGCGGCGGCGCCGCCCTTCAGGAGCTTGTTGACCTTCTCGGTGACCTCGGTCTTGGCGAGCTCGATCTCCTCGCGGATCAGCAGCGAGGCCCGGTCGGAGATCTCGAACACGAGCTCGCCCATGGTCATGTCCTCGGGCGCCCTCGCACCGTTCTCGGTGGGGCCGGTGGGCGGCGCCTCGGGTGTGGCCGGGGTTTCCGGTCCCGTGGCTCCAGAACTCCGGGGGCCGCCGCTCACTCGGGCGGCTCCTCGTTGAAGACGCGGCGCCAGATGACCTCCGAGAGGCGGTGCGCGGTGACCGTCGCGAGCGCGCCCATCGCGGCCAGCAGGCCGCCCCAGATCAGTCGTCTCAGGATGTCGCTGTCCACCTTTCTCCTTTTCGCGCTACCCGGTCTCCACCGCGGAGTAAACCACCTCGGCGCCCGCGTCACCCGGCCCGAGCGCGGGTCGCTCGGCGAAGCTCGCCCAGCGCTCGAAGAAGCCGCGGTAGACGGCCTGGGTCCAGTCCGCGTCCGCCGTCTCCAGCAGGCCGTGGGCGCCGGCCGGCAGGATCCAGACCCTGACGTTGTCGTTGCCGCGGGCCGCGTCGGCCAGCAGCCGGGCCTGGTCCACCTTGACGATGTGGTCGTCGCTGGGGTGCAGCACCAGCAGCGGCACCTTGGCGTCCGCGACGTGGTCGCGGCCGCAGGCGTTGGCCCAGATCTGCTCGGCGCTGATCCCGTAGTAGGGCGCGGCGACGTGCTCGAGCACGCGGGCCATGTCCTCGGCCTCCGCGGGCCAGCGCCCCGAGCGGATTCGCGAGATGAGCGCCACCCTGAATGCCGCGTGGATCGGATAGCGGGGATGGCGACGGGGGACCGGCTCGGAGAGGCGCGCCCACACGTCCTTGGGCACGGCCGGAGGCGAGACGGCGAGGATGCCGCCGTCGAGGACCTCGGCCGCGTCGGCGTGGTGGCAGGCGTTGAGCACCGAGCTGCCGCCGAGCGAGATCCCGAGCGCGCCGACGCTCGTCGCCCCGAGGCCCCGTAGGTAGCCCGCCAGCGCGACCAGGTCCTGGCCCTCCTTCCAGCCTGCGGTCGAGGGGGCGGGCGTGGTCAGCTCGGTCATGCCGAAGCTGCGCAGGTCGATCACGGCGACGTTGAAGCCCCACTCGTAGTAGGCGCGCACCGCGATCTGGCGCACGTAGTCGAAGCGGCTAGACGTGAACAGGCCGTGGACGACGATCAGGCCGGGGCGAGCCGCCTCCTGCAGGGCGATCGTCGCGGCGATCCGCTCGCCGTCGGCCCCAGCGAAGACGTGGTCGTCGAACTGCCCCGGGTAGCGGTGTCCCAGCACGACCCCGGCGCGCTGCTGGACGAGCACGAAGTTGGAGATGTCGTCGATGCCGAAGCGCAGCTCCGCGAAGGGGTGGCGTTGCAGGTGCTGGGACAGCGCTTCCAGGTCGGCCAGCAGGGCGTCCATCGTGCGCTCGCGGGCCGGCGGGACGGGCAGCGGCCGGCGGCCGCGGCGCTCGAGCGCGACCAGCAGGTCGCGCACCCGGCCTCCGACGAATTGCCCGATCAGCCACAGGGGCAGCGCTACGAGCCCGAAGAGGACGTTCGCGACCTTGGCGCTGCCGTGCAGGACGTCGGTCCTGGCGGCGCGTCCGTGCCAGGCCCTCCCACATCGCTCAGCGCGCGAGCCGGTCGGCGGCCGGCCGCGGCTCCAGGCCGCCGCAGATCGTCTCCACCACCAGCGCCTTGGCGCTCTCGTAGTCCTCATCGGCGGCGGGCACGACCTCGAAGATCCACCCCGTCAGCAGCTGCTCGATCGCGCCGTAGAAGAGCATCGCCGCGAAGTCGGCGCTGACGTCGGTTCTGAACTCGCCGTCGGCCTGGGCGTCGGCGACGATCTTGGCGATCGCGTCATAGGCCTGGCGGATCTCGGGCAGGTGGGTGCGGCCGAAGGAGTTGGCCGCGCGGGTGACCTCGACGATGATCACCTTCATCAGCTCGGGGTCGTGGCGATATGACTCGATGATGAAGCCGGCGGCCGCGCCCAGCTTCGCCCGCGGGCTGTCGAGCTCGGCGTCGGCCTCGCTGATCGCCTCCAGCAGCAGCGACCAGCGCTCGGTGAAGAGCTCGTTCAGCATCTGGTCCTTGGAGTCGAAGTAGTGGTAGACGAGGCCGTAGGCGACGCCCGCCTCCTCGGCGACGTCCGAGACGCGGGCGCTGTGGAAGCCCTGGCGCGCGAAGACCCGGATCGCGGCGTCGAGGATCAGGCGGCGCTTCTCGGCCGCCCGGCCCCCGTTCGCGGAGGCCGCCATCAGGGCGCCCCCGTCGCGGTCGCGGGCTCGGCGATGCTCGCGGTCACGCCGCCCCCGCCCGTGTCGGGCCAGCGGTAGGCGTCGGGGCGCCGGTTGCGCAGCGAGGGCAGGCTGCGCCGGACCTGCCCCTGGGCGACGAAGTCGAGGTCGGCGATGGCGAAGGTCTCGGTGTCGGGAGCGCGGGCGATCACCAGTCCCCACGGGTCGACGATCATCGAGTGCCCGTAGCTGCGGTAGTGGGGCGGGGCCTCGCCGATCTGGTTAGGCGCCAGCACGAACACGTGGTTCTCGATCGCCCGCGCCCGCAGCAGCACCTCCCAGTGGTCGCGCCCCGTTCGCTCGGTGAAGGCGGCGGGGACGGTGACCATGTGCGCTCCGCGCAGCGCGGCGATCCGGTACTGCTCGGGGAAGCGCAGGTCGTAGCAGATGCTCATTCCGACGCTGACCTCGTCCACGCGCGTCAGGACCACGGCGTCACCGGGGTCCTCCGCCTCCGACTCGCGGTGGGCGATCCCGCCGACGTCCACGTCGAACATGTGGATCTTCCGGTAGACACCCACCACCTCGCCGCCGGGCCCGAGCATGACCGAGGTGTTGAAGGGCTTGTCGTTGCCGGGCGCCAGCTCCGGGAAGCTGCCGGCGAGCAGGTGGATCCCGAGCTCGGCCGCCCAGCTCGCGGCCGCCCCCAGCGAGGGGCCCGTGATCGGCTCGGCGGCGGCGGCGATCCCCTCCGGAGGCCCGAGGAAGGTCCACTTCTCGGGTAGCGCGACCAGCTCGGCGCCGGCCCCGGCGGCGTCGCGGACGAGCCGCTCGGCCACCTCGAGATTGCGGGCCTTGTCGTCGGTGGCGTTCAGCTGTACGGCGGCGACGCGCATCTCCCCTCGCTTCCTGCGGGCACCCGAATCGAGTCGGCTCCCGGTTCGGCTGACTGACCAGTCAATCTAGCGCGCATCGGGAAGACGCGACGGGCGCGACCCTGCTTCGCGAATAGGATCGCGGCGTGAAGGTGCTGGTCACCGGCGCCACCGGCAAGGTCGGCAACGCGCTGGCCGCCGCCCTGCTGGAGCGGGGCGACGAGGTCAGGGTGCTCGTCCGGGATCCCGGGCGCGCGGCCGCCCTGCTCCCGTCGGGCATCGAGCTCGCCCGCGGCGACGCCACCGAGGCCGCCACCCTGGCCCGGCCGTGGCCGGCTGCGAGCTGGTCTTCAGCGCCATGGGGCTGCCGGAGCAGTGGTTCGCCGACGAGGGCGTCTTCGACCGCGTCAACGCGGTCGGCAGCGGCGAGCTCGCCCGGGCCGCGCGCGAGGCCGGCGTCAGGCGCTTCATCCACACCTCCACGAACGACGTCTTCCACGCCGAACAGGGGGCGAGCTTCGACGAGTCCGAGCTCGCCGGCTATCCAAAGGTAACCGCGTACGAGCGCTCCAAGCAGAAGGCCGAGCGGCTGGTGCTGCCCGAGCGGAGGGCGGGTGAGATGGAGGTCGTGATCACCAACCCGACCGCCGTCTACGGCCCGGGTCCCTCGAGCAGCCACACGCTCGAGAACGGCCTCTTGCGGCCCCTGGTCGAGAACAAGCTCCCGGCCCTGGTCCCCGGCGGGATCGGGCTCGTCTTCGTCGACGGTGTCGTCGCGGGCCACCTAGTGGCCCTTCTCGGAACGTTCGCCAGGAAATGACGCAGGCCAGGCGCCGCCAGGCAAGGAGGCAGGGAGTCCGAATAGCAGCGCTATCCGGACGACCGAGGACGCAGCATGGTGGTGATCTGGACCAGTCATCTCCGGTGAGACGTTTTGAGGAGGGCCACTAGCAGCCGCCGGGCGCGGGCGGGACGGGGAGCACTACATCCTCACCGACACCTACTCGACCCTGAAGGACCTGGCCGAGGAGGTCGTCGCCATCGCCGGCCGCGGCCGCGTCCCGCCGACGATGCCCGTCCCGCTCGCGAAGGTCTTCGCGGCGGCCGGGGAGGGGATCTCCCGGGTGATCCGCAAGCCGCCGATGCTGGCGAGGGGCCAGCTCCATTTCTTCCAGTGGCAGGTGAGGGCCGACTCATCGAAGGCCCAGCGCGAGCTCGGCTCCACGCCGACCCCCCTCGAGGACGGGCTCCGGCGAGCGCTGGTGGCGATGGGCCTGTTGTCGTAGCCTCGTCAGGGCGCGTGCTCGAGGCGAGCACCCTGCGCAGCGCCCGCGGCCGGCCCTAGCCGAGCCGCCCGAGGCCCGGCAGGAAGCGGCCGACCCGTCGGGCCCAGGCGAGGTAGGGCGCGCCCTGGGTGCGGATCAGGAACGGCTCCTCGACCCAGCGGACTTGGACCTGGAAGGCGATCACCCCGACCCCGATCGACGCGATCGAGAGCCAGGTCGGGACGAGCATCGCGAAGCCGATCCAGGCGATGACCATGAACGTGTAGATCGGGTTCCTGCAGTGCGAGAAGACGCCGCCCGTGACCAGCTCGGTGCGCTCGCTCTCGTCGACGCCGATCCGCCAGGAGGCGCCCATCGCCATCTGCGCCGCGAAGGTGCCGGCGATGCCGGTCGCCGCGAGCACGCAGCCCGCGGCGTGGAGCGCCGTGGTGTCGAGGCCCGCGATCGGCTCCAGCGCGCCGGCGAGCACGGGCGGGGCGTGGCGCTCCCCATCACCAGCGCCGCGATGAAGAGGAGGCCGCCGAGCGCCTCGAGCGGCGGCGCCCCGGCCGGGTTGGCGATCCCGGTGGAGCCGGTGGTTCGCAGCGCGACCGCGACCCTGACCCCGAACGCGAGCGTCAGGTAGGCGATCAGCAGGCCGAGGGCCCAGCCGGCCAAGCTCAGGCGCGCCGCCGCTCGAGCTCTGCGACGACCTCCTTTGTCCGCATCGCCGCCATCAGCTCGTTCAGCGGCTCGGCGCCGGCCTCGATCAGCTCGATCGCCTGCTCGGGGGAGACCTCGCCGGCGAGGCGCTCCATCAGCACGTCGACCTCCTCCCTGATCAGCTCTCCCATCACCTTCTTGTAGCGGAGGGTGTCGTAGACGGTGAAGCCGATCGTCTCGTCATACCCCCCCGCGCGGAAGCGGCTGATGGCGCTGATGATGCGCACGTCGGCGGGCGAGTAGCCGGCCTCGGTCGGGCTCAGCACCTCGAGCTCGGCGAGGCGGTCGAGCACCTCCTGGGGGAGGTCGTAGCTGTGGCGGACCTCGGCGGCGGTGACCCGCTCCTGCTCGCCGGCGCGGACCCGCGCCAGCAGCCTGTCCCCCAGCTCGATCAGCGCCCTGGCGCGCTCGGGGTCCTCGTCGAGCAGGTCCTTGATCACGCGCAGCGGCATGTAGCGCTCCTCCTGGAGCTGCTTGATGAGGCGGATCCGCTCGACGAAATCGGCCGGGTAATAGGCCATGTTGCGCGAGGTCCTGACGGGCTCGGGCAGCAGGCCCTCGCGCAGGTAGTGCTTGATCGTCGCCGCCGAGACCCCCGAGGCCTCGGCCAGCTCGCCCATGCGCAGCATCGGCTCGGCGCTCTCGGGCTCGGGCCTCGGCCTCTTGGGCTCGGACTTGGTCTTGGCCGTGCTCACGCGCGGAACACCTCGGCCTCCTGCTCGGAGTCGGCCCCCTTGGCGGCGCCCGAGTCGACCAGCGCCGCGATCTCCTCGGCGCTGAGACCGGCCTCGGCCAGGACCTCGGAGGTGTGCTCGCCGAGCGCGGGCGCGGGCCGCTGCACGCCGCCGGGCGTGCGCGAGAGCTTCACCGGCACCCCGAGCTGGCGCACCTCGCCGAGCTCGGGCTGCTCGTAGGAGAGGACCATCTCGCGCTCGGCCACCTGCTCGGAGGCGAGCACCTCGTCGACGTCGAGGATCGGCTCGATGCAGCAGTCGTGCTCGTCGTTGAACGATCTCCATTGCTCCCGGGTGCGGCCGCGGAAGACCTCCTGGGCCTGCAGGTGGGCCTCCGAGCCGGGCGCGTCGAACTGATGGGGGATCAGGTCCTCGCGGTCGACCCCCTTGCACCAGGCCGCCCAGAACTTCTGCTCGAGCGCGCCGCAGCTGACCCAGCCGTCCTTCGCCTCGTAGGGGCGATAGCAGATGATCCGCCCCGCCAGCGGCAGCTCGCCGCGCTTGGGGACGACGCCGTCGCAGAGGTACTGGCCGGCGACCATCGCCAGCCAGGAGAGGGATCCATCGGTCATCGAGACGTCGACGACCTGGCCCCGGCCCGAGCGCCGCGTCTCGTTCAGCGCCGCCAGGATCCCGACCGCGGCCATCAGCCCGCCGCCCCCGAGGTCGGCGATCTGGCCCGCGGCCTGGATCGGCGCGCCGTCGGCGTCGCCGGTTAGGCCGAGGATCCCGTTCAGGCCGAGGTAGTTCTGGTCGTGGCCGGCGCGGTCGCGGTTTGGCCCCTCCTGGCCGTAGCCCGTGATCGGGCAGTAGACGATCGCCGGGTTGGCCGCGGAGAGCTGCTCGTAGCCGACCCCGAGCCGGTCCAGCACCCCCGGGCGGAAGCTCTCTACCAGCACGTCGGCGTCCCGGGCCAGGCGCAGCAGCGCCTCGCGCCCGCCGGCGCTCTTCAGGTCGATGCGGATCGAGCGCTTGTTGCGGTTCAGGGACAGGTAGAGGGCGGAGCGTGTCCCCAGTGGGGTCTGCTCGTCCGACCCGTAGAAGGGCGGCGCCCAGCGCACGTAGTCTCCGGCGCCGGTGTCCTCGACCTTGATCACGTCCGCGCCCAGGTCGCCGAGCAGGAGCGTGCAGTAGCCCCCCGGCAGCAGCCGGGTCAGGTCGAGGATGCGCACATCGCTGAGCGGGCCGACGCCGGCCGGTCCCGGACGCGAAGCGGAGGAGCCGGCCATCAGGTCGGCGCCGGCTCGCGCTTCGGGATCCCCAGCAGCTCGCGGGCCTCTGCGGCCGTGGCGGCGCGACGGCCGATGTCCTCGGCCATCTGGCGCGCCTTGGCGATCAGGTCGCCGTTCGAGCGCGCCATCTCGCCGTTCGGCAGGTAGAGGTTGTCCTCGAGCCCGGCGCGTACGTTGCCGCCGAGGTTGAGCGAGGCGGCCAGCAGCTTCCACTGGTCGCGCGAGACCCCGATCACCTGCCAGTTGTTGGGGCCGCTGGGGCCGCCCGGGATCTGCTCGGACATGAAGGCGACGTTCTTCGGAACCGGGCGGATGCCGCCCGTCACCCCCATCACCAGCGAGATCTGCAGCGGCGGGGTCAGAGTCCCCATGTCGAGGAAGGGATCGAGGTTGGCGACGTGGCCCGCGTCGAAGCACTCGTGCTCGGGCTGGATTCCGAGCTCGATCATCTCGTCGATCAGCTGGGAGATCAGGTCGAAGCTGTTCTCGAATACCGCCTTGAAGACCCAGTCCTTGCGGCGCCGGGAGTACTTGGCGTAGTTCATGCTGCTCATGTTCAGCGCCGCCACATCCGGCTTCAGCTCGCGCAGGTAGGCGAGGCGCTTCTCGACGGGGACCCCGATCGCGCCCGTCGAGTAGTTGATGATCACGTCGTCCACCTCGGCGCGGATCGCCTCGGTGATCGCGCGGAAGTCCTCGATCTCGTAGCTGGGAGTCCCGTCGGGCGTGCGGGCATGGATGTGGATCTGGGAGGCGCCCTCGTCCACGGCCCGCCGCGCCTCGGCCGCGTACTCCTCGGGCGTGTAGGGGATCGCCGGGCACTGGTCGCGGTTGGCGATCGCGCCGCTGATCGAGTTGCTGATGATCACCGGGTCCTCGAAGCGGCTCATGCGCCCATCGCCCCCCGCAGCTCGGAGACGAGCGACTGCAGCTCCGGGTCGTCGGCCTCGACCACCTGGGCGAGCTGCCGCAGACCGGGGGTCGAGCCCTCGACCTTGAGATACCCGAGCTGAACCGGGACGGTGCGGAAGTTGCCGCGGCATTCGAAAGTGAGCGACTTGGGCTCGCTCATACCGGCATCACCCCGTGCTTCTTCCAGGGGCGGTCGACGCGCTTGCCGGCCGCCATGCGCAGGCCCTTGATGATCGTCGGCCGCGTCTCCCGCGGGTCGATGATGTCGTCGATCATCGCGTTGCCGGCGGGGATGTAAAGGTCGATCTGCTCGCGGACCGCCTCCAGCATCCGATCGCGGGTCGCGTCCGGGTCATCGGAGGCCTCGATCGCGGAGCGGCCGATGATGTTGACCGCGCCCTCGGCGCCCATCACCGAGATCTCGGCCGAGGGCCAGGCGACGATCAGGTCGGGCTCGTAGGCCCTGCCGTTCATCACGTAGTAGCCCGCCCCGTAGGCCTTGCGCACGATCACGGTCACCTTCGGCACCGTCGCCCGCGAGACCGCGTAGAGCATCTTCGCCCCGTGGCGGATGATCCCGGCGTGCTCGACCTTGGAGCCGACCATGAAGCCGGGCACGTCCTGGAGGAAGACCAGCGGGATGTTGAAGGCGTCGCAGAGGTTGACGAAGCGGGCGGCCTTGTCGGCCGAGTCGTTCTCGAGGATGCCGCCGAGCTGCTTCGGCTGGTTGGCGACGATCCCGACCGGCTGGCCCCCGAAGCGCGCGAAGCAGGTGATGATCGTCTTCGCGAACCTGGGCTTGATGTCGAAGTGGACACCGTCGTCGACGATCTCGGAGATCACGTCGTACATGTCGTAGGGCTGCCGACTTGACTCCGGGACGATCTCGAGCAGCTTCTCCGACATGCGGTCGTCGGGGTCGTCCGTATCTCGCAGCGGGGCCTTCTGCTCGCAGTTGGACGGGAAGTAGGAGAGGTAGTCCTTGACCGCCTGGATGCACTCCTCGTCGTCGGACACCTCGAGGTCGCCGACACCGGACTTGCGGCAGTGGACCTTGGCGCCTCCCAGGTCCTCCATCGATATGTCCTCGCCGGTCACGGCCTTGGTCAGGTGCGGGCCGGCGAGCGCCATCGCGCCCTGGCCGGAGACCATCGGCACGAAGTCCGAGAGCGCCGGGATGTAGGCCGTGCCGGCCGCGCAGGGCCCCATCATCGCCGCGACCATCGGGATCACGCCCGACATCACGACCTCCTCCTGGAAGAGGTGGCCCGTGTCGGCGAACAGCGACCCCGCCGCCTCCTGGATGCGCGCCCCGGCCGAGTCGAGCAGCCAGATGAACGGCATGCGCTTCGAGAGGGCCATCTCGCGCAGGCGACTGACCTTGAGCTCGCCGGTCAGCCCCATCGAGCCGGCCATCACCGTGAAGTCGTAGGCGGCGATCGCGCACGTCCTCCCGTCGACGTCGCCCCAGCCGGTGACGACGCCGTCGGCGGGGGCCTCCTTGCCTGCCATCGCCATCTGGGAGAAGTGGGGCCGGCCGTGGATGCCCATCTCCACGAAGGTGCCCTCGTCGCAGAGCAGGTCGATGCGCTCGCGCGCCGTCAGCTTGCCGCGGGCGTGCTGCTTGGCGATCTTGTCCTCGCCGCCCCCCAGCTTCGCCTTCGCGCGCCGCTTGTGGACCTCCTCGGTCTTCTCGCGCAGCCCACCCACGGCCGGCTCCTCCGCTTCGCGTCCGGGGCCGGCCGGTTCGGGCGCATCTGCCCTGGCAACCTTGGTCGTCTTGTCGGTCATCTGCCCTTCCATTCGGGATCGCGCTTCTCGAAGAAGGCCTTGACGCCCTCCTGGATGTCCTCGGTGGAGAAGGTGAGGGAGAGCTGCGAACGCAGGAACTCGAGCGCGTCGTCGAGCGCCATGTCCTGCTGGCGGTACATCGCGTCGTGGCCAAGGCGCATCAGCACGGGGCTCTTCGAGGCGAGCTTCGCCGCCCATTCGGCGACGGCGGCGTCGAACTCCTCGGCGGGGACGACCTTGTTGGCAAGGCCGTGGGTGACGGCCTCCTCCGCCGAGATCCGCTCCCCCAGCAGCATCATCTCGTTCACCTTCTTGCGCGGGACGTTGCGGTAGATGATCGCCATGATCATGTAGGGGAAGGCGCCGACGTTGATCTCGGGCGTGCCGAAGGTCGCGCCCTCCCTGGCGATCAGCAGGTCGCAGGAGAGCGCCAGCCCCATGCCCCCGGCCAGCACGTGGCCGTTGGCGGCGCAGAGCGAGGGCTTGCCGAGGCGCGGCATCAGCCGGAAGAACTCGAGGAAGAGGTCCGAGGCGAAGTGCTTCTCGACCAGGGCCGCGTCGGCCGCAAAGCCGCCGAGATCGGCGCCGGCGCAGAAGACGTTGTCGCCGGCGCCGGTCAGCACCACGGCCTTGACGGCATCGTCGTCGCGCGCGGTCTTCACCGCCTCGACCAGCTGCGAGAGCAGCTCGCCGTTGAGCGCGTTGCGCTGGTCGGGTCGGTTCAGGGTCAGCGTGGCGACGCCGTCCGAGACCTC
The DNA here is from genome assembly GCA_016870325.1 of Actinomycetota bacterium. Classification (GTDB taxonomy): domain Bacteria; phylum Actinomycetota; class Thermoleophilia; order Solirubrobacterales; family 70-9; genus VGBV01. The sequence continues at coordinate 13,037 of VGBV01000030.1, forward strand.
ATAGAGGAGCTCGCTCTCGGCCATTCGTCGCCCAGCGTATTGGATCTCGGCCTCGATGGGAAGTGACACTTCCTACTCCCCATTTGCACCCAGCGCGCCCTTTCGGGGCTCGAAGCGCCACCCTCGGGAGACCCGATCCGGGCCGCCGGCAGTGGGCCGGAGCCGTCGGCTGCAGAACGTAGCTTTAACGGTCGCGCCGAGTGTCCCAGCATTCATACAATCCCACGCGGTGAGGAGCCTCGGGCACTACGCCTACCGCTGGCGGGGAAAGATCGTGCTCGCCGCCCTGCTGGTCGCGATAGCGGCTGCGATCGGCGGCGCCTCGGTCTTCGACGCCGTCAAGCCCTTCGGGTTCCAGGACCCGGACTCCGAGAGCTCGCGCGCGACCGAGGCGCTCGAGCGGGCGAGCGGCCAGCGCCCCCTCCCAGACGTGGTCCTGGTCGTGGAGCCGTCCGGGCAGGGCGAGCGGGCGATCGACCGGGCGGCGGAGCGCGCCGCCCTTGAGCTGAACGAGGTCGAGGGGGTGACCCGGATCATCACCCCCGACGAGAGCCCGCGGCTGCTCTCCGACGACGGCCGCGCCGGGCTCGTCGTCGCCTACCTGGACGCCGACGTCGAGGACATCGCCGCGATCGGCGAGGAGATCGAGGAAAGCCTAGACGGCGCCGCCTACGTCACCGCGGGCGGCGCGGCCGTCACCGCCCACCAGCTCAACCGCACAACCGAGGAGGACCTGCGCCGGATCGAGCTTTACGCCGTGCCGATCCTGTTCCTGCTGTCGCTGCTGGTCTTCCGCGGGCTCGTCGCCGCCGCGCTGCCGCTCGCCGTCGGCGTGCTCTCGATCGTGACCACGCTGCTGCTGCTGCGCCTGCTGACGAACGTGATGGAGATCGACGTCTTCGTCGTCAACATCGTGATCGGCCTGGGGCTGGGGCTCGCGATCGACTACAGCCTGTTCGTCGTCTCGCGCTTCCGGGACGAGCTCGATGACGGAATGGCGACCGGTGCCGCGGTGCGCGAGACGATCGGCTCGACCGGCCGCATGATCCTGTTCAGCGGGCTGACGGTGGCGGTGGCGCTCGCCTCGCTGACCGTGTTCCCGCAGCGGTTCCTCTACTCGATCGGGGTCGGCGGCGCCCTGGTGGCGCTGACCTCGGTGCTGGTCAGCCTCACGGTGCTGCCGGCGATGCTGTCCATGCTGGGGCCGCGGGTGAACGCGCTCGCGCCGCGCGGCCTGCGGCGCAACCCCAGCGATCGGCGCTGGTACGGGTTCGGGCGCTCGGTCCTGCGCCACCCGGTCACGATCGCCGCCGGGGTCGTCGCCCTGATGGTCGTGCTCAGCCTGCCCTTCCTGCGGGTGGAGCTGACCCGGGCGGACCCGAGCGTACTGCCGATGGAGAGCAGCGCCCACCAGGTCGACGCGATCATCGACGAGCGCTTCGCCGGGGACCCAGCCTCGGTCATCAACGTGGTCTTCACGGAACGCGGCTCGCCGTTCGCGCTGCGCGAAGCGCGAGCGGAGCTGGCCGCGGCGAGCACGGTCGTAGCCGTGCAGGGCCCGGCCAGGGTGGGCCAGGGAGTGCGCCGCCTCGACGCCCAGCTGAGCGTGGATCCCTTCGCCGACAAGGCGCTCGACGTCGTCGATCTGGCCCGGGGCCTCGACTGGGGGACGCCGAGCCTGGTCAACGGGCCGCCCGCGGAGCTGACCGACCAGCGCGAGAGCCTCACGCGTCACCTGCCGGCTGCGATCGCGATCATCGTCGTCTCGACGCTGCTGCTGCTGCTCGCGATGACGCGCTCGGTCGTGCTGCCGGTGCTGGCGCTGCTGATGAACGCGCTCACCGTCAGCGTCGCCTTCGGGGTGCTCTGCTGGATCTTCCAGGACGGCAGGCTCGAGGGCTTCCTCGACTACCGCAGCCAGGGAGCGCTCGACACCTCGATGCCGATCCTGCTCTTCGCCGTCGTCTTCGGCCTCTCCACCGACTACGGCGTGTTCCTGCTCCAGCGCATCTCCGAGCAGCGCACGCGCCCGGGTGTGAGCGAGCGTGAGGCGATCGCCCGGGGCCTGTCGAAGAGCGGTCGGCCGATCACCGCGGCCGCGCTCCTGTTCGCGGTGGCGATGGGGGCCTTCGCCTTCTCGGACCTGGTCTTCATCAAGGAGATCGCGATCGGCACCGCCATCGCGGTGCTGGTCGACGCGACGCTCGTGCGCGCGCTGCTGCTGCCCGCCCTGCTCGGACTGCTCGGGTCGCGCGCATGGTGGGCGCCCCGCTGGCTCGGCGATGGGGCGAAGCCCGCCGCGATGGGGAGCTAGCGGATCGCCGGGGCGCCCTCGCGCTCGAGCGAGCGCAGCAGCGCGTGCACGACGTCTACTGAGAACTGCAGGCCGGCATTGGAGAGCAGTTCCTGGCGCGCGTCCTCGACGGGCATCCCCGGCCGGTAGACGCGGTCGGCGGTCATCGCCTCGAAGGCGTCGGCGACGGCGACGATCGAGGCCTCGAGCGGGATCTCATCGGCGCTCAGCCCCTTCGGATACCCGGTGCCGTCGGGCCGCTCGTGATGGGCCAGGATCCATTCCCGCACGTCGTCGAGCTCGCGGCTGGAGAGGATGCGCGCGCCGAGCTCGGGGTGGCGGCGCATCTGGGCCCACTCCTCATCGGTCAGCGGCCCCGGCTTCATCAGGATCGAGTCCGGAACGGCGATCTTGCCGATGTCGTGCAGGATCCCCGCCAAGCGCAGCCTCTGCACGCGGTCCTCCTCGAGCACGAGCTCCAGGGCCATCATCTCGCAGAGCCGGCCCACGGTCTGGCTGTGGCGGGCGGTGCCGGAGTCGCGCTGGTCGAGCGCCTCGGCGAGGCTGAGCACAGTCGCCATCTGGGCCTGCATCTCGACGTTGCGGCGGCCCGTGACCGAGCCGATCACGCTGGTCACCTCGGGGCTGTAGATGGCGGCGCGGTCGCGACCCAGCGCCTTGGCCGCTTGCAGGGCGCCGTCGCTCGCGGTCATCAGGCCCGCGAGGTCGTCGGCGTGCCCCGGCGAGGTGGCGATCCCGACCGAGGCGGTGAGCTTGACCTGGGGGGCGGAGAAGTCCTTGCGCAGGCCGTCCAACAGCTCCTCGGCGAAGAGGAAGGCGCGGTGCTGGTCGGTCTCCGGCAGCACGATCGCGAACTCCTCCCCGCCCGAGCGCGCGACCACGTCCATGATCCTCGTCGACTCCGAGAGCAGCGCCGCGACGCGCCGCACGATGCGGTCGCCCTCGGAGACGCCGAAGCGGTCGTTGACGCGCTTGAAGCGGTCGAGGTCGAACAGGAGCAGACTGGTCGGGCGCGCGTCGGGCCTCGCTCGCTCCAGCTCGCGCTCGAGCGCCTCGTGCAGGGCCACCCGGTTGGGCAGGCCGGTGAGCGGGTCGGTCCGGGCTGCGTCGGTGAGACGGCGCATCAGGCGCTCGACGCGGATCCGCAGGTAGGTGAGCAGCGTCGCGGCGGTGATCAGGGTGCCGGCGGTGATCACGAAGTGGTGGACGGCGATCGAGTCCCCGCCGGGGGGCACGGAGGGAATGATCGCGATCACGACCGCGTAGTTGACGAACGCCCAGAGCACGTTGATGGCGGCGTCCGCGCGCGAGACGGGGAAGTAGAAGACGTAGAGGCCGACCCAGACGTAGAAGAGCGCGTAGCCGCTGGTGGCGTCGCCGCTGAAATAGACCGCGAACGAGGTCATCGCGGTCGCCAGGGCCGGCGCGATGCGCAGGAACCAGAAAGGGATCCGGCCCGCGTAGCGGAACATACACAGCCCCCAGAACAGGGCGGCGCCGTCGACGATGAGAATGTTCGTGGTGTTGAAGTACGGCGGGTGGGGCAGCAGCGCGCCGAGCGCGCCGGTGACCGCGGCGCCTACGGCGAGGTAGGCCTGGGCGAGCGCGATCGGCCTCGCCGCCGCCGGCCCCGCGAGCAGGTCGCTGGGCTCGAGCGAGCGCAGGCGCCTATCGCGAAGGCCCCCCTTCGCTTCCTCATTTTCGGGTACCGGGGGGTTTCCCCCCGCCGCGGCAACTAGCCCCATCGGCTCAAGTATCGGCGCAAATTCGGCATTTATTGATCCCGACTTTTGTGGAAGGTTCGTGCCTGGACGTTTGTTCAACGCGCCCCACGCCCAGCCTTTAGGCGATTTCGGGCCTGCCAGCCGTCTTGCAGCCCCGCAGCCGCGCCCGGCGGGTTAAGGCGCCGGCTGAGCCTACGCCTGGACGGTGCCCGAGTCGGGCGCGGCGCTGAAGCGTCGCCTGCCCAGCGGTGTCGCGGAGGAGACGAGGCCCTCGACCTCGGCCTCGGCGTCGCCCGCCGGCGCGAAGGTGAAGCGCGTGCGCTTGACCCGCTCGGGCGCCTGCGAGCTCGCGCGCAGCGTCACCCGGGTCAGCACCTCGCGCAGCACCACCTTCATCTCGAGCTGGGCGAAGCTGGCGCCGAGGCAGCGGCGGACGCCGCCGCCGAAGGGGATCCACGCGGCCTGCTCGGGCGTCCCGCCGAGGAAGCGCTCGGGCCGGAAGCGCTCGGGCTCCGGATAGCTCTCGGGGTCGTTGTGGACGAGGTAGATCGAGACCATCAGGATCGTGCCGGCGAGGAGCGTGTAGCCGGCGATCTCCTGGGGCGTGCGCAGGCGGCGCGCGACGACCGGGACGACCGGCCGGCAGCGCAGGGTCTCCTGCACGACGGCGTTCAGGTAGTCCTCCTTGCCCTGCTCGAGCTCGGCGGTCAGCCGCCGCATCGACTCGGGGGAGCGCATCAGGCGCTCGAAGCTCCAGGCCAGCGCGCTGGTGGTTGTCTCATACCCGGCCATGATCAGCGTCAGCAGCTCGTCGCGGATCGCCCTGTCGCCGAGCCCCTCGCCGTCCTCCTGCTGGGCGCGCAGCAGCAGCGAGAGCACGTCGTCGCGGAGCTGCAGCAGCGGGTCGGCGCGGCGCTCGTCGATCGCCTCGTACAGCGCCTCGTCCACCTGGCGCACGACCTTCATCAGGCGCGCGTAGGGGCTGAGGCCGGCAAGGCTCTTGCGGAACCAGGGGATCAGCGTGTAGGGGGAGTCGCAGCGATCCATCATCTCCGGGATCAGCTCGCGCAAGCGGTCGTGGCGGCCCTCGGCCGCATCGTTGAAGACGACGCGCATGATCGACTCGAAGGAGATCGCCTCCATCTCGTCGCGCAGCTTCAGCCGCTGCCCCGGCTGCCAGCCCGCGATCCGCTCCTCGGCGATCTCTCGGACCTGGTCGCCGAAGCGCTGGGCGTGGCCGCCACCGAAGGCCGGCAGCATGATCTTGCGGTGGCGCATGTGCTCGGCGCCGTCGAGCAGCAGGATCGAGTGCGAGCCGACCACCGGGCGAAAGAGGCCGTTGGTCTCCCCGGCGCGGAAGGTCTCGGGGTCGCCGGTGATCACGCCCTTGGCGAGGCAGGGGTCGGAGATCATGACCACGGTCGCCGAGCCCATGTTGATCGAGAAGATCGGGCCATAGCGGTCCCGGCAGCTCTCCATCAGGGGAATCGGGCGGAACATCCAGCGCAGCGTCTGCGCCGCCCCGGGGGACCGGGGCCCGGAAGGAAGCCCTTCCCGGGGCGTTCCAGCTGCGCTCGTCAGCTGCTGAGACATCCGTCCACGCGCGATCGTAAATCAGTATCGGGCACCCGTCGGCTGTCTTTGTGTCCTATGCATGCGAACTTGCGGTGGAAAGTAGGAAGTACTACTCTCCACTTTGCCGAGAGCGGCGCGGTTCCTCCAGCGGCGCGGAAAACGAGAGCAAGGAGCAGCCAAGTGGCGAGCGCGACCTCTTCCGTGATCAAGCCCGACCACGATGCGTCCCGGGCGCATCTGATCTTCACCGACGAGCACGAGCAGCTGCGCGAGTCGATGAAGGCCTGGGTCCAGAAGGAGGTCTTCCCCCATCGCAACGAGTGGGAGGAGAGCTACTGGCCGGACTCGATCCTGAAGCGGGCCGGGGAGCTGGGGTACCTCGGGCTCTGCTTCCCGGAGGAGTACGGCGGCCAGGGGGGCGACTACTACTACTCGCTCGTTCGCGCCGAGTGCCTCAGCTACTCAGGCTCGGGCGGCCTCAACATGGGCTTCGCGGTGCACACGGACATGGCGACCCCGCCGATCCACCTGCTCGGCACCGAGGAGCTGAAGCAGAAGTACCTGCCCCCCTCGCTGAGGGGCGAGAAGATCAGCTGCCTCGGTATCACCGAGCCCGGCGCGGGCTCCGACGTCGCCGGCATTCGCACCACGGCGATCCGCGACGGCGACGAGTACGTGATCAACGGCGCCAAGACCTTCATCACCAACGCGCCGCGCGCCGACTACATCGTTCTGGTCACCAAGACCGACCCCGACAAGGGCCACGACGGCATCACCCTGTTCGTGGTGGACCTGAAGGACGAGGAGGGCAACCACGTCCCCGGCTTCACCGTCTCGGCGGAGCTGGAGAAGATGGGGATGCACGCCTCCGACACGGGCGAGCTGGCCTTCCAGGACGTGCGCGTCCCGGCCGAGAACATGCTGGGCGAGGAGGGCAAGGGCTTCTACCACATCTCCTGGGAGCTCCAGGGCGAGCGCCTGGTCGCCGCAGCGGGCTGCGTCGCTGCCGCCGAGCGCATGTTCGAGCGCACGCTCTCCTACGCGATGGAGCGGGAGGCGTTCGGCCGCCCGATCGGCCGCTTCCAGGCGATCCGGCACAAGTTCGCCGAGATGTCGACCCAGATCGAGGCCGCCAAGCAATTCACCTACTCGACGGCCTGGCGCTTCGCCAACGGCGAGTACCCGGTGCGCGAGATCTCGCAGGCGAAGCTGTTCACCTCGCGGATGATCTGCGACGTCGCCGACGAGTGCATCCAGATCCACGGCGGCTACGGCTACATGAAGGAGTACGAGATCGAGCGCGCCTACCGCGACGCCCGGCTCAACCGCATCGGCGCCGGCACCGACGAGATCATGCTCGAGGTGATCGGGCGCAGCTACGGGCTCTAGGTGTAGCCGCTCCGACCCCGCCTGGTGGCGAGGCCACCTTGATACTGCTTACGGTATGACACCGTAAGCGATATCATAAGGGCATGAGCCAGGCAGCCGAGATCGTCAGGAGCGCCCGCCTGCGCTCGCGTCTGTCACAGCGCGCGCTGGCCCGGCGAACGGGCACGAGCCAGGCGGCGATCAGCCGCATCGAGCGCGGTCTGGAGGAGCCGACGCTCGAGCGCCTGGAGCAGATCCTCGCCGGCCTCGGCTGGAAGCTCGAGACGACGCTCGAGCCGATCGAGGTCCACGACGAGGAGCCGTTCCGGTTGCAGCAGAACGCCTCCAAGGACCCGTCGGCGCTGCTCGAGGGCGGGCTGAACTGGCTCCGGTTCGGCAACGAAGTCCGAGCGGCGGGAGAGAGGGCGAGGGCCAAGGCGCGTGGTTGACGACGGCGAGCACCTGGACCGCGGGCCGGCCGACCCCGGGCCGATCCTCACCGCGCTCAACGCGCGGGACGTCGACTTCCTGGTCATCGGCGGCGTGGCGGTGATCGCACACGGCTACGGCCGCTACACCCAGGATCTCGACGTCATCCCGTTGCCGGACGCGGGGAACATGGCACGGCTCTGCGAGGCCCTCGCCGACCTGGACGCCGTCGCGTTCGACGCCGACAAGAGGCGCGTGTCACTGGACCTCAGCCGCCCAGAGAGCCTGGCGATCGGCAACTACTTCCTGGACACGAAGTACGGGGCGTTCGACCTGCTCAACGGGCAGCGGCCGGACCTCAAGCGCTACCGGCGCCTCGACGAAGCTGCGGTCGAGCTCGAGGTCTTCGACCATCGAGTCAGGGTCATCTCCAAGGACGACCTGATCGCGATGAAGCGCGAGGCAGGGCGGCCGAAAGACCTGCGCGACATCGCCGCCCTGACCGAGGTCGAGCGCAACCCGCCACCGGGCGGCTGACGCGGAGCGAGGTCCCCGCTCCCGGGTCCACCCCGAGAGCTCGGCGACCCGCCGGTCCAGGAAGGCGCGTTGCACCGGGTTGGTGCTGAGCTCGAGGCCGCGGCGGTAGGCATCGGCGGCCTCGGGGTCGCGGCTCGTCCTCGTCCTCCACCTGGATGATCCAGTAGCCGGCCAGGTGCTACTTGGTCTCGGCGAAGGGGCCCTCCGAGACGGCCGGGCCGTCGGCGCTGAAGCTGACCGTCTTCGCGGTCGAGGGAGTTTGCAGCGCTACAACGTGATGGGGACTACCTCCTTCGGCGTCGAGCCTAGCCATCTCGACAATGAGAAACAGGAAGGCGCTTTCGTGAGGCTCAGTGCTACAGCAGCCGGCGCAGCTCCTCTCGGCTGAGACCCGCCGTCTTCAGGATGTTGCTGAGCGTGCCGCGCTTCAGGGGTCGGTTGCCGTGCACGGGAATCGGAACGGCGTCGGGGATCTCGGGATGGCGCAGGATGTGGTGGCTGCCGCGGACGCGCTTCACATACCAGCCCCGGCGCTCGAGGACCTTGACGAGCTGCTTGCCGGAGACGCTCGGCAGCCGTTCGCTCACCCGCCTACCGCGACTCGCTTCCGCTCCACGCTTGGGATCGGCAGCCCGTCCTCGTCCATGGCTTCCAGGTAGAGCTCGATCGCCTCCTTGGCCATGGCCTCGGCCTCTTCGACCGTTTCACCCTGGGTCGCCACGCTCGGCAGCTCGGGGACGAACACGCTGTAGCCCCCCTCCGGCTCGGGGACGAGGACGATCTCGAACTCTCGCCGCGTCACGGTTCCAGCTTACGCGACCCCGCTGCCGCCAAAGGCCGATCCCGACTCCGGGACACGACGCCATGGCTCGCGCGGATCGAAGCCGGCGCGCTCAGTCCGCGACGGGCATCGCGCGCGCTTGATGCTCGTGAGGACAGAACTCGACGAAATTTATGCCCAAACTATGCCCGTTTCGTGCCTGAGCGCCGCTCCGAGACCGCCGGCGGGGTCAGGACTTTGCTTGCTGATGCGGTTTCAGCGCCCGACCGCCTGGATCGGGTCCATCTACTCGAAAGACGGCTGTATCCGTCCGCCCAGATTTGGCTTGCTGATGGGGTTTCTAGGAGGGTGAGCTGTCGTCGCCGGTCCAATAATCACAGCTGCTCGCAGATCCATGCCCGTTCTATGCCCGCCACGCTCGTTCTTGAGCAGACACCGTGTCGGCTCAGGTTTGCCTGCGCGCCCAGTGCTGGTGGACGAGATCAATCGCTTCTTGCTCGCTCAGTGCTTCGATCTGCTCCGCACTCATGTGGAGCTGTCCCACCAAGACGGCGACGACCCACGCATCGTGCTCCACGACGCCCACCTCATCGACCACGGCAGGTCGGTCTACTGGTTCTCCGGAACTGACCGCCTCCCAGAGGTCGGCACGGGAGACCTCGAGCTGGTCGCGGAGAATCGCGTTGAAGCGTCCCGGGCTGATCGTGGCGCCGCGGTCATGCGAGATATGGGTCTGCAGCATCCGCCCCTCGGGGAGCACCTTCTCGAAGAAGATGTGGCGCTGGCGCCGCCCTCCGCGCTCGCCCGGGGAGAGCTGGCGCCAGCCGTCGGCGGTGAGGAACTCCTCAACATCGCCCCAGGTGGGCGATGTCTTGGTCATGCCGATCGAGCGGCCTCCGCCTCTGGGGCGGGCGCGGGCGCACGGAAGAGGCGCGAGCGCTCCTCGGGGGGCGTCAGCGCGACCTTCAGCAACCAGGCGAGCTGGCCGCGTCGCTCGGTCTGCAAGTAGAAGTCCAGGCGATCGAGGAACTCGGCCGCCTGTTGTTCGGCGAGTTCGACCAACTCCTCTACCGCGTCCTCATAGGAATCCCCGCCGGCGACGAGGTTCAACTCTGGCACACGGACCACGAACTCCCCGTCTGAGACGCTCACCTTCGGCTGGAAGCGGAAGCCCTCGAGCAGGAGCTCCAGGTCCGCTACGGAGACGAGCACCGCCTGCTCCTTGCCACGGTGGCGGTCGATCAGCTGCAGGCGATGGCGATGGACGGCTTGGTCCATGAGTTCGGACAGCTGAGCCTTCGCCTGCGCGAAGGCCTGAGGTGCGAGTGGCGTGAGGGTCCGCTCCATGGCGCCGATCGTAACTGAACTAGTCAAACTAGTCAAGTTGGTCAAACCAAGTGCTGGGGAGCCGGCGGCGGTACGCGAACCAGAGCAAGTCTGCCCTCAGCCCGGTCCTTGGCTGATCC
>VGBV01000031.1 GCA_016870325.1 Actinomycetota bacterium
TCTCGACCTGGCCCTGCTGAACGCCGGCGCCGCGATCCTCGTCGCGGGCGGCGCCGAGGACCTCGCCGCCGGCATCGAGCGCGCGCGGGAGAGCGTCGCCGGCGGCGCGGCGACTACGGTCCTGGAGAAGCTGGTCGAGCGCTCCCGCGCGCTCGCCGGCTCCGGTTAGGCTCTTCGCAGCGATGGGCATGATCGAACAGCTCGTCGAGGGCGCCCGCGCCGGCGTCGCGCGGCGCAGCGCAGAGGCGCCGCTCGAGCAGCTTCGCGCGGACCTGGGCGACCGGGGGGATGGGCGCCCCTTCAGCGAGGCGCTGACCCGACCCGGGCTCTCGCTGATCGCCGAGTTCAAGCGGCGCTCCCCGAGCGCGGGCGAGATCAGGCCCGGCGCCACGGTTGACCAGATCGTCGCGGCCTACGAGAGCGGCGGCGCCGCGGCGCTGTCCGTGCTGACCGACGAGCCCCACTTCGGCGGCGGCCTCGCCGACCTGAGGGCGGCGCGAGAGGCGTGCGAGCTGCCGATCCTGCAGAAGGACTTCGTGGTCGATCCCTACCAGCTCTACGAGGCGGCGCTGAGCGGGGCGGATGCGGCGCTGCTGATCGTCGCGGCGCTCGACGACGAGAGGCTGAGCGAGCTGCATGCCGCGGCAGACGAGCTCGACCTCGACGTGATCGTCGAGGTCCACTCGGAGCCAGAGCTGGAGCGGGCCCTGGCCGTCGACGCCGCCGTGATCGGGATCAACAACCGCAACCTGGACGACTTCACGGTCGATGTCGCCAGGACCAGGGAGCTGATCACCGACGTACCCGCAGGGGCCACCGTCGTCGCCGAGAGCGGCATCTCCGAGCGCTCGACGCTCGAGCAGCTGGAGGAGATCGGGGTGGACGCGGTCCTGATCGGCGAGGCGCTGATGCGCGCCGAGGACCCCGAGGCCAAGGTGCGGGAGCTGACCGCGGACGAGGAATCGACCCGCGAGCACCTGCTGCCGTAGCGCCGGCCGGACGGCCTCGGGCTCCTCGTGGGACCCGCCCGCGCGCTCTTAGGGAACCGTCAGCTTCCTCTTAGCCACGGTTGAGGGCGGCGTCGCATGCTGCCGGCCAGATGAAGCGCAGGGCATTTCTCTCCTCCTCCTTCGGGTCCGCCGTGATCGGCGGGCTCGTCGTCGCCGTCGCGGGGCTGGCCGCGATCGAGGCCGGTTGGATCGACGGCGACGACGAGCCGTCGTCCGGGGTCGCCCTGACGCGCCCCGCCGGCGACTCCGGCGGCGGAGGCAAGGGCCTGACCGTGAACGAGATCTACGAGCGCGACTCCAAGGGCGTCGTCTTCATCCAGGCGGGCCAGAGCGCCGGCACCGCGACCGGCGCGGGCTTCGTGATCGACGACGAGGGGCACATCCTCACCAACGCCCACGTGGTCGAGGGCGCGGATTCGATCGAGGTCGACTTCGGCGACGCGGCCGAGAGCCGCAGCGCCGAGCTCGTCGGCATGGACCCCTCTTCCGACGTGGCGCTGCTCGACGTCGAGGAGGACGACGAGCTGACCGAGCTCAGCCTCGGCGACTCGACGAAGGTCGAGGTCGGTGATCCGGTCGTCGCGATCGGGAACCCGTTCGGCCTCGACAGGACCGTGACGACGGGAATCATCTCGGCCAAGGCCCGCCAGATCCAGGCGCCCAACGGCTTCTCCATCAGCGACGTGCTGCAGACCGACGCCGCGGTCAACCCCGGCAACTCGGGCGGCCCGCTGCTCGACGGCGCGGGTCGGGTGATCGGGATCAACTCCCAGATCGCGACCCAGGGCGGTGGCAACGAGGGCGTCGCGTTCGCGGTCCCGATCGAGACCGCCCGCGAGGTCGCCGCACAGTTGATCGAGGACGGCAGCGTCGAGCGGGCCTACCTGGGCATCAGCGGAGGCGACATCACCCCCGAGGTGGCCGAGGCGCTCGAGCTCGACGTCGACAGCGGCGCGCTCGTCGACGAGGCCTACGAGGACGGCCCCGCAGCCGACGCCGGTATCCGCGGGTCGAGTGGCCAGAAGGTCGTGGGCGGGCAGCCCGTCCCGACGGGCGGGGACGTGATCACCGAGATCAACGGCGAGCCGATCGAGGGCATGGAGGACGTGATCACCGAGGTCAACGGGATGTCGGCCGGCGATGAGATCACGCTGACCGTCCTGCGCGACGGGGAGGAGACCGAGGTCACCGTGACTCTCGGTGAGCGACCCGAGCAGGTCTCCTAGGCCTCAGTCGGCGAGGCTGTCGGAGTCGGCGAGGCTCGCGGGCGCCGACAGGGACTCCTCGAGCGAGGGCGTTCTCTCGGGCTTCGCGAACAGCATCTGCACGTCCCGGATGCGGCGCTCCCGGAACCCCGCCTCGCTCATCGCCAGCCACAGCGTCCACAGCCTTCTGAAGGGCTCGTCGTAACCGAGCTCGGCCGCGAGGTCGTAGTTGGCGACGAAGCGCCGGCGCCACAGCTTCAGCGTCTCCGCGTAGTGAGCGCTGATGTCGTCCAGCCAGATCGTGCTGAGGTCGGTCTCGGTGGCGATGCAGCGCTGGATCACCTCGACCGAGGGCAGGCAGCCGCCCGGGAAGATGAGCGCGTTGGAGAAGCCGCGGGAGGCCTTCTCGAGCTCGTAGACGCGGTCGTCGATCACGATCGCCTGCAGGAAGAAGAGCCCGTCGGGCTTCAGCAGCTCCGAGCAGCGGCGGAAGAACTCCCCGAAGTACTGCCAGCCGACCGCCTCGATCATCTCGATCGAGACGAGCTTGTCGTAGCTGCCGCGAAGGTCGCGGTAGTCCTCGAGCAGCACCGTGACCCTGTCCTCGACGCCGGCGTCGGCGATCCTGCGCAGGGCGCCCTCGCGCTGCTCGCGCGAGATCGTCGTGGTCGTCACCCGGCAGCCGTAGTTGGACGCGGCGTAGGCGGCGAGCCCGCCCCACCCGGTGCCGATCTCCAGCAGGTGATCCTCGGGGGTCAGCTCCAGCGCCCTGCAGATCCGGTCCAGACGGGTGCGCTGGGCGTCCCCGAGGCTCGCGTCGGGGTGGGCGAAGTAGGCGCTCGAGTACATCATCGACTCGTCCAGGTAGAGCGCGAAGAGGTCGTTGCCGAGGTCGTAGTGCGACGAGATGTGGCGCTTGGACTTGGACTTGGTGTTCCGAGGCACCCGCCAGAGCGTGCGCTGAAGGGGGGCCAGCGCGGGGCGGAAGCGGCGGCGCCAGACGTCGAGCGCCGGCAGGTTCCTCGCCGCGATCCGGGTCAGGGTCACGGGGTCATCGGTGTCCCAGCCGCCGTCGCGGTAGGCCTCCCCGAGGCCGACGCTGCCTCCCAGCATCGCGCGGTAGAAGCTCGGCGAATGCACCGCGATGCTCGCCCGCAACTCGGATGCTGGATCGCCGAAGGTGAAGCGGCGGCCGTCGGGCTCGACAAGCTCCAGGCAGCCTCCGCTCATCCGCCCCAGAGTGCGGAAGACGATGCGCCGAGAGGCCCGTTCGCTCGGCTTCACGCGGCGAACCCTAATCCAGCGGCGGGCGCGCCGGGGCGATTCGGTCGGGCAGGCCCGCGACGCCCTGGCCCGTCTGCGACCCTAGATGCGATGACCAAGGTCAAGATCTGCGGCATGACGAGCCTCGAGGACGCCACCCAGGCGGCGGACCTGGGCGCCTGGGCGATCGGGCTGATCCACCACGCCGACAGCCCCAGGTTCGTGCAGCCCGCGGTCGCCGAGCAGATCGGTGCGGCCCTGAAGCGCCGCTGCGAGGTCGCCGGAGTCTTCGTCAACTCGACCATGGAGGAGGTCGTCGGCGCCGCCGAGCGCGAGCAGCTGACGCTGCTGCAGTTCCACGGCGACGAGGGCCCTTCGTTCTGCGCCGAGGCGGGGCGCCGCACGGGCGCCAGGGTGATGCGCGCCTTCCGCGTTCGCAGCGCAGCCGACGTGCAGGCGGCCGAGGCCTTCCGCACAGACCTCCACCTCTTCGACGCCCACCGCCCCGGCAAGCCCGGGGGAACCGGCGCCAGCTTCGACTGGGAGCTGCTGGCCGGACGCCGCTCGCAGGTGCCGATGGTGCTCGCCGGCGGGCTGACGGCGGAGAACGTGTCCGCAGCGATCGACGTCGTCCACCCCTACGCGGTGGACGTCGTCAGCGGGGTCGAAGCCGAGCCCGGCCGCAAGGACCCCGCCAGGGTCGAGGCCTTCTTCGAGGCCGTTCACGCGAAGGCGGGAGTCGGGTGAGCCAGGCCGTCGAGGAGCGCTTCGGCCGGTACGGCGGGCGCTTCGTGCCCGAGACGCTGATCGCCGCGCTCGACGAGCTGACCGCGGCCTGGGCACGCGCGCGCGAGGACGAGACCTTCCAGGCGGAGCTGGGCCGCCTGCTGCGGGACTTCGTCGGCCGCCCGACGCCGCTCTACCGGGCCGAGCGGCTTTCGGAGCGCGTCGGCCGGCGCGTCTACCTGAAGCGGGAGGACCTGGCCCACACCGGCGCCCACAAGATCAACAACGCGGTCGGCCAGGCGCTGCTCGCCAAGCGCATGGGCAAGACCCGGATCATCGCCGAGACCGGGGCGGGCCAGCACGGGGTCGCGACGGCCACCGCCTGCGCGCTGCTGGGCCTGGAGTGCGTCGTCTACATGGGCGCCGAGGACATCCGCCGCCAGGCCCCGAACGTGGCCCGCATGAACCTGCTGGGGGCGACGGTGGCCCCGGTCGAGGCCGGGGCGCGGACCCTGAAGGAGGCCGTCAGCGCCGCGATCCGCGACTGGGTCGCGACGGTCGAGGACACCCACTACGTGATCGGATCCGTGGTCGGCCCGGCCCCCTACCCGGCCCTCGTCCGCGACCTGCAGCGGGTGATCGGCGACGAGGCCCGCTCCCAGGCGCTCGACGCCGAGGGGGCGCTGCCCGAGCGGGTGATCGCCTGCGTCGGGGGCGGCTCCAACTCGATCGGGACCTTCTACGCCTTCCTCGACGATCCGGTCGAGCTGATCGGGATCGAGCCGGGCGGCGAGGGGATCGAGAGCGGGCGCCACGGCGCCTCGCTCAGCGCCGGCTCCACCGGCGTCCTCCACGGCGCCCTCTCGGCGGTGCTCGCCGACGAGCAGGGCCAGATCCTGGAGGCCCACTCGGTCTCGGCCGGCCTCGACTATCCAGGAGTGGGACCCGAGCACGCGCACCTGCGCGACACCGGCCGCGCCAGCTACTTCCCGGTCAACGATGCCGAGGCCCTGCTCGCGTTCCGCGAGCTGGCCCGGTTGGAGGGGATCATCCCCGCGCTCGAGCCGAGCCACGCGGTCGCCTGGCTTCTTGCGGAATCGGGCTCCGAATCGGAAGACGCCGCCGCCTCCGCTTCGCGTCCGGGGGCGGCTGGGGCGGGTGCGCAGGACGGTTTTGACCTGCTCTGCCTCTCGGGCCGGGGGGACAAGGACCTGGACGAGGTGATCGCGAAGCTGGCTGAGATCGATGGCTGAGCCGGCGTCCCCGGCCGCCTCCTCGGCCACGTCCACCGGGGCCGGCGAAGCCCGCGTCGCCGCGGCCTTCGCCGCCGCCCGCGAGCAGGGGCGCGCCGCCCTGATGCCCTACATGATGGGCGGCTTCCCCGACGCCGAGGCCTCGCGCGCGATCGCGCGCGCGTACGCCGACTCGGGCGCGGACCTGATCGAGCTCGGCATCCCCTTCTCCGACCCGCTCGCCGACGGGCCCGTGATCCACGCCGCGGCGACGACGGCGCTCGAGGCCGGGTCGGGGCTCGAGCAGGCGCTCGAGTCCTGCGCCGAGGTCTCCGACCGCGTCCCGGTGGTGGTCATGGCCTACTCGAACATGATCCTGGCCGTCGGCGGAGAGGCCTTCGCCTCCAGGCTCGCCGACGCCGGCGCCTGCGGGGTGATCGTCCCCGACCTGCCGCTGGGCGAGGGAGCCGAGGTGCGCGAGGCGATCGCCGGCGCCGGGCTCGCCCTGGTGCCGCTCGTCGCGCAGACGACCGAGCCCTCGCGCCGGCTGGAGATCATCCGCATCGCCCAGGGCTTCATCTACGCGGTGGCCGTGATCGGCACCACCGGGGAGCGCAGCGGCGACGTGGGGGAGGCGCTGCGCGATTTCGTCTCGGACCTGCGCGAACGGGCCGAGGTTCCCGTGTCCGTCGGGTTCGGCATCTCAACCCCTGAGCAGGTGGCCGCCTTCGGCGAAGTCGCCGACGGGGTCATCGTCGGCAGCCGCCTGGTGCGCGAGGTCCAGGACGCTTCGGACACCGAGGCCGCGGTCGCGGCCGTGAGCCGGTTCCTCTCCGAGGCGAAGGAGGCCCTGGATGGCTAGAGCTTCCGGCACCGGCGAGGCGCCGGCCGGCGCGGGCGCGGTCGAGCTCGAGCAGATCGCCGCCGCGCACGCCGAGATCGCCCCCGTGATCACCCGCACGCCGTCGCTGTCGCTGCCGGCGATCGACGAGTTGCTCGGCGCGCGCATCGCGCTCAAGGCAGAGAGCCTGCAGCAGACCGGGTCCTTCAAGGCGCGAGGCGTGAGCGTCAAGCTCGCATCGCTCGGCGGGCGAGTCGAGCGCGGCGTCGTCGCCGGGACCGCCGGCAACCACGGCCGCGCGCTGGCCTGGGCCGCGAAGCGCCACGGCGTTCCCTGCAAGCTGTTCGTGCCCGAGGACGCCCCGATCTCGAAGACCGAGCCGGCGGCGAGGCTGGGGGCGAGCCTGACCCGCACCGAGGGCACGGTCGATGACTGCGTCGAGCGCGCCAGGGAGCTGGCCGCCTCGGACGGCCTCACGCTCATCCACCCCTTCGACGACCCTCACGTGATCGCGGGCCAGGGCGGAGTCGGCCTGGAGCTGCTCGAGGACGTACCCGACCTGGCGAAGGTGCTGGTGCCGCTCGGCGGCGGCGGGCTGGCCAGCGGGATCGCGATCGCCGTCAAGTCCCAGCGCCCCGAGGTCGAGGTCGTCGGCGTCCAGGTGATCGCCTGCGCCTCCTACCCGGCGTCGCTCGAGCAGGGCGAGCCGGTGACCGTGAAGCCGACCCGCACCGTCGCCGACGGGATCGCGGTCAAGCGCCCCGGCGTGATCACGCTGCCGCTGGTGCAGCGCTGGCTGGACGAGATCGCGGTCGTCTCCGACGACGAGGTCGGCGACGCGATGGCCGACCTGCTGGGTGAGGCGAAGCTGGTCGTCGAGGGAGCCGGAGCGGTCGGGATCGCGGCCCTCGCGGGCGGCCACGTCGCCCCGGCCCAGTCGGGCAGCACCGCCGTCGTGCTCTCGGGGGGCAACGTGGACGAGACGCTGGTCGGCGCGGTAGCCAGGCGCGGCGCCAGCCGCCACGGGCGCGGCGCGGTCCTGTTCACGACGATCTCCGACCGGCCGGGGTCGCTGGCGAGGCTGCTCGCCGCCGTCGGGGCCACCGGCGCCAGCGTCGTCGACGTCCGCCACGTGCGCGACGTGGTCAACCTGCACGTGGCCGAGACGGGCGTCGAGCTGATCCTCGACACCCGCGACCCCGAGCACACGAGCCAGATCGTCGAGGACCTGAGCGGCCGCGGGTATACGGTCCGGCGCCAGCACACGACCGAGAGGAGCGAGGGATGAGCGAGCAGCGCAGCACCATCAACGCCGACGGGGCGCCGGAGGCGATCGGCCCCTACAGCCACGCCGTCGCGGCCGGGGGGCTGCTGTTCTGCTCTGGGCAGATCCCGCTCGACCCCGGGACCGGCGAGATGGTGGGGGAGGCCCCGGCCGAGCAGGCGACACGGTGCCTGCAGAACCTGCAGGCGGTCTGCGAGTCGGCCGGAACGAGCCTCGACCGCGCCGTGCGCCTGACCATCTTCACGACCCAGCTCGAGAGGTTCGCCGAGATCAACGAGGCCTACGGGGAGTTCTTCCCCTCGGACCCGCCCGCCCGCGCAGCCGTCGGGGTCGCGGCGCTGCCCAAGGGCGCCCTGGTCGAGATAGACGCGGTCGTCGCGCTCTCCTGAGCGGTGGGACGGGCCCGCGACCCGGGCCTGCGCTAGATTTTCCCGCGATGTCGCTGCTCGTGTTCACGGTTCTCGGCGCCTGCGCGATGGTGATCGCCTACGCCTTCAACGTCGCGGGCCCGGTCTGCGCGATCCTCTTCCTCGGCGGGGTCTTCACCGGCGCCCTGCTGCGCGTCTCCCAGCCGATCATCGACTGGCTGACGCGGCCCTAGGGGCACCAAGGCCACTCATCGTTTGAGCGGCTGCCTTGCAGCCGCGATTGATGGCGGTGGCCGCCACGCGGCCCTCCTGATAGGGGCACCAAGGCCACTCATCGTTTGAGCGGCTGCCTCGCAGCCGCGATTGATGGCGGTGGCCGCCACGTGCCCCTCCTGATGGAGAAGCCGCTGTCTCGATAGCGTCTAGCCGATGCGAATCGGAGTCCTCACGGGCGGCGGTGACTGCCCCGGCCTCAACGCCGTGATCCGCGCGATCGTCCGCAAGGGCAGCGGCGATCACGGGCACGAGTTCGTCGGCTACCGCGACGGCTGGCGCGGCGTGCTCGAGGGCGAGAGCCGCCCGCTGGGCGTCCCCGAGGTGCGCGGCATCCTGCCTCGGGGTGGCACGATCCTCGGCTCCTCGCGCACCAACCCGTTCAAGCAGGACGGGGGGGCCGAGGCGGTCAGCGGGACGCTCGAGGGAGACGGGGTCGAGGCCCTGATCGCGATCGGGGGCGAGGACACGCTCGGGGTCGCGACCCGGCTCGGGCAGGAGGGCGTCAGGGTCGTCGGGGTGCCGAAGACGATCGACAACGACCTCGGCGCCACCGACTACACCTTCGGCTTCGACACCGCCGTCAACATCGCGATGGAGGCGGTCGACCGCCTGCACACGACCGCCGAGAGCCACCACAGGGTGCTGATCGTCGAGGTGATGGGCCGCCACGCCGGCTGGATCGCCCTGCACGCGGGCATCGCCGGCGGCGCCAACGTGATCCTGATCCCGGAGGTCGACTTCGACATCGAGCGCGTCTGCGACTACATCGAGCGCCGCTTCGAGCAGGAGTACGCGCCGATCCTGGTCGTCGCCGAGGGCGCCAAGCCCGAGGGTGGCATTCCCGAGGCCAAGGACGCTCCCACGGACGCCTTCGGGCACGCCCGCCTCGGCGGCCTCGCCCACTGGCTGGAGGGCGAGATCGAGGGGCGCACCGGCCGCGAGGCGCGGGCGACCGTGCTCGGGCACGTGCAGCGAGGCGGCACCCCGACGGCCTTCGACCGGGTGCTGGCGACGCGCTTCGGGCTGGCCGCGATCGACGCCGCCGACGCGGGCGAGTGGGGCAAGATGACCGCGCTGCGGGGCACCGAGATCGAGCTGGTGGACCTGAGCGAGGCGACCGCCGAGCTGAAGACCGTCCCCGAGCACTTCTACCGTGGCGCGGAGGTGTTCTTCGGTTAGGGGCTTGCTCGCGCTGCTGCTCGCCGCGCTCACCCTGGCCGCCTGCTCGGCCGCCGACGACTCCGGTGTCGAGGGCCCCGTCACCGTCTACGTCAGCCTGCCGCTGACAGGTCCCTTCGGGGGTGACGGCCGCGACGCCGCCGACGGAGCGCGGCTCGCGCTCGAGCAGGCGCGCGGCCGCGCCGGCGACCTCGAGGTCCGGGCGAGGTACCTGGACGACGCGCGGGGGAAGCCGTGGGACCCCGTCGCGGTCGGGGCCAACGCGCGCGCCGCCGCCCAGGACTCGAGCACCGCCGCCTACATCGGCGAGCTCAGCTCGCAGCCGACGCGCGCCTCGCTGCCGATCACCAACGACGCCGGGATCGCGCAGGTCTCGCCGGGGGCGGGGGCGATCGACCTGACCGAGCCCGCCAAGGGCTACCCGGACAGCCCCGACCGCTACCGCCCCTCGGGAGAGCAGACCTTCGCGCGGGTGGTGCCGAGCGACGAGGAGCTGGCGGCCGGTGCGGCGCAACTGCTGTCCGAGCTCGGGGTCTCGCGGGCATTCGTCGGGGCGGACGAGCGCGACGCCTGGGGGGCGCTGCTGACCCAGCGCTTCCGTGAGGCGGCCGAGGCCGACGGCGTCGAGCCGCTCGCCCCCTCCCCGGGGCCGCTCGGGGGCGGCGAGGCGCGCGTCCTCTTCCCGGCGCCGGTGCCACCGGCCGAAGGTGGGCCGGCTCCGGTGGTGCTGGTCGGCACCGAGGACCGCGAGTACGCGCTGAGCGCGGCGCAGGACCCGCAGGTGCTGCCGCAGCCGCGCGGCGCGGGTTTCGCGGAGACGTTCCTGAACCGCTTCGGCCGCTCGCCCGGCGCCTTCGCCGCCTACGGCCACCAGGCGATGGCTACCGTGCTGAGGGCGATAGCCGAGCGCGACGAGGCCGACGACGGCTTCCGCGCCGGCGTCGCTTCGGCGCTGCTCGAGTTTCGGGGCCCCGATTCCCTGCTGGGCTCGTTCGTGTTCACCGAGGCCGGGGACAGCACCCTCTGCCGGATCCAGGCGGACGAGTCCCCCGGGGCCGGGCCGTCAGCCCTCTGCGTTCGCCCCTGAGGTTCGCGCCGCGAGCCAAGCCTGCATCTCGGGCAGCAGCTCGGGGTCGATCTGGTGCTGGACGCGCGACTCGCGGAACTCGACCTCCAGCCCGCCTTCTTCCAGCAGGTCGCGAACGCGGCGCCCGAAGCCGACCGGGATGATGTTGTCGTAGGTCCCGTGGCTGACGTAGGCGTGCATGCCGCGCTTCGCGCGCACGTCGATGCGCCAGCCGCGCACGGTCGGCAGGAAGCAGCTCATCGCCAGGATGCCGGCGGCGCGGGGGCGGCCCGTGCCGAGCGCGAGCGCGAGCGAGACGGCGCCCCCCTGGCTGAAGCCGCCGACGACGGTGTGATCCCAGGGGATCCCGCGCTCGCGCAGGAGCGCGTCGAGGAAGGCGGAGAGCTGGGTCATCGTCTCCACGAAGGTCTCCTCGTGCGGCTGGCCGACCTGCTCGATCGCGTACCAGTGGCGCCCGCTCGGGGGCAGGCCCGTCAGCGGGCCACCGGGGGTGATCCCGAGCAGGCGGCGCCCGGGATCGAGCGCGTCGAGCAGCGGGTGCAGGTCCTGCTCGCCGGTGCCGCGGCCGTGCAGCAGCACCAGCGCGCCCTCGGGCTCGCCGGCGGGCTCGCGGACGAGGGCGGTCAGCTCCCCGTCGCGGCCGACCCCCGGCTCCATCAGCCGCGGCCGGCCGCGACGCGCGGGTTGTGCAGCGGCTTCACGGTCGCCTCGATCTGCTCACGCAGGCGCTCGTAGTCGGGCGGCAGCGACAGCCTCTCGCCCAGGGTCTCGAGCGGCTCGTCGGCGGTGAAGCCCGGGCCGAGCGTCGCGATCTCGAACAGCACCCCGCTGGGCTCGCGGAAGTACACGGATCGGAAGTAGAAGCGGTCGATCACCGGCGTCGGCTGCGCGCCCGCGGCGGTCGCTCGCGCGCGCCAGCGCTCGTGCTCGTCGATCTCCGACGCCCAGGCGACGTGATGGACCGTGCCGGCGCCCGCGGCTCCGCGCTCGTCCGGCGGCTCGTCGTAGGCGTAGAGGCCGCCGCGGCTCCCGCCCCGGGCCTCCCAGCCGTCGCCGGCGGGCTCGAAGTCCAGCGCCTCGAGCAGCCCTCGCGAGGCGTCGGGCCGGCTCGAGTAGGCGCGCACGCCGTCGAAGCCCTGCAGCGCCGCCTCCTTCGGCACCTCCGGGTGGTCGGCCAGCAGCGGCGGGTCCGAGACCGTGGAGATGCGCAGCTCCTGGCGCAGGCCCTCGGGATCCGAGAACGCCAGCGCCGCCTCGCCGCGCTCCACCGGTGCGCCGGCGTCGCCGAGCCGCTGCTCCCAGAACCCGAGCGCCTCGTGGGAGGCGACGCGCCAGGCGACCGTGTGCACCATGCCGTCGCCGGCCCGCCCCGGCCTGGCGCCGGGGTACTCGAAGAAGGTGATGTCCGAGCCGGCGCTGCCCTGCTCGTCGGCGTAGAAGAGGTGATAGACGGTCGGGTCGTCCTGGTTCACGGTCTTCTTCACCATCCGCAGCCCCAGCGTGCCGGCGTAGAAGTCGACGTTCTCCTGGGCCAGGCCGGTGATCGCGGTGACGTGGTGTACGCCCTCGAGCTTCATACCCGATCCTCCGTTCCGGCGGCCGCCGCTGGACGTTGCGGGAGGGCCACTAGTGGCCCTTCCCGAAACGTCTCACCGGAAATGACGGTCCCAGCTCACCGCCACGCAGCGTCCTCGGTCGCCCGAGTAGCGCTGCTACTCGGGCTCCCTGCGTCCTTGCGTGCCGGCGCCTGGACCTCGTCATTTCCTGGCGAACGTTCCGAGAAGGGCCACTAGCGCAGGGCGGCCTCGATCGCGGGGCCGACCTCGGTGTAGCGGAACTCGTAACCCAGGTCGGTGGCCCGCCGGGGCAGCACGCGGGAGCCGCCCGTCACGACCTCGGCCAGCTCTCCCCCCCGCAGCGCGGCGAGGGCGAGCTTGGGCACCGGGATCAAGGCCGGGCGGTTGAGGGCCTTGCCGAGGGCCTTGGAGAACTCCCTGTTGGTGACGGGGCCGGGGGCGGTCGCGTTGACCGGGCCCTTGACGCGCTCGTCGTCCAGCGCCCACAGCGTCAGGCCGACCTCATCATCGAGATGGATCCACGACATGTACTGCTCGCCGCTGCCCAGCGGGCCGCCCACGCCGAGCTTGAACGGCAGCAGCAGCTGCTTCAGCAGTCCGCCGTGCCGGCTCAGCACCAGGCCGGTGCGCAGGATCACGGTCCGCATCCCGAGCCGCTCGGCCTCCCTCTGGGTCGCCTCCCACTCGACGGGAAGCTCCGCGGCGAAACCGCTGCCCGGCTCCGAGTCCTCGTCGAGCAGCTGGGCGCCGCGGTCGCCGTAGTAGCCGATCGCCGACTGGCCGACGAAGGTCGCGGGGCGCTCGCGCATCGCCTCGATCCCCTGCAGCAGGTTGTGGGCGGCGGTCACGCGGCTCTCGCGGATGCGCTGCTTTGCGCCGTCGGTGAGGCGCTGGTTGATCTCCTCGCCGATCAGGTTGACCACGGCGTCGGCGCCCTCGAGCGCCTCGGGGGGCGGGCGCTCGCTCGCGGCTTCCCAGGCGTGCCAGTTGACGGTCGGGTTCTTCGGCCGCGCCTTGGCGGGGTCGCGGGTCAGCCCCACGACCTCGTCCCCGCGCGCCAGCAGCGCGTCGCAGACGGCGGACCCGATCAGGCCGCTGGCTCCTGTTACCAGGACTCGCATTCGAGCGTGATGCTAGCGAGGGGCGTGACTAGGCTTGCGCCGTGCGCGAGGGGGGGGGCAGGCGTGAGCGCCGGCTCGGCTCGATCTGCTTCCTCGTCGCCGGCGTGCTGGCCGAGATCGCGATCTGGGGCCCGCCGGCGCCGGCGCGCCGCTCGGCGAGCCTCAACCGGCTCGGCTCGATCGCCTTCGGCGTCTCGGCGGTCGCCGCCTACGTCGTCCCCGACACCGACGACCTGCTCGACGCCGCGCTCGCGACATCGGCGACGCTGCTCGGCGCCCTCTGCTTCTTCTGGGCGGCGCGGATCCTGGTCAAGCCCCCTCCATGGCTGCGCGCGAGGGCCGCCTGAGGGGTCCGGGCGGCTTCTAGGCGGGTTGCTCCTCGGGATCGACCCGAACGTCCCCTGCAGCGCCGGGGTCGTCACCGCCGTTTGCGCCGTCGGGGCCCGGGGCGACCAGCTCGAAGGTGCCCGTCTCGTCCGAGAAGCGGGCGAGCCCGGCGCTCTTGGCCTCCTCGACCACGGCGCGGGCCACGGTCGGGGCGACGTCGCGGTTGAAGACCGAGGGGATGATGTAGTCCTCGGAGAGGTCGTCGTCGGTGACGACCTCGGCGATGCCGCGGGCCGCGGCCAGCTTCATCTCCTCGGTGATCCGAGGCGCCCCGGCGTCCAACGCCCCGCGGAAGATGCCGGGGAAGCAGAGCACGTTGTTGATCTGGTTCGGGTAGTCCGAGCGGCCGGTGGCCATGATCCGCACGTAGGGCTCGGCCTGCTCGGGCATCACCTCGGGCGTCGGGTTCGCCATCGCGAACACGATCGGGTCCTTGGCCATCTTGCCCAGGGACTCGGGCTCCAGCAGCCCCGGCCCCGAGACGCCGATGAACAGGTCGCAACCCTCGATCACCTCGTTGGGCCCGCCCGCGAGGCGCCCGGGATTGGTCTCCTCGGCGAACCAGCGCTTGATCTCGCTGATCGAGCCGTCCACGTAGTCGGGCCGGTCCACCGAGATCGCCCCCTGGCGATCGCAGCCGATGATCTCGGTGATGCCGGAAGCCTGCATCATCTTCGTGCAGGCGACGCCGGCGGCGCCGATTCCCAGCACCAGCACCTTGAGGCCCTCGATCGGCTTGCCGACGATCTTCAGCGAGTTGAACAGCGCGGCCATCACGACCACCGCGGTGCCGTGCTGGTCGTCGTGGAAGACGGGGATGTCGAGCTCGGCCTTGAGCCGCTCCTCGATCTCGAAGCAGCGCGGGGCCGAGATGTCCTCGAGGTTGATGCCGCCGAAGGTCGGCGCCATCAGCCTCACCGTCTGGATGATCTCCTCGGGGTCGTTGGTGGAGAGGCAGATCGGGAAGGCGTCGACCTGGGCGAACTCCTTGAACAGCATCGCCTTGCCCTCCATCACCGGCATCGCGGCCTCGGGGCCGATGTCGCCCAGCCCCAGCACGGCCGAGCCGTCGGAGACGACCGCGACGGTGTTGGCCTTGATCGTGTAGTCGAAGGCCTTGGTGCGGTCGGCGGCGATGTACTCGCAGACGCGCGCGACGCCGGGCGTGTAGGCCATCGAGAGGTCGTCGCGCGTGTTCAGCGGGTACTTGTTGTGCTGCTCGATCTTGCCGTTGCGGTGCATCGCGAAGGTGCGGTCGGTGAAGCCCAGCACCCGGGCGCCGCGCGTGGAGCCGATCGAGCGCAGGATCCGCTCCCAGTGCTCGGGGCTGTTGGCATCGACGGTGAACTCGCGAACGCGCTTGCCCTCGCTGCCCGCGCCGGGGACCAGGTCCACCGACTGCAGCGCGCCGCCGGCCTCGACGATCGCGCCCGTGAGCTTGCCCAGGGGCTCCTGGCGGGCGTCGAGCTCGACTCTCACGGTGACGCTGTACTGGGCGGAGGCCATGGGCGATTGATCATAGGCAGGGAACCCAGAAAACCCCGCAAGGAGGGCGTGCGAGCAGTGTCGAGATGCTCCCCCGCAGCGGCTCGGCTCGGCGGAGAGGGGGGTTAGGAGTGCTCCCTGGCGGGTTAGCGTCGGTATGCGACGGAAACCCGCCAACCCGGACGCGTTAGTGGCCAAGTGGGTCGCCGAGCGGCATGGGGTGATCACCACCGCCGCGCTGCTCGAGGCCGGCCTGACCGAACCAGGGATCCGCCGACGTGTGTCCGCCGGCAGGCTCCACCGTCTTCATAGAGGGGTTTACGCGGTAGGTCACGCCGCGATCTCCTTCGAGGGCCGCTGCCTCGCGGCTGTTCTTGCCCTGGGAGGGGGCGCCGTTCTCAGCCACCGCAGCGCCGCGGAACTCTGGGGATTCATGCCCCGGGCCGAGGGCCCCATCCACGTCACCGTCCCTTCCTCCCGCGGGTCGCGCAGCCGGCCGGGGATCATCGTCCACCGATCCCGCCACCTCGACTCCAGCTGCACCGCCTTCAATGCCGGCGTTCGGCTCACGATCCCGCAGCGAACCCTCGCCGACCTGCGCCCGGGCCTGGACCGGGAGCTCCACGACCGCGCCACACGCAAGGCCCTGGACCTCGGGCTGATCTCTCGCCGTGACGCCGGCTCGGAAACCGCCCTCACCCGAAGCAAACTGGAGAGGGGGTTCCTCGCCCTCTGTCGCCGCCACCGCCTTCCCAAGCCGCGTGTGAACGCCAGGGCCGGCCCCTACGAGGTGGACTTCCTGTGGCCGGAGCAACGCGTGATCGTCGAGGCGGACGGCTTCGAGTTCCACCGCAGCCGCGAGGCCTTCGAGCGGGATCGTGCGCGCGACGCCGAGCTGCAGGCGCGCGGCTATCGCGTGGTTCGGGTCACGCACCGGCAGCTGCGGGAATCGCCCCGCAAAGTCGCCAGATCGGTGAAGCACCTGCTCGGGGCCGCCCTCCCCGCCCCGTAGGATCGATGTGTGCCCGCGACGAAGGACGAGAAGGCCGCCAAGAAGCCCGCGGCGGCGAAGAGGGCCGCCGGCAGGGCGAAAGCGAAGGCGGCCCCGAAGGACGGCGGCGAGCTCTTCCTGATCGACGGCAACTCGATGGCCTACAGGGCGTTCTTCGCGCTGCCGGAGTCGATCGCGACGCACGACGGACGGCCGACGAACGCGATCTACGGGCTCGCGTCCATGTTCGCGAAGATGCTCACCGACCACCGGCCGAAGGCCGTCGTCGTCGCCTGGGACGCGGGCTGGTCGGGCCGCGAGAAGACCTACGCCCCGTACAAGTCCCAGCGCAAGTCCCGCCCCGACCTGCTCAAGGAGCAGTGGCCCCACTTCATCCCCCTCGCGGAGGCGTTCGGGTTCAGCAACGTCAAGGTGGACGGCTACGAGGCCGACGACGTGATCGCCAGCCTCGCCAAGCGCGCACGCGAACAGGAGATCCCGGTGATGGTCGTCTCGGGCGACCGCGACGTCTACCAGCTGGTCGGCGACGGGGTCCGGGTGATGACGACCTCCCGCGGCGTCACCGACACCAAGATCTACGACCGCGACGGCGTCATCGAGCGCTACGGCGTCCCGCCCGAGCGCGTCACCGACCTGATCGGCCTCAAGGGCGACACCTCCGACAACATCCCCGGCGTCCCCGGGATCGGGGACAAGACGGCCGCCCAGCTCCTGCAGGAGTACGACGACCTCGAGGGGGTGCTGGCGAACGTCGAGAACATCTCCGGCGCCAAGCGCAAGGAGAACCTGACCAAGCACGCCGACGACGCCCGCGTCTCCAAGGAGCTGGCGACGGCGATCCTCGACATCGACTTCGAGCTCGAGCTGGACGAGCTGATGGCGGCCGAGATGGACCGAAGCCGACTGCGCGAGGTCGCCCGAGAGCACGAGCTGCGGGTGATCCTCGAACGCCTCGAGGAGGACCTGGGCGCCGACTTCGTCCCCGACGCCGAGGTCGAGGAGACGATCGACGTCGCCGCCGAGGAGGGCGAGGTCGCCGACCTGGCTGGGGGCGAGGTCTCGATGGCGATCGCCGGCGCCTCCTGGGCGGCCGCCGACGCCGAGAGGGTCGTGACCGGCGAGGAGCCCGACCTGGCGAAGCTCGCCCGGAAGCTGGTTGGCCGTCCCCTGCTGGGCCACGACATCAAGTCCCTGGGCGGGGGCGGCCAGCACGGGCTGCTCGCCGCTTGCGCGACCGAGGACCACCTCGACCTGCACCACGACACGATGGTCGGCGCCTACCTGCTCGATCCGGCCCGCCGCACCTATGACCTGATCGAGATCGCGGCGCAGCGCGGCCTTGCCACCGCACCCGAGGAGAAGGTCTCCGACGACGGCCAGCTCGCCCTCGACGAGGAGCCACCGCCCGACCCCGCCGCCGAGGCCCGGCTGGTGTTCGAGATCGCGAAGCTCCAGCGCACCGACATGAAAAGACGGAACCTGGAAAAGCTGATGGATGAAGTCGAGATGCCTCTCGTAGAGGTGTTGGCTGAGATGGAGCGCGTCGGGGTCCTGATGGACGCCGACCGCCTGGCCGAGATCGGCAAGGGGTTCGAGAAGCGGATCGACAAGCTCGAGTCCGACATCCACAAGCTGGCGGGCGGCGAGTTCACCATCGGCTCACCCCAGCAGCTCGCCGAGGTCCTGTTCGACAAGCTGGGCCTGACCAAGAAGCGCCGCGGCAAGACCGGCTTCTCCACCGACGCGCGCGTGCTGGGCCAGATCCGCGAAGAGCACGAGATCGTGCCCAAGATCGAGGAATGGCGGGAGCTGACGAAGCTGAAGAGCACCTACCTCGACGCGCTGCCCGACCTGATCGACCCCGACACAGGGCGCATCCACACCACCTTCAACCAGACGGCGACCGCGACCGGGCGGCTCTCCAGCACGAACCCGAATCTCCAGAACATCCCGATCCGCAGCGACGAGGGACGGCCGATCCGCTCCTGCTTCGTGGCGCCGCGCGGGAAGCGCCTGATCTCGGCCGACTACAACCAGATCGAGCTGCGGATCCTGGCCCAGATCGCGGGCGAGGACGCGCTGCGCGAGATCTTCGCGCGCGGCGAGGACATCCACACCGCCACCGCCGCCGAGGTGCTGGGGGCCGATCCCGACAAGGTCAGCCCCGCCGACCGCTCCAAGGCGAAGATGGTCAACTACGGGATCGCCTACGGGCTCTCGGCCTACGGCCTCTCGGACCGGCTCAACATCGAGCAGGACGAGGCCGCCGCCTACATCCAGCGCTACTTCGAGCGCTTCCCCGCGGTCAAGCGCTACATCGAGGAGACGATCCAGCAGGCCCGCGACGAGGGCTACGTGACCACGCTGCTGGGCCGCCGCCGCCCGATCCCCGAGCTGCGCTCGGGCCGCCCGCAGGTGCGCGGCCAGGGCGAGCGCAACGCGGTCAACATGCCGATCCAGGGGACCTCGGCCGACATCATCAAGATCGCGATGGTGAAGGCCCATCACGCGCTGTCGGAGGCGGGGATGGAGACGCGCCTGGTGCTGCAGATCCACGACGAGCTCCTGTTCGAGGGCCCGGCCGCGGAGATGGAGGCGGCGGGCGAGCTCGTGGAGCGCGAGATGTGCGCCGCCTTCGAGCTCGACCCGCCGCTCGCGGTCGAGGTCGGCGTCGGCAGGGACTGGCTGGCGGCGAAGTAGCAGGACCTGCCGGGTCCGCATCCCGATTGCGGGCAGGCCCGGCTGGGGCGTCGGCCACGCCGGCCCGCGGTTTGAGAGCATCGGCGCGTGGACAAGGGCCTCGCCGTCCTCCTGATGGCCGTCGTCGGCGGCCTGGTCGCGCTGCAGGCGCCGGTCAACGCGGGCCTGGGCAGGGCGACGGGCACTTTCGCGGCGGCACTCGTCTCGTTCATGGTCGGCACCCTGGCGCTGGCCGCGATCGTGGTGCTCAGCGGCAAGGCCGCCGGTGTCACCGAGGCGACCAGCGTCAACTGGTACTACCTGCTCGGTGGCCTGATGGGCGCCGCCTATGTGTTCACGGCGCTGGTGCTCGTCGATGAGATCGGTGCGGGCGGCGTCGCCGCCGCCACCATCACGGGACAGCTTGCGACGGCTGTGCTGCTGGACCGGCTCGGGGTGCTGGGCCTGGAGCAGACCCCGATCACCTGGGAGCGGCTGCTTGGCGTGGCGCTCCTGCTCGGCGGGACCTACCTGATCGTGCGCTGAGTCGGGCCGACGGCTCTAGGCCGCAGCGGAGAGCTCGCGCTCGCGGCTCGGCGCCGGGGCGGCCCCGGCGAACTCCGGCGGGGCGATCTTCAGGTAGTGGCCGAAGGACCAGTCGATCAAGCGCTGCCGGCCGACCGTCGCGATCAGCAGCCGCTGCGCGCGGGCCGGCAGCCGGGGCACGAGCTTCTGCACCCGCAGCATCCAGCGGAACTTCCACTCGTGGGAGTCGCTGAACTCGGCGTAGTCGCTGAGCGCCTGCTCGCGCGTCTTGCGGCCCTCGATCACCGCGCGCAGCTGGCGCCCGCAGGCGATCCCGAAATAGAGCGCGGTGCGGATCCCCTCCGCGGTCAGCGGCAGGCAGTGCCCCGCCGAGTCGCCCGCGAAGAAGACCCCGTCCTCGGCGGCGCCGCGCAGCTTGTGCGGGATCCAGTTGCCCTGGTAGCGGACCGGGGGCCGGTCGAGGTCCTCGGCGAGCAGCACCGTCGTCTCCTTGACGTGGATGCGCGGGTCGAAGGAGCCGACGCCGATGCGCTGCTCGCCGCGGGCAGGGAATGACCAGCCGTAGCCGGCGGGGACGTAGCGGCGGTCGATCCAGATCTCGAGGTCGTTCGAGCCGCCGTCGGGATGAACCTCGAGACCGCGGGAGAGCGGGGCGTCGGGGGGCTGGTAGCCGTTGCTCGCCAGCACCCGGCGCCAGCCGAGCGCATCGACGATCAGGGGCGCGGTCAGGTCGCCGCGGTCGGTGTGGACGACGATCCCGGACTCGGCGTCGGCGCTGCGCCCCTCGACCTTGGCGGTCTCGAAGCGGGCGTCGGACTGCTCCCAGAGCAGCTCGCAGAGCTCGCGGTAGTCGAAGGTGGTGAAGGTGAAGGGAAGGCGGTAGCGGCTGGTCCCGTGGGGAGTGTGGATGACCAGCGTGTCGAACTCCTGGCGCGCCGAGCCCTCGAGCCCGAGCGCGCTGAGCCAGCCGGTGGGGATGCCGCAGGCCGATGTCTGGCGCTCGCCGATCTCGTAGCGGTCGATCACGAGCACGTCGGCGCCGCTGCCCGCCAGCTCGCGGGCGACCGCGAGCCCGGCGAAGCTGGCACCGCAGATCAGTACGTCATGCTCGCTGGAGAGCGGCGTCCGTTCCTCGCCTCGCTTGGTACGCCTGACCGGCACGCCGCGAGGGTACCGGTGCGGCCGCTCAGGCCTCGATCTCGGCGACCGCGTCCCCGACGGCGATCTCGCCGCCGCTCAGGATCGCCGCGTTCAGTCCCGCCTGGTGGACGAGGCCCTTGAGCACGCCGGGCTTGGTCTGCGCCTGCAGGTCGCTGCACGGCTCGCAGAGGACGATCCCCTCGCACTCGACCTCGCCGACGCGGAAGCGCTTGCCGACGAGGGCGTTCAGGTCGATGCCGCGGGTGGCGACGTTGCGCCGGGACTCGGCCGCGGTCAGCTCGATCCCCTCACGCTCCCGGAGTCCCTCCAGGGCCTCGGTCGCGATCAGGGTCAGGTCCTCCTGCCGGTTCGGCACGGGGTCGCCCTCGGCGATGAAGTAGCGATCTCCCTCGAGGCCCCGCCCGGGCACGGCCACGACCCGGTCCACCGGCTCGGGCAGCCGCTCGTGCTCGGGTGAGATGTTGATCTCGACGACCTCGCCGCGGCCGTTGGCGCCGCTCTCGTTCATGCCCGGCACGCTACACCCCAGCCACCCGGCGTGCCAGCCGAGGTGCGTGCGGGGGCTCGGCGCAGCCATTCCCCAACTTCTGCCTAAACTGCAGCGTTCATGCCCGCACCCGAGGCGACAACCGACGCTGACGCCGGAGCCCCCGACGCGGGGGCCGCCGACGTCGCGACCCCGCCCGAGGCGACCACCCCCGAAGCGACCGAGGCCGCTCCGGCCGCGGCCGCCGCACCAGTGAACGGGGGCGGCTCCGCCGAGCTCATGATCGAGGTCGACGGCAAGCTCGTACCCAACTACGACGCGACGATCCACAGCTTCGACGAGGGCGACGTGGTCAGCGGCAGCGTCGTCCGCATCGACAAGGACGAGGTGTTGGTCGACATCGGATACAAGTCCGAGGGCGTCATCCCCTCCAACGAGCTTTCGATCCGCAAGTCGGTGGATCCCGCCGACGAGGTCTCGCTGGGCGAGGAGGTCGACGCGCTCGTCCTCACCAAGGAGGACAAGGAGGGGCGCCTGATCCTCTCCAAGAAGCGCGCCCGCTTCGAGAAGGCCTGGCGACGGATCGAGGGTGCCGCCGACTCCGGCGAGCCCGTCGAGGGCACCGTGATCGAGGTCGTCAAGGGCGGCCTGATCCTGGACCTGGGCGTGCGCGGGTTCCTGCCCGCTTCGCTCGTGGACATCCGACGCGTCCAGAACCTGGACGAGTTCATTGGCACCAAGCTCGAGTGCAAGGTGATCGAGCTCAACCGCAGCCGCAACAACGTCGTGCTCTCCCGCCGCGCGGTGCTGGAGGAGGAGCGCAAGGAGGTCCGCGAGCAGATCCTGGGCCGCCTCGAGACCGGCCAGGTGGTCGAGGGCAGGATCTCCAACATCGTCGACTTCGGCGCCTTCGTGGACCTGGAGGGCATCGACGGCCTGATCCACATCTCCGAGCTCTCCTGGAGCCACGTCAACCATCCCTCCGAGGTGATCTCGATCGGCGACACCGTGCGGGTCAAGGTGCTCGACATCGACCGCGACCGCCAGCGGATCTCGCTGGGCCTGAAGCAGACCCAGGAGGACCCGTGGCAGAAGGTCCTGAACGAGTTCAAGGAAGGCGACGTGGTCGAGGGCAAGGTGACCAAGATCGTCGCCTTCGGCGCCTTCGTCCAGATCCTGCCCGGCGTCGAGGGGCTCGTGCACATCTCCGAGCTCGCGCAGCACCACGTCGAGAGCCCCGCCGAGGTCGTCAGGCCCGGCGACGAGCTGCAGGTCAAGATGCTCGAGGTCGACGATTCCCGCCGCCGGCTCTCGCTGAGCGTCAAGCGCGTCGAGGGCCAGGAGCTGCCGATGCGCGACATGAGCGACGCGCCGGCGATCGAGGGCGTGCCCGCCCCGGCCGAGACGGCCGCGGAGCCAGAGGCCGAGGATGCTCCCGCCGAGGCGGAGGCGCCCGCGGCCGAGCCTGGGGAGGCCGAGGCTCCCGCCGAGACCGAGGCGCCCGAGGCGGAGGCGGAGGCCACAGGGGCGCCCGCCGAGGAGGCGCCCGAG
>VGBV01000032.1 GCA_016870325.1 Actinomycetota bacterium
CAGGCCTCGGCGTCACCGCCGCGGGGCGAGACCGGGTGAGCGAGCGCTCGGCCCTCGAGCTCGGGCTGGGAGGGCACGAACGGCGCCGCGGCGCTTCCACGCGATAGCACCTGCTCGCGGATCGAGTCGACCAGGTCCGCGGCCGGCCGCCGGCCGCCGTGCGCCAGCCGCTCGCCGCGGCGATCGAGCACGAGCGAGCTGCCGCCCACCGCGGCGGCGATCTCCCGCGCGATCTCGTCCAGGCCCCCGCCCTTCAGCACCAGCCGCTCGAGACGCTCGTTGACCGCGATCCCGCGGCTGAGGACGTCGTAGTGCTCGTTGACCAGATGGTTGGCGGCGGCCTCGGTGATCGCGATGAAGGGCATCTCGTAGGGGACCTCGAACAGCGGCAGCCCGCGATCGGAGGCCTCCGTGACGACGGCGCGCGGGACCCTTGCGTGGTCGAAGCCTGTCCCGAATCCGAGCCCGGCGACGCCGCGATCGGCCAGCAGCCGCACGAACTTGCGCTGCGCGGTGGCGGAGTCGAGCTGCATCCCAGTGGTCAGCAGCAGCTCTCCCCCCGAGAGCCAGGGGGTCGGGTCCCTCAGCTCGGTGCTGTGGACCCAGCGAACCTCGTGCTCGCCCGAAGCGCCCGCGGCGAGCTTCAGCTTCAGCTCGGACGCCAGGATCTCGACGGTCAGCATCGGGGGTCGGTTCAGGCGGTGAGCCGCTTGTGCGCTTCGTCCAGGATCGGGCGCACGATGCCGACGATCTCCTCGAACTGCTCGGTGTCGGCGATCAGCGGCGGCGCGAACTGGATCACGGGGTCGCCGCGGTCGTCCGCGCGGCAGATGAGGCCGTTGCGGTAGAGCTCGCCGGAGAGGAACCCGCGCAGCAGGTCCTCTGACTCCTCGCCGTCGGGCGACTCCTTGGTCTCCTTGTCCTTGACCAGCTCGATCGCGAAGAAGAAGCCGTCGCCGCGGATGTCGCCGACGATCGGCAGGTCCGAGAGCGACTCCAGCGCCGCCCGGAACTCGGGCGACTTCTGGCGCACGTGCCCGCAGAGGTCCTCGCGCTCGAAGATGTCGATGTTCGCGAGCGCCGCGGCGGCCGCCACCGGGTGGCCGGCGAAGGTGGATCCATGGGCGAACATCGCGGTGCCCTTCGAGAACGGCTCGAAGACCCTGTCCGAGGCGATCATCGCCCCCATCGGGATGTAGGAGCCCGCGATCGCCTTGGCGGTGGTGATGATGTCGGGCTGGTAGCCGTAGTGCTGGCAGCCGAAATACTCCCCGAGGCGGCCCCACGAGCAGATCACCTCGTCGCTGATCAGCAGCACGTCGTGGCGGTCGCAGATCTCGCGCACGCGCTGGAAGTAGCCCTCCTGCGGAGGCAGGCAGCCGCCCGCGTTCTGCAGCGGCTCGAGGATCACCGCGGCGACCGTCTCGGGGCCCTCCCAGAGGATCCTCTCCTCGATCTTGTCCGCGGCCCAGAGCGGGTCGCGGTCCTCGGGCCAGCGGTAGCTGCCGGTGTTGGGGACATGCGAGACGCCGGGCATCAGCGGCTCGAAGGCGGTCCGCAGCACTGGGATGCCCGTGGCGGCGAGCGCCCCCATCGTGGTCCCGTGGTAGGCGATCTCGCGCGCGATCACCTTCGTCTTCTGGGCTTTGCCGGTCGCCTTGAAGTAGCTGCGCACGAGCTTGAACGCCGACTCGACGGCCTCGGAGCCGCTGTTGGTGAAGAAGATGCGGTTGAGGTCGCCCGGGGTCAGGCCCGCGATCCGCTCGGCGAGCTCGATCGCGCGAGGGTGGGCGTAGCTCCAGAGGGTGACGAAGTCGAGCTCGCGCACCTGGGCGGCCATCGCATCGCCGATCTCCTCGCGGCCGTGGCCGGCGTTGACCGAGAACAGCGCCGAGAGGCCGTCCAGGTAGCGGTTGCCCTGGTCGTCCCAGACGTAGCAGCCCTCGCCCTTGACGATGATCGGCATCTCGTGCTCGTGGTCGTACGAGCCCATGCGGCTGAAGTGCATCCAGAGGTTGCGGCGCGCTCGCTCCTGCAGGTCGGTGCTCTCGGCGAGATCCGCCGGCGCGACCGGGTCCTCGCTCACTTGGGGGGGGACTGCCATCTGCTCAACCTCCTCGCTCTTCTGGGCTCGCTTCGACGCTTTGCATAAACGTAGAGGGCCGAAGCTCTCGCCGCAAGCGAGCTTTCGGTCAAGCCTCCCGCCGTTGCTTGTCCAGACTGTACAAGCGCCCGCCCGCACTTGTTCGCATCCTTCTGTTGCACCCGGAGGCGATGATGCCATAGGTTTCCGCTGTCCGCGCCCGGGTGTCCGGGCGCCGAGGTGAAAGGCGCGACCTTGGAGAGAACAAAGCCGGCCGCAGAGTTCGGGAAGCCGATGACCGGAGACAAGGGGCTGAAGCAGAACGCCGTCAGCTTCGTCTCCAGCGTCGTCATCGGCGTGGCGTCAACCGCGCCGGGCTACAGCCTCGCGGCGGTGCTCGGCTTCGTCGTGCTGGCGGGCCCGGTCGGAGCCACGGTCGGCTTCCAGGCGCCCGCCGTGCTCTTGGTCAGCTTCGTGCCGATGTTCTTCATCGCCTCGGCCTACTACTACATGAACCGTGCGGACCCCGATTGCGGCACCACCTTCAGCTGGGTTACGAAGGCGATGGGGCCGCATCTGGGCTGGCTCGGCGGCTGGGCGATCGTGGTCGCGGACGTGATCGTGATGGCCAACCTGGCGCAGATCGCGGGCCTCTACAGCTTCCTGCTCGTCGGGGCGGAGGGGGCCGCGGAGTCCGTCTTCTGGGTGACGGTGGTGGGGGTGATCTGGATCGGGATCATGACGGCGATCGTCACCATCGGCATCGAGCTCTCGGCCCGCACCCAGCAGTTCCTGCTCGGTGCCGAGGTGGTGACCCTGGCTGCCTTCGCCGTGATCGCGCTGTGGAAGGTCTACGTCGACGACTTCCCCGGCTCAACCCACATCGAGCTCTCCTGGTTCTCGCCATTCGCGATCGACTCGTTGAGCACGCTGACGGCGGGGATGCTGCTCGCCGTGTTCATCTTCTGGGGCTGGGACAGCGCCGTATCCGTCAACGAGGAGACCGAGGACTCGAGCGAAGCGCCCGGCAAGTCCGCCGTGGTCAGCACCGTCATCCTGCTGCTGATCTACGTGATCGTGGCCGCCGCCGCCCTCTCTCTGGACTTTGGCACGGTGTCCGATCCGGCCAACTCGGCCGACGTGCTCAGCGTGCTCGGCACCGAGGTGTTCGGCTCGCCCCTGGACAAGATCCTGATCATCGCGATCCTCACCTCGGCCGCGGCCTCGACCCAGACGTCGATCCTGCCCACAGCGCGGACGACGCTGTCGATGGCCAGGGCGAAGGCGATGCCGAAGGCGCTCGGCAACGTCCATCCACGCTACCTGACCCCGCACGTCTCCTCGATCCTGATGGGAGTGCTCTCGATCGTCTGGTATGTCGGCCTGACGATCGTCAGCGAGAACATCCTGTTCGACTCGCTGGCGGCACTGGGCCTGATGATCGCCTTCTATCTGGGGCTGAACGGCTTCGCCTGCGCGATCTACTACCGGCGCGAGCTGTTCCGCAACGTGAAGACGTTCCTGTTCGTCGGCGTGGCGCCGCTGATCGGAGCGGCGATCCTGTTCTACCTGCTGGGCAAGAACGCCGTCGAGCTCGCGGACCCGGCCAACTCGGAGTCCGGCGATTCCTGGCTCGGCCTGGGGCCGCCGCTGGTGATCGCGATCTTCTTCATGGTGCTCGGAGTGGTGCTGATGTTCTGGCAGCAGGCCACGAGCCCCGAGTTCTTCCGGCGCAAGCTCGAAGTTGCCCCGCCGGACCTCGTGGCCCGGGCCCCGGCGACCGACGGGAAGGAGAGCTGAGATGGCGCGAGAGATCATTGTCGGCTACGACGGGTCGCAGTGCTCCAAAGCCGCGTTGGAGGCCGCCGCCGAGGCCGCTGCCGCATTCGGGGACAAGCTCGTGCTCGTGTTCGGATACGAGCCCTACCGGATGGGAGGCGAGATCCAGGATCACCGAGCCGCGCTCG
Source organism: Actinomycetota bacterium (assembly GCA_016870325.1). Lineage (GTDB taxonomy): Bacteria > Actinomycetota > Thermoleophilia > Solirubrobacterales > 70-9 > VGBV01. The sequence goes on from VGBV01000032.1 coordinate 4,051, forward strand.
AGGAGAAGGGCGAGCAGGTGACCCACGAGGGCGTGGAGAAGGCCAAGGCGGCCGGCGTGGAAGCGGAGGCGATGCTCGTCGGCCGCGGTGCAGCCGAGGCGCTCGTCGAGGCCGCGGACACCCGCGATGCCCGCATGATCATGATCGGCACCTACGGGGACTCACCGTTGAAGGGCGCGATCCTGGGCTCCACCCCCCACAAGCTGCTTCAGGTATCGACGATACCTGTGGTGGTCGTCCCCGCCCGATGAGCCCAGACCGGTAGATTCGGTTCGGTCGATGGCCCGCACGAAGGCAGGCAACAGCGAGGACCCAAACCCCAGCGTCGAGCTCCGCGACGTGACCAAGCGCTTCGGCGATTTCACGGCGGTCGACGACCTCACCCTTGCGATCGGCGAAGGCGAGTTCTTCACGATGCTGGGCCCGAGCGGCTGCGGCAAGACGACGACCCTGCGCATGGTCGCCGGCTTCGAGGAGGCGACCGAGGGCCAGGTGCTGATCGACGGCGCCGACGTGGTCGGCCTGCCCCCCTACAAGCGCCCCACCAACACCGTCTTCCAGAGCTACGCGCTGTTCCCCCACATGAACGTCGCGGACAACGTCGCCTTCGGGTTGAAGCGCAAGGGCGTGGACAAGAAGGAGATCGAGCGCCGCGTGGGTGAGGAGCTCGAGCGCGTCGGCCTCGCCCGCGAGGCCAACCGCCGCCCGGCACAGCTCTCGGGCGGGATGCAGCAGCGCGTCGCACTCGCCCGGGCGCTGGTCAACCTGCCCAAGGTGCTGCTGCTGGACGAGCCGCTGGGCGCGCTCGACCTGAAGCTGCGCAAGGGATTGCAGGTGCAGCTGAAGCGGATCCAGCGCGAGGTCGGGATCACGTTCGTCTACGTGACCCACGACCAGGAGGAGGCGCTGACGATGTCGGACAGGATCGCGGTCATGAACCAGGGCAGGATCGAGCAGGTCGCCGATCCCGAGCAGGTCTACGACAGGCCGGCCTCGACCTTCGTCGCCGGCTTCATCGGCGTCTCCAACCTGATGCCGGGGACCGTGCGCAAGTCCGGCGCCTCGGGCGAGGTCGAGCTGGACAGCGGCGCCAAGATCAAGGCCAAGGTCGGCGGATTCTCGGTCGGGGAACGCCTGAACGCGGTGGTCCGCCCCGAGAAGCTCGACGTCGACGCGGGAGGCCCGGGGGACCCGGTCGTGGAGGGCCTCGTCGAGAGCTCCCTCTACCTCGGCACCGCGACACAGCTGATCGTGAAGCTTCCCGACGACGTCCGGATGACCGTGCTGGTGCCGAACGCCGACGAGGCGCAGCGCCAGAGGCTGCCGGGCGGGGGAGCCAAGGTGAAGCTGTCATGGGCGCCGGAGCACATGCACGTCGTACGGGAGAGCGCCGAACCGACTTCAAGCAACGACAAGGAGGAAGCGACGTGAGAAGCGAGAGGAGACTGCGACGGGTGCTGGTGGCGCTGTTCGCCCTGGTCGCGGCCGTTGCACTTGCGGCATGCGGCGGCGGCGACACGGTTGGCGGCGGTAGCGACAACGAGGTCGAGACCGCACAGCCGGGCCCGGTGGAAGGCGAGTTCAACATCTCCAACTGGGTCGGCTACATCGACAAGGGCGAGGGCAGCACGATCGAGGAGTTCGAGGCCAAGTACCCGGGCACCACGGTCAACTACAGCGAGGACATCAACGACAACTCCGATTTCTTCGGCAAGATCCAGCCCCTGCTAGACCAGGGCGAGTCAGGCGGACGCAGCATGTTCGTCGTCACCGACTGGATGGCCAAGCAGATGAACGACCTGGGCTACCTGCAGCAGATCGACTACGCCGACGTGCCCAACGTCGACGCGAACCTGAAGGAGTCGCTGCGGAGCCCGGCGTTCGACCCGGATCGCTCGTTCTCGATCCCGTGGCAGAGCGGCATGACCGGGCTGCTGGTCAACAAGAGGCTGGCGCCCGACGTCACCAACATCAACGACCTGTTCGACCCGCAGTACAAGGGCAAGGTCACCGTTCTGACCGAGATGCGCGACGTGATCCCGCTGATGATGAAGGCCGACGGGATCGACCCCGAGGACGCGACCAAGGAGGACTGGCTCGAGCAGATCGACCAGCTCCAGGAGGCCGTCGATTCCGGGCAGCTGCGGCGCTTCACGGGCAACGACTACATCCAGGACCTGACCAATGAGAACGTGGTCGCGGTGATCGGATGGTCGGGCGACATCGCGCTCGTCGAGAACGACGACGTCGAGTTCGTGATGCCCGAGGACGGCTGCATCCTGTGGTCGGACAACATGGTGATCCCGGTCGGGGCGCCGAACACGGCGGCGGCGCTGGCGTGGGCGGACTTCGTCTACGACCCCAAGGTCCAGGCAGACATCTCGGACTACGTTCGCTACGTCAGCCCGGTCGAGGGGATCGAGGAGGTCAACCCCTCGCTGGCCGAGGACGAGTTGGTGAACCCGCCGGAGGACTTCACGGCTGACTGCAGCACGCAGCCCAACCCTCCCGGCAGCGCCGAGGACGTCCAGGAGGTGACCGAGTCCTTCCAGGCCGTGGTCACCCAGTAGGACGCGGGAACTAGGGAAAGGCGCCGGCGAGTGGAATTCGAGATGAGGCGGACTCGATGACCGCTCGCCGGCGCCTGGTCCCCTACGGCCTGCTCGCGCCGGGCGCGATCTGGCTGGCGCTGTTCTTCGTCATCCCCATGTACTTCATGGGGGAGCTGGCGCTTCGCAGCGGCACCTTCACAGAGGGCTTCCAGCCGGCCTTCGAGGTCTCGAACTTCTCGGACGCACTCTCGGGCAACACCGACCAGTTCGTGCGCTCGTTCGTCTACGCGGGAACGGCGACGCTGATCGCGCTGCTGATCGCCTACCCGCTCTCCTACGCGATCGCGCTGCGCGCCGGCCGCTTCAAGCTGCTGCTGCTGTTCGCGGTGGTGGCCCCGTTCTTCACCACCTACCTGATCCGGACGATCGCCTGGAAGACGATCCTCTCCGACGACAGCCCGGCCGTCTCGGTGCTGCAGTTCCTGCATCTCGTGCCCGAGGACGGGCGCGTGCTGGCGACGGGGGCCGCGGTGATCGCGGGCCTCACCTACAACTTCCTGCCGTTCATGATCCTGCCGATCTACGCCAGCCTCGACCGGATCGACACCAGCCTGATCGAGGCCGGCAAGGACCTCTACGCCTCCTCGACCCAGACCTTCCTGCGGGTGACCCTGCCGATCACCGCCCCCGGGATCGTCGCCGGGGTGCTGCTCACCTTCATCCCCGCCGTCGGCGACTACGTCAACGCCGAGATCCTCGGCGGCACCGGCACGGCGATGATCGGCAACGTGATCCAGTCGCTCTACCTCGAGCAGCGCAACTACCCCGAGGCCGCGGCCCTCTCCTTCATCATGATGCTCGCGATCCTCGCCGTGGTGCTGGTCTATCTGCGCGTGGCGGGCAGCGGCGCCTTCATGGGCGACGACGAGGAGCGGTCCTGATGGAGGCCGCGACAGCCACCACGGCCCGTCACGTCTCGGATTCCATGCCGGCGCGCGCCTGGGCCTGGCTGCGCCGCAACGCGCTGATGATCTTCGCGGGCCTCGCTGTGGTCTACATGCTGGTGCCGATCCTGGTCATCGGGCTGTTCTCGTTCGAGAAGGGCAACGACCAGGGCGAGCTCGACTTCGCCTGGGACGGCTTCAGCATTGAGTACTGGACAGACGCCTTCGGCCAGACCGCGGTCAACGACTCGATGATCACCAGCCTCGAGCTGGCGGCGCTGACGATGGTGGTCGCGACCGTGATCGGGACGCTGATGGCGATGGCGCTGGTGCGTTACCAGTTCTTCGGGCGGCGCGCGACCAACCTGCTGATCATCCTGCCGATGGCGACGCCCGAGATCGTGATCGGCGCGGCGCTGCTGTCGCTGTTCATCTCCTACAACTTCGAGCTCGGCTTCACCAGCCTCTTCATCGCCCACGTGATGTTCTGCATCAGCTTCGTCGTGGTCGTCGTGCGCTCGCGGCTGATCGGGTTCGACCGCTCGATCGAGGAGGCGGCCGCGGACCTGGGCGCCAAGCCCCTGACGACCTTCCGGCTGATCACCCTGCCGCTGCTGGCGCCCGGGATCATGGCGGCGGCGCTGCTGGCCTTCGCGCTCTCGCTCGACGACTTCGTCATCTCCAACTTCAACTCGGGGACGACAGTCACCTTCCCGCTCTACATCTTCGGAGCCAGCCTGCGAGGAATTCCGGTCCAGGTCAACGTGCTGGCGACGATGCTGTTCGCGGTCACGGTGCTGGCGATCGTGCTGGTGCTCTGGCAGCAGCGCAAGGCCGAGCAGATGGCCGCGGTGCGCCCCGATCCAGAGGTTTGACTGTCCCCGGATCGCGGTAGTCCCGGTGATGCGCAGATCGGGGCGCTACGAGTCGAGCAGCTCGAGGGCAGGATCGCGCTCGTCGCGCTCACGGGTGAGCACGACCTGAACACCGCGCCCGAGCTGGGCCGCGCGCTGGAGGAGGGGGTGAAGGGGGGATCGGAGAGTGGTCGTGGACCTCTCGCGCGCGACCTTCGGCGACTCCACGATCCTCGGTCAGATCCCTTCTCCCCCTGGCCGCCCGGGCCCCGCCATGCTTTTCTGACGGAACCTGGAGGCTGCTTCGCCGAATTGGATCGCGGCGGGGGCGAGGATTCGACACCACGCCCGCGGTGGGCGCAATAGGATCTGCCCATGCCCGAACTCGAGACCAGGCTCCTGATCGGCGGCGAGCAGGTCGTCGGCCAGGGCGAGCCGATCGCGGTCGAGAATCCCTTCAGCGAGGAGACCGTCGCGACCGTCGGGGCGCCAAGCGACGAGCAGCTCGACGCCGCGATCGCCGCAGCCCGCGAGGCCTCGCGGGAGTGGATGCGGACCCCGGCCGTGGACCGCGGCGAGCTCCTTCACGAGGTCGCAAACCGGATCGAGGCGCGCACCGACGAGCTCGCGCAGGCGGTGACGACCGAGGGCGGCAAGCCGCTGATCGAGAACGCCGACGAGATCAGCTGGGTCGTCGCCTGCTTCCGCTATTACGCCGAGATCGGCCGCGACTCCGCCGGCCGCGTCATCCCCTCGATCGAGTCGACGCAGCTGGCGATGGTGCTGAAGGAGCCCCACGGCGTCTGGGGGTGCATCGTGCCCTGGAACTACCCGCTGCTGCTGCTGGCCTGGAAGCTCGCGCCGGCGCTGGCGGCGGGCAACGCGACGGTCTGCAAGCCCTCGGAGCTGACCCCGATCTCGACCCTGATGCTGGCGCCCTGCCTCGAGCACCTGCCCCCGGGCGTGGTCAACCTCGTCGCGGGCGGCGGCGAGGTGGGGGCGGCGATCACCGCCGACCCCCGCGTCGACGGGGTCGCCTTCACCGGCTCGGTGGAGACCGGCAAGAAGGTCGGGCACGCCTGCATGGACCGGGTAGCGCGGGTGAACCTGGAGATGGGCGGCAAGGACCCCTTCATCATCTGCTCGGACATCGCCGACCACCTCGACGTCGCGGCGCGGGGCGGCGCCTGGGCGGCCTATCTGAACGCCGGCCAGGTCTGCACATCGTCTGAGCGCTTCTACGTGATGGAGGACGTCTACGATGACTACGTCAACGCCTTCGTCGCCGTCGCCGAGGGGCTCGTGATCGGGGACCCGATGGAGTCGGGCACCGACATCGGCCCGATGGTGTCCGCGAACCAGCGGGCCAAGGTCGCGGCACAGGTGGAGTCCGCCGTGTCCGATGGCGCCGAGGTCGTGGTCGGCGGGGGTGACGGCGGCCAGGCGCGGGGCCACTTCTTCGCCCCGGCCGTGGTCACCGGAGCGCCGTCGGAGACCGCCCTGCTGAGCGAGGAGACCTTCGGCCCGGTGGCCCCGATCGTGCCCGTGAAGAGCCTCGACGAGGCGATCGAGCTCGCCAACTCGACTCCGTTCGGGCTCGGCGCGAACATCTACACCCAGGACTTCAAGACGATCCTGCGCTGCATGCGCGAGGTAAAGGCCGGGACGGTCTGGTTCAACGACCCGCTCACCGACAACGACGCCGGCCCCTTCGGCGGCTTCAAGCAGTCCGGCCTGGGCCGCGAGCTTGGCCGCGAGGGCCTCGAGGCCTTCCAGGAGACCAAGCACGTCCACATCGAGTCCGAGGTCGCCCCCAAGGAGTGGTGGTACCCCTACTCGGAGTACGCGGGCTAGGGGGCGAGCGCATGAGCGGCTTCGCCGTCAGACGGGGTGCCGGCGTCCGCCCGACACAAGTCGCGGCCGGCAAGCGGCCGCTCCATCACAGGCGGACTTGCACCACTTAGCCGGCCAGAGCGAAGCTCCGTACCTCGAGGCCCTGGTGGCGCACGTCGGCCGCGAGACGGGGCGCTTCCACGTCCCCGGGCACAAGGGCTACGGGGTCGATCCCGCCTTGGTCGAGGCGCTCGGGGAACAGGCGATCTCACACGACCTGCCGGCCGGCCTGGAGTGGATCGACATCGGCGAGGAGCCGACGGCGTTCCAGCGCGCCCAGGACCTCGCCGCCGACGCCTGGGGCGCGAAGCGGAGCTGGTTCCTGCTTAACGGGGCCTCGGGCGGCAACCACGCCATCTGCATGACCTTCGCCCACGGAGAGGGAAGAACCCGCAGCGGCCCGCCGGATCGCGGCAAGGTCGTCGTCCAGCGCAACGTCCACTCCTCGATCATCGACGGCCTCGTCCTCTCCGGCCTGCGGCCCGCGTTCGTGGCGCCGGAGATCGACCCCGAGCTCGGCATCGCCCACTGCGTGCTGCCCGAGTCGCTCGAGGCCACCCTCGACGCGAACCCGGATGCCGAGGCCGTGATGCTGGTCTCGCCGACCTACTTCGGCGCCGTCGCGCGCGTCGGCGAGCTGGCCGAGGTCGCCCACGCTCACGGCCTGCCGCTCGTCACCGACGAGGCCTGGGGAGCGCATATGTACTTCAACGACAAGCTGCCCACCGGCGCCCTGGCGGCGGGAGCCGACATGGTCCTCTCCAGCACCCACAAGATCGTCGGCAGCTTGGGGCAGTCGGCGATCCTCCACCTGGGCCGCGGGGACCTGATCGACGAGGGGATCGTCGACCGCTCGGTGACGCTGGTCGAGTCCACCAGCCCCAGCGCGCTGCTCACGGCTTCGCTCGACGCCCAGCGCCGCCTCGCCGCGACCAGCGGCCAGGAGCTGCTGGACGAGACGATCGAGACCCTGACCGCGGCGCGGGAGCGGATCCGCTCGACCCCCGGGCTGGAAGTGCTCGACGAGCGCCTCGCCGGCCGCACGAGCGTCGAGGCATGGGACCCGCTGCGGCTCTCGATCGACGTGCGCGGCACGGGCGCCACCGGCCACACGATCGCGCGGCTGATCAGCGAGCATCACGATCTCCAGGTCGAGCTCTTCTCCGAGAACGTGATCGTCGCCGTCTTCGGGATGGGCGAGCGCGCCACGATCAGCGCCGAGCGCCTGATCGAGGGGCTCGAGCACGCCACCGCCGAGATCGGGGCGGGCGACGTCGAGGCCCGCCGCGCCTTCGCCGAGCCGCCGCCCTGGGGCCCGCTCGAGCTGGCGCCCCGCGACGCCTTCCTGGGAGCGCAGGAGGTCGTCCCCTTCGACGACGCCCAGGGCAGGATCGCGGCGGAGTCCCTCGCCGCCTATCCGCCCGGCGTCCCCAACGTGCTGCCGGGGGAGCGCCTGACGCCCGAGACGCTCGCCTACATCGCGGACTCGCTGGCCCACGGCGGCCTCGTGCGCGGCGCCAGCGACCGCACCCTGAAGACGATCCGCGTCGTCCGGGAGTAGCCCCCTGGCCACCGGCTTCGCCCTCAGATCGGGGTCGTAGCGGCCGCCCGCATCCGTCGCGGCGCTGACGCGCCGCTCCAATGCCTGCGGCCTGACGACCCCTCAGCCGCGACTGCAACGCTCCTACCGTGTTCAGGGTAAGCAGGCGGCTAGCTTGCTCCGGCGGGCGGCCGCTCGCCCAGGCATGCAGACGGCGGGAACCGACAAGGCACGAGCACGCGCCCTCCTCGCGGGGGCGACCTTCGCCTGCGCGCTCGCGCTCTCTCTCGCCCTGACCCTGCTTGCTGCGGCCGACGCAGGAGCCAAGAAGACCGGCGGCGTCAAGGCCGACGGCACCTGCGCGCCCCAGCCGCAGACCCTGGCGCCGAAGGGGGACAGCTCCAAGCGGTTCACGATGCTGCTGCGGGTGAATCAGCAGGTGAACGTCGACGAGTACACCGACTTCGGCGCGAGCGGGCTCGGGAGGCGGATCAAGCCGCAGGACATCTTCGTGATCAACACTCGCTACGAGGGCTCGACCCCGGCCGAGTGGTCCGAGCTGGCGACGGGGCTCCGCAACGCCTTTCCCTGCAACAGGATCGCCGCGCTGAACGGCATGGGCCTCGACCCTGAGAGATCCGGCTACGCCTTCGCCCTGCTCAACCACCCCTCCGTGTACTCGCTGATGACCGACTTCGAGCCGATGGACTGGGACGAGGCTCCCCGCGCGAGCTGGAGCTACAACGCCGGCGTCGCCCTGAAGCGGATCAAGAAGTGGAACACCACACTCGCCCGCACGATCGCGAGCAGCACGGGCGGCGCGGCCAAGCGGGGCGGCCTGGTTCCGCTGGACCTGCCCGGCTGGAGCTACGGGCAGATCGCCCAGGACCTGGACCGCAAGAACCAGCGCCTCGGTGACAGCAAGCTCGGGCCGCTCAGCGTGCAGACCCAGGACAGCTGCGCCAACGGCGGCGCCAGCACCTTCCGCACGCGCGCCAAGCAGGTCTTCGACCAGTACGTCTTCCGCTATGTACGCAAGACGGTCAAGCGCAAGGTCAAGAAGCGCAAGATCACCGTGCGGGTCAAGATCAAGAAGCGGGCGCGGCCGAACCTGAACAACCTCTCGCTGCAGATCTCATTCAGCGACACGCCCAACCCCCTAGCCGGGATGGCGATCACCAAGACGAGCGCGAAGACGGCCGCCGCCTGCACCGCCGCGGGGCTGAAGGCGGGCGGCGGGGCCTTTTTCTTCTTCGCCTCGACCGACTCGATGAAGCTGCTGTTCGAGCAGAAGCAGATCAGCTCGCTGCGCCCGCCGGGATAGCTGTTCCCGGCCTGGGTCAGCCGGCGTGGAGGGCGTCTCCTCCGTGGTCATCGAGCGTGTTCCCGATCGGCGGGATCGGGTTCTCGCGCATGATCCGCGCCATGTGCAGCAGGTTGTGCGCGCACCAGGAGCTGGTCCGCTGCGTGTAGGGATGCTCCGGTCCGCCGGCGTCGAGATATGACGGCCCCGGCCCCGCGTCGCCGACCCAGTAGGTGTCGGCGTTGGGCGGCACCACGCAGCCCAGGTGGGTCATGTTGAACAGGGTCGTCTCGGCGCTGGCGTGGGCGCCGTCCTCGTTCCCGGTCACGACCACGCCCGCGACCTTGTTGTAGAGCGGGTACTGGCCGACGTCGTTGGTCTCGTTGTAGGTGCCGTCGAGGCGCTCGATCACCATCTGCATCACCGAGCAGCGCACCCCGAACCAGATCGACATCCCCATCAGCAGGATGTCGGCGGCCTTGATCCGCTCGAGGATCTGCGGCCACTCGTCGCCGTCGCCCTCGTCGGAGCTGACGCCGAACTTGACGTCGTAGTCGACCGGCCGCAGGATGTCGGTCTCGACGCCGTGGTCGGCGAGCAATCCCAGCACCCGTTTCATCAGCGCCTCGGTGTTCGAGGTCTCCGGGGACTTCTTCAGCGTGCAGTTGACGCCCAGGGCCTTCAGGCCCTTGCCTGCGTCCGCGCTCAATCTCTCAGCCATCTCAGCTCCTTGTCGTGGTCGGGCGACATGCGGACCCTACCCCGCTAGATTCAGCGGCCCATGAGCAGCTACGAACGCATCGCCGATCTCCCCCTGACGATCGAGTCCTACGAGCTCGAGGGCATCGAGCACGAGGCCCCCGGGTTCACCCGGCTCAGCACCGTTATCCACCTGCACGGCGCGGGCGAGGAGGGGGTCGGGGAGGACGTCGTCTATGACGCGCTCGACCATGTCGCCTTCCAGGACGCGGGGCCGGTGCTGGGGCTGGCGGGCGAGCACACGATCGACTCCTTCTCGAAGCTGCTCGACGGGGTCGAGCTGTTCCCCTCGCCGCCGGAGCGCGAGGTCTCGGTCAACTACCGCCGCTGGGCCTTCGAGAGCGCCGCGCTCGACCTGGCGCTGCGCCAGGCGGGGACCTCGCTGCACGAGCGGCTCGGCCGCGAGCCCCGACCCGTCAACTTCGTCGTCTCGATGCGGCTGGCGCCGCTGCCCGCCGAGGGCGAGGAGCCCGAGCCCTCGACGATCGACCCCGTGCGCGAGTGCCTCGCCATCTACCCGGGCCTGCGCTTCAAGCTCGACCCCACCAACGATTGGGGCGACGAGCTGATCGCCGCCCTGGTCGGGACCGGCGCGGTCGACTCGCTCGACCTCAAGGGCCAGTATTCGGGGACCCCCGTCGACGTCGACACGGATCCGGAGCTCTACGGCAAGCTGATCGAGGCCTTCCCCGAGGCCTGGCTCGAGGACCCCGAGGTCAACGACGAGACCGGGCCGATCCTCGATGCCGTCAGCGAGCGGGTCACCTGGGACGCGCCGATCCACTCGGTCGCCGACATCGAGGGACAGCCCTGGCGGCCGAAGATGGTCAACATCAAGCCCTCGCGCTTCGGGCCGCTGAGCGAGCTGTTCGCGGCCTACGACCACTGCGAGCAGAACGGGATCGGCGCCTACGGCGGCGGCCAGTGGGAGCTGGGCCCCGGCCGCGGCCACATCCAGTACATGGCCTCGATCTTCCACCCCGACACGCCCAACGACACCGCGCCGACCGGCTACAACACCCACGGCAACGAGCCTGGGTTGCCGCCGAGCCCGCTCGAGCCGGCGCCGACCCCGACCGGCTTCCGCTGGGAGACCGGCTAGCCGCGCCGTCGCGGGCCTTAGGGCCCCCAAACGGCTTAGGGAAACCGAAACGACACGTTCCGCCCCGGCCGGGTAGGGTGCCGGCCATGGCCGCCAAGAGTTTCGCCGACGCCCTCAACGAGCAGGTCTCCAACGAGTTCGCCGCCTCCCAGCAGTACATCGGCGCGGCGGTCTACTACGACTCCGAGACCCTGCCCCGGCTCGCCGCCTTCTTCTACCGCCAGGCGGTGGAGGAGCGCAACCACGCGATGATCATGGTCCAGTACCTGCTCGACACCGACGAGAAGGTGCGGATTCCCGACATCAAGTCCCAGCAGACGACCTACGACGAGGTATCGGGCCCGATCAAGATGGCGCTGGAGCAGGAGAGGCGGGTCACCGACGAGATCAACGCGCTGTTCAAGCTCGCCCGCGAGAGCGGTGACTACAAGGCCGAGGAGTTCCTGATGTGGTTCGTCAAGGAGCAGGTCGAGGAGGTCCGCTCGATGAACGACCTGCTCAACGTCTGCGAGCAGGCGAGCGGCAACGTGCTGCTGATCGAGGACTTCCTGACGCGCGAGAATATCGGCGACGAGGGCGTCGACCCCGGAGCGCCGCCCGCCGCCGGCGGGGCCCTGTAGCTCTCCCGATCAGGCCGCTCGGCGCTTGCCCCTTCGGGCACCTGCACCGCTGTCCCGGCTCTTCGGCGGCCGGTACGCCGCGAACGTCGCCGCGAGCGTGAGCGGCACGAACCAGACGGCGTAGGGATAGAGCCAATGGCTGGCCGTGAGCTGGACCGCGATCATCGCCGCCGCGGAGAGCGCCGCGAGCTGGATCACGCTGCGGCGCCTGGGGACGAAGAAGAGCAGGGCCCCGAAGGCGACCGCGAAGACCTTGACCGCGGTGTGCAGCGGCTCGAGCGAGGGATCCTGGCCCCAGAGGCTGAACGGGGAGCCGCGCGAGGCCTGGTAGCCGAGCGAGCGGTCATAGAGCTCGCTGAGCCCGCCATCGGGCAGCAGCGGCAGGGTCACGGCCAGCGCGACCGCGGCGAAGGCGCCGACGAACAGGGCGAGTTGCTTCGGGCGGCGGTCCCCGGTCCCCGCCGCCAGCAGCGGCGCCAGCGCCAGCGGCCCGAACTTGGTCAGTCCCGCCAGCGCGGCCAGCGCGCCCCGGGCCGGCGCCGAGGAGACGACGATCAGCGAGCAGACGACGAGCAGCGCCACGAGCGAGTCGTTGAAGCTGGACGCCGCCGTGTAGAGGGTGAAGGGGTAGGCGAGCCAGGCGAAGGCGAGCGCAACCCCGAGCGTCCTCCCCTCCTCGCCATCGCGCAGCCGCCCCCCGAGCGCGAACAGCGCCAGCGCCGTCAGCAGCGTGAAGGCGACGGAGGCCGCCTGCGCGGCGGGCACGTCGTCCCACTCCCCGCTCCAGGGCAGGACCGCCTCGAAGGGAGCGTAGGCGATGTAGTTGACGGGGCCGTAGACGTCGCCGCGCACGTCGCCCGACTCGGGCAGATCCTCGTCGAAGGCCTCGCCATAGACGTCCTCGCCGGAGCTGAGCCGGTCGGCGCCGATCACGCCCGCGACCCCGACGTCGATCACCTTGCCCTCGATCGCCTGGTAGCCGACGTGGAAGATCGCCAGCGCGGCGATAGCGGCGGCGAGCCAGCGGCGGGACACGAGCGGGAGCAGCGGCCCGTCGCCGTCGCGCTGCTCGCCGCGGAAGCCGACGACCAGCATCCGCGCGAGGACATAGGCGAGCACCGGATAGACCCAGAACACCGACCAGCCGATCTCGGCCCGGTTGAAGAAGAAGAGCGAGACGCTGAGCCCGAGCAGGACCAGCAGGTCCAGGTGCAGCAGCCGGAAGGCCCGGCTCGGGTCGAAGAACGGAGCCATGAAGAGCAGGCAGAGGGGCAGCCAGATCCACCATGAGTTCCCCTTGCCCGCGACCGCGCCCTCGTAGCCGCGGGCGAGCTCGGTGTCGATCGCGGTGCCGGTGAAGACGTCGGTGACCCCGCCACTGCGGTCGTCTACGACGACGAGGATCTCGACTTCACTCTCTCCGGGCGCCCGGAAACGGACCTCCCACAGCTCCTCTCCCCTGGTCGCCGGGGTCGGGGACAACAGCCTCGCGCTGTCGGAGCCCCCGGTCTGCCCCAGGGCCCATTCCTGCTCGGCGTCCGCGACGCGCTCGTCCGCGCGGGCGAGCCGCAGCACATCCGAAGCGCTGAGCCGGAAGCCGGCCGGGGGCTGGTCTCCCCGTTGCGCGACCAGCGGCGGCACCGTCTCGCCGCCGAAGGGCGGCTGGTCGGCGGGATCGGAGGCGGCGAGTGCGCCGCCCGGGAGCACGAGCGCCGCGGCGAGCCCGACCAGGGCGGCCCGAACGGAGGCGCGGCGGAGCGGAGCGCAAACGGCCCGCGAACGGGAGCGACGGGACTCGAACCCGCGGCCTCCGGCGTGACAGGAGCGGTCAGGGAGAACGTTCAAACGGACAGTTTCCCGCATTCCCATGCGGGATGACTCACCTGCCACCGCCACCCTGACACGGCCACAGGTGTCCGCAATTTGCGGGCGATTACAGAGCGTTTGGGCACTGGTGCCCAATCAACTCGAGGGCTACCTCAACCAAACTCATCGATGAACTGGCTGACTCGAGCTGGAGCTGATCGCGCTCGTCGTCGCTGCGGGCAAGGAAGTCCGCATACGCCTTGGGGCCGTCGTGTTCGCCTGACTCGAATCGTTCCGTGAGCAGCTCCAGCGACCGGCCGATGAGCTGATCGCTGGCCACGGGGCTCGACGAGGCCGCCTTGCCCGCCGCCGCCGGGCCGCGGGGCCAGTTGCGGATCGTGAAGCAGAGGTCGTACGCGTCCTTGCGCTCATGGCGATCCTGAAACGACTGAATCTTCAGCACGACGTACGGCAGGAGATTCGCGACCCGGACCTCGATGCGAGACTGCCCTCCGTCGTCGAGGCGCTCGGCTTCCACCTGGACCGTGGTGAAGTCTTGAGCGGCGAGCTCGGCGCCCTCCACGTTCAGGGCTCCGAGCTTCGACCCATGCCCGTCCTTGGGACGGTGGATCCTGCCGCGCTCCACCTCGGTTGTCTCGCATAGGAACTCGACGACGACATCCAGCCCCTCCACCTCGCGGCGCCACTGAAAGCTGCTGTCGCCCGGCTCGAAGTCCGAATCTCGGAGGTTTCTCTCGAGCGTTCGGTAGGCCTCTGCGCTGTCCGGCATCGCGAGGGCGAGAATCAGGTCCACGTCAGTGCTGCCGACATGCGGGCGCGCTCCCTCAGGGAGCTCCCCGATCAGGTACCTGGGGACGAGCCCGCCCGCCAGGATCAAGCGATCGCTCCACGGGCCGATATCCCCGAGCACCGTGACCAGGACGCGCTCGCAGCGTTCTGTCACCGCTGCGTCGTAGTCGTCGGCATGTCGGGGCTTCAAAAGCCAATCACTTTCCGCCGGAAGTATTCCGCTTGCTCGGCACCCCGCTGCGGGTCACGCACCGCATCGACATAGACCCGAAACGCATTGGCAAGCCGGAGGTGGTCGCGTTTCATCGAGAACGCCAACGGAGTGTCGTCATCCATCTGCATCAGCGCCAGGTTCGCACCGCGCTCCGTCGCCTCCGCGTTGATCGCCGCCGCTGCGCTCGCAAGGGGCACCTCGGCGGAGATCCAAATAGCCACCACGGGCACCGCGGTGAGGAACGGGGCGAGAATGTTCGCCGCGGCTACGCCGGAGATCGCGTATCCGAGATCCTGCCGCCCGAGCTCGCGACCGACCGCCTTAGGCAGATCGCGTTCTGCCTGCTCGAACCGGTAGGCCATGAAAGACCGGGCGCCGCGATCTCGGAGCTCCTCGGCAAAAAGGTCGAGCAGCGCCCCGGCGTCGCGGACGCGCCGGCGGCGCATGGGACCCCTTCCCTTCTCGATCAACAGCTCGCGGTCCTCCAGATTCCGGACGGCCCGGTGCGCCGTGCCCACCGAGACCTCCGCCCGCTTGGCGAGATCCGTGAGCTTCCAGTCTCGCTCTGGTTCGAGCAGCAAGGCCTGAACGACGACCGCCGTCTTTCCTGAGATTCGCACCCGCCCAGGTTTCGCCCGCGCTAGACGGGTCGGCTTCTCGAGGTGGATCGTCAAGCCCGGGAGCTCTAAATGGGCGTTCCCGACGCCATCAACGACACCGATACCGGCCTCCTGGAGGATTGCCCTCGCGGGCTCAGTGGTCTCGTTCGCGACCACGACCATGGGAGGCCGGGACGATCCGAAGCGCGCGGCGAGCATTCGAGCGTCGGGTGCGGCCACCTGCGACTTGAACTCGACCGCGACTGTCGGCCGCCCAGCTTCATCGATGACCACTGCGTCGATACTGGGCACGTCCCGCAGCACGCGGAGCGCTGGGGGCGGAACAGGAGGCCTGATCTTGAGGGTAACCATTTTCAGTCTTTTCGCATATTCAATCTTAGCCCGAACGTGCCTTCTTACTGAATATGGCCGTCCGTCATCTGGGCCCCCCTTCCGAAGAAGAACACCACTTGCGTCGGGCGCAAGCCACTGGCCTCAGGATGAAGCGGCAGCGTTCTCGATCGCGCTACGCGCTGCCGACACCGACCTCGCGACCGCGAACCTCCACTGTCCCAACTCGCCCCAGTTGTTGACCGCCTCGACCCACTGGTGGGCCGCGGTGATCTTGGCATCGTCCTTCTCACGTTTGCGGCCCTTGGTTTTGACCTGCTCCCCTCGCCTGTTGTCACCTCAGGCCGCTTCTTTTCGTAGGACTTCGTTCTCGTCCTGGGCATCCTCCCAGGTCTCTCTCACCTCCTTCGGGGTCCGGTAGTCGAGCCCCGAGTGGGGCCGGTGGTGGTAGCGCTCGACGTAGGCGCCGATCGCCTCCCGCGCCTCCTCCAGGGTCTCGTATTCAGAGCGCCAGACCTCGCGCTCCTTCAGCTTTCCGAACCAACTCTCGATGAAGGCCTGCGACTCGGGGTCGCGGTAGCCGCCGCGGCGGTGGGCGATCCCGAGACCCGAGAGGACCGCCTTGAAGCGCCGGGCGGTGAAGGCGGAGCCATTGTCTGTTCCCAGCGTCAGCTGACCGGGTTTGATCCCCTGGGCCCGAGCGGCTCGCTCGACGAGCGCGATCGACTCGTCGGCCCGGCATCTGAGATCCAGCGAGAAGGCGGTGATCTCCCGGGTGCAGCAGTCGACCGCCGCCATCAGGTAGCACCAGCCGTGCTCGGCGACCCAGACGCTCGTCATATCGAAGTGCCAGAGCTGGTCGGGGCGCTCGACCCGGAAGAAGCCGGGCCGCCGCCGCCTGGGCTCTCGCCGGCGGCGCTGGATCAGGCGCTGCTCGCGCATCACCCGCAGCACCCGCTTGCGGTTTACCGCGATGCCGAGCTTTCGCCGGGTGAGCGCCCAGACCATCCGGTAGCCGTCCGTCGGGTTCTCGCGTGCCACCTCGACGATCGCCTCCTCGACCTCGCCCTGGGGCGGGCGCCGCTGGGGCGCCGCCGGGGCTTCGGGGTGCGGTAGATCGCCTGGCGGGTGATCTGCAGGGTGCGCGCCACCGGCGCGACCTTGCGGCCGCGTCCGACGAGGTCGCGGGCGAAGGCGACGCGCTCGGTCACTCCCACGCCCGCAATGCTTCCCCCGCTATCTCGAGCTCGTAGGTCTTTCGGCCCAGCGCCCGCTCGAGCTCGCGGATGCGCTTCTGGAGCTCCTTCTCCGCGGCGCGCTCGTTCTTGCCGGCGAGCTCTTTGGCGCCGCCCTCCAGGAGCTTGTCGCGCCAGTTGTAGTAGAGGGTCTCGGCGATCCCGTGCTCTCTGCAGACGTCGCGGACCGACTTGTCTCCGCGCAGGCCGGCGAGCACGATCTCGGCCTTCTGCTTGGCGCTGAACTTGCGATAGCTGCGTTGCTCTGCCACTCGATCTCCTTTGGTCGAGCGGCCATCCTGGGCTCCGGCCCGGACGCCCTTCGTCGGGGCTGCGCCCCTCCTCGGGCGTCCGGATCTCTGCCTAGGCGGGTGTCAACGCGGGAGAGGGGAGCAGGTCAC
>VGBV01000033.1 GCA_016870325.1 Actinomycetota bacterium
GCGGCGGGGGCCCGGCGCGCGAGCTGGCCCAGGCCGCGCTGGGGCTGGCCCCGGCGCTGGTCGCGCTCGGCAACCGGGACCTCGCGGCCTACCACGGCGCCGAGCACAAGGCGATCGGCGCCTATGAGGCCGGCTCGGACGATCCGGCGAGCGCGACCAAGGAGCACGAGCGCTGCGGCTCGAACCTGGTGGCGCCGATGCTGGTCGCCTCGGTGGCGGGCCAGCTGCTGCTGGAGCGGGCGCTGGAGCGGCCCGGGCCGCTGGCGCGGGCCGCGGTCGCCGCCCTCAGCACCGGGCTCGCGGTGGAGCTGTTCGCCTGGAGTGAGCGCAACCCCGAGCGGGCCGCCGCCCGCGCGTTTCACCGCCCCGGGCACGAGATCCAGAGCCTGGTCGCGACCAAGGAGCCGACGGCCGAGCAGCTCCAGGTCAGCGTCGCCGCGCTGGAGGAGATCCTGCGCGTTGAGGCCGAGCAGGCGCCCGACTAGACTGCGCTGCCGGTGCTCGACCGCATAGACCACATCGGCGTCGCCACCGACGACCTCGACGCGGCCCTGACGCTGTACGCGGGGTCGCTGGGGATGGCGTTGGCTCATCGCGAGACCGTCGAGTCCCAGGGAGTCGAGGCGGTTCTGCTCGATGTCGGCGAGGGCCACGTCGAGCTGCTGCTCCCGCTCGGCCCCGACACCCCCGTCGGCAAGTACCTCGAGAAGCGCGGGCCGGGCCTGCATCACGTCGCCTACTCGGTCGGCGACATCGAGGCGGCGCTCGAGCAGCTCAGCGGCGCCGGGATCGAGCTGATCGACGAGGAGCCGCGGGTCGGCATCCGCGACTCGCGCGTCGCCTTCCTGCACCCGCGCACGACCGGCGGTGTGCTGACCGAGATCGTCGAGCCGGCGGCGGGACATTGAGCCGGGTCACCGAAAGCACGGAGGGAGCCTGATGGCTGACGTGGAGATCGTCGAGATCGGTTTCAGCGGAGGCTCGGTGATCGTCGTCCGCCTCGCGGCCGCGAAGCTGAAGGAGCTGCGCAAGGCCCTCGAGAAGGCTGAGGGCTGGGCCGACCTGGAGACCCCGACCGGCGTCGTCCACCTCGACCTGGCCCAGGTCCAGTTCGTGCGCAACGACGCGCCGGCGCAGACGGTCGGCTTCACCGGTTGAAGCCACTGCGCGCGCTGCTCGCCGCCGCCGCGCTGGCGCTGCTCGCCGCGGCGCTGTGGTGGCGCAAGAACCCCTCGGCCTGCCCCTACGGCCAGCGCTTCTGGGTCGAGGCGCCGCACCCGATCATCACCCGCGAGCGCCTGCGCGGCGTGCTCGAGCCCGTTCCCGGGGAGAGGGTGCTCGAGGTCGGGCCCGGCACCGGCTACTACACGCTCGACGTCGCCGACTGGGTGGCGCCGGGGGGCGAGGTCGAGATCCTCGACGTGCAGCAGGAGATGCTGGACCACACGATGCGACGCGCCGCCGAGCGCGGCTCGCCCGCGATCGCGGCCACCCTCGCCGACGCCACCGCGATGCCGTTCGAGGACGACAGCTTCGACGCCGCCTACCTGGTCACGGTGCTGGGCGAGATCCCCGACCAGGACGCCGCGCTGCGCGAGCTGGCCCGCGTGCTGAGGCCGGGCGGCCGGCTCGTCGTGGGCGAGCTGATGGGCGATCCCCACTACGTCGGGATCAAGGGCATGCGCCTCCGCGCCGCGGGCGCCGGGGTCGAGTTCGAGCGCCGCTCGGGCAACGCGCTCGGCTTCTTTGCGCGCTTCTCGAAGCCCGCCTGAGCCGGAATCGGCTCAGGCGGCAAGCGCGTCCCAGAGGCCGCGCTCGGCCTCGAGCACCCGCTCGGTTTCGGCCCCCAGCGCGGCCCAGCGCGCGGCGTCGGCCTCGTCGTCCTCGCTGACCGCGCGGGCGGCGCCGGCGAGCGAGGTCCAAAGGCGCGAAGCCTCGGCGGCGAGCGGCGCTTCGTCGCGCCCGGCCTGCTCGAGGAAGCGGGCGTACATGGCGCGGAAGTTGCCGCCGCCGGTGCCGCGGCGCTCGATCACCTGGAAGAGGAAGCGCGCGCACCACTGCGGGTCGGGGACGGTCTCGGGCCAGGCCCCGATCTCGGCGGCGAGGCGCTCGAGCGCGGGCAGGCCCTGGAACTCGCCCATCTCGGGCTCCAGCATCAGCTTCGCGGTGCGGGCGATCGCCGCTGGCGCGTGGGAGCGCAGCTCGTCGGGGTCGAGCGCACCGGTGCCCGCCTCGGGGTCGAGGTCGATCATCTGGCCCTCGAGAGGGAAGGCGGGGTGCTTGGAGTGCCTCGCCTCGGACAGGTGCTCGAGCTTGGTGGACTGCAGCCGCTCGAAGCCGGTGTCGGAGAGCCAGGCGTCCTCGGCGTCGTATCCGGCAAGGACCACGGCGTGGCCGGGGAAGTGCGCTGACTTGCCGTAGTGGTCGAGGTGGTAGAGGTCGGTCAGCAGCAGCGCCGGCCGCCCGGCTTCCACGTCCTCGCGCGCCAGCTCCCAGGCGCGGTCGGGATCCGGATCGGTGCGCAGCCGCAGCGGCGCCCCGGTCAGCTCCAGGAAGTTCTCCTCCAGCCACGCCGTGCGTCCGTTTGTGAAGCGGGAGGGGGACTGCCCCTCGAGCGGCACGTAGAAGAAGCAGGCGCCCGCGCCGAGCCCGAACGCCATCTCCTCGCTGATCTCGCAGCCGTGGAAGCCGAGCAGGTTGCGCAGCGCCGTCGAGCCGCAGTGGTTGCCCGGGTGGTGGACGTACCCCGGCACCATCGTCCTCTCGGCCGCGCTCGCCACGGGCCGATTCTGCTCGATCCCGCCCGCCGGTTGTGCCCCGGCCCGCCGCCTAGGCCGTCTTCGCCCGCAGCTCGAGGTACTCAGCCCGCTGGGTGAACGAAGCGCGCATCTCGTCGCTCAGCTCCTCCAGGAACTCCTCGCGGTAGGTCGAGTTGGTCAGCATCGAGATCGCGAAGTAGAAGCCCGAGAAGGCCGCGAGGCCGCCGGCCACCCGCAGCAGCTGCGTCGTCGCCTCCAGCCGCTCGCCGAAGAGGTCGAACGCGAACAGCTCGTTCCCGGCGGACCCGATCCAGCTCTCGCGCACGGACTCGTCGATCGCGAGCAGCCCGAAGATCGCGAAGAAGACCCCGATCGTGAGACTCACGATCAGCACCTGCAGCGCCTGGCTGACCAGCATCACCAGGCCGACGTTGGCGCGCTGGCGGCGCTCCAGCGGCGGGCTGCCGGCGCCCGCGTCGCCCTCCAGGCGCCGGGTCTCCTTAGGGATGCGGGCGATCAGAAAGCCCGTCCCCAGCACCACGAACAGCCCGATCACGACGAGGTAGATCGCGGTGTCCATGCTCGAGAACACCTCCCACAGCTCCTGGGTCGTGAACGAGAGCAGCGTGAAGATCGCCAGCAGCGGGATCGCCGTGGCGATCAGCCCGAAGGCCGAGCGCAGCTGGCCCGCGAAGCGCGCCAGCACCCAGCGGATGATGTGGAGCAGCCCGAGCGCCCCGACCGCGTAGATCAGCGCCAGCAGGGCCAGGTTCGCGAGCGCCGTTACGAGTGCGCTCATCCACTGCTCGTTGAAGACGATCGGCACCAGGGCCGGCACCAGCACGAAGGTCGCCAGCTCGGTGCGTCCGAGGCGCTCGGGGATCGCCGAGAAGGAGCGCCCCTCGAGCTTGTTGACGAGCCCGAAGCAGGCCAGCATGAGCGCGAGGGCGGCGGCGATCGCGATCAGGTTCTGCCACCAGGGCCAGTCGAGGTTGACGGCTCCCAGGATCTCCCCGAGGAAGACGAGCCCCAGCAGCGGCGCCGCGCGGTTGAAGACGTCCTCGGCGGCGCTGAAGTCCTCGCTGAACATCGGCAGCCCCGCCCTGCGGAAGCCTCTCTCGTAGCCGGCGAGCCGCTCGCGATCGCTGGGGCTCGGCGTCGGCACGGTCGGGATTGTGCCAGCGGGGCGGGCGGCGCCCGTCGCCCCTATCCTGCGCCGCCGTGCTCGCCCGGCTCGACAAGCGGCTGCTGTACGCGATGCGGACCCGTTTCCACGGGCCGCGCCGCGAGTCCTTCGCCCAGGGTCTCGCCTTCCTCGGCGAGTACGGCTGGATCTGGCTCGCGCTCGGGGCCGCCTTCGCGCTGCTCGATCCCGACATGAGGGGCGAGTGGCTGCTGGCCGGGCTGTTGGGGCCGTTCGCGATCGGCCTCAATTACGCCGTGAAGCTCCTCGTGCGCAGGCAGCGGCCCGTGCTCGAGGGACTGCCGCCGCTGGGCGGCGCGCCCAGCTCCCTCAGTTTCCCCTCGGCGCACTCGACGGCTTCCTTCGCCGCGGCCACGGCGATGACCCGCGTCGACTCCAGCGCCGCGGTGCTGTTCGCGCTGGCGGCGCTGATCGCGCTCGGACGCCCCTACCTGGGCATGCACTACCCCTCCGACGTGCTCGGCGGGGCGCTGTTGGGGACGGCGCTCGGCCTGCTCGTCCCCCTGGACCTGCTCTTGTGAAGATCGGCATCGTCGGGCTGCCGAACGCCGGCAAGTCCACCCTCTTCAACGCGCTCACCGCCGCGGGCGCCGAGACCGGCGGCCACCCGTTCACGACGATCGACCCCAACGTCGCCGTGGTCGAGGTCCCCGACGAGCGCCTCGAGCGCGTCGCCGAGGTCGTCGGCTCGTCGAAGGTCGTCGGCGAGACGATCGACTTCCACGACATCGCGGGCCTCGTCCCGGGTGCGTCCAAGGGCGAGGGCCTCGGCAACCGGTTCCTCGCCTCGATACGCGAGACCGACGCCATCTGCCACGTGATCCGGGCCCACGGCTCGGGCGCCGTCGCCCACCCCGAGGGACGCGTGGACCCGGTCGGCGACGCCGACCTGGTAGAGACGGAGCTGCTCGCCGCCGACCTCGACAGCGCCGAGCGCCGCCTCGAGAAGGTCGTGAAGGAGGCGCGCTCCGGCGACAAGGAAGCCGTCGCCGAGCGCGAGTGGCTCGAGCGGCTGGTCGAAGCGCTCTCGGCCGGCACCCCGGCGCGGGAGGTGCCGCCGCCCGAGGCCGCCCCCGAGGCGATGCGCAGGCTGTTTCCGCTGACCGCGAAGCCCGTGCTCTACGTGGCCAACGTCGACGAGGGCGAGATCGAGGTCCCGCCCGAGCTCGCCGCCCGCGCGGCCGAGCTCGGCGCCGGCGCGGTCGCGATCTCGGCCCGGGTCGAGGCCGAGCTGCGCGAGCTCGGCGACGCCGAGGCCGAGGAGATGCGGGCCGAGCTGGGGATCGAGGGCTCGGGGCTGGGACGCCTGATCCGCGCTGCCTTTGAGCTGCTCGAGCTGGTCAGCTTCTTCACCGCGGGGGAGGACAAGGAGGCGATGGCGCACACGCTGCGCCAGGGCGGCACCGCCTGGGACGCCGCAGGCCGCATCCACGGCGACATCCAGAAGG
Organism: Actinomycetota bacterium; assembly: GCA_016870325.1. Taxonomy (GTDB): domain Bacteria; phylum Actinomycetota; class Thermoleophilia; order Solirubrobacterales; family 70-9; genus VGBV01. The sequence continues at coordinate 5,412 of VGBV01000033.1, forward strand.
CGTTCGTCCGCGCCGAGGTGGTCGCCTGGGACGAGCTGGTCGACGCGGGCGGCTACGCCGGCGCGCGGGACCGCGGCACGCTGCGCACCGAGGGCCGCGACTACGTGATGGCCGACGGCGACGTGATCACGATCAAGGTCTGAGCGGCGGTCAGGCCACTCACCATCTGAGCGGCGCGCAGCGCCGCGATCGATGATCGGTGGCCGCTACCGCCGCGTCCAGATGGCGGCGGTCAGGCCACTCACCATCTGAGCGGCGCGCAGCGCCGCGATCGATGATCGGTGGCCGCTACCGCCGCGTCCAGATGGCGGCGCCGGGCAATATTGTTCGTGCATGGGTCTGATCGTCACCGACGCGTTGCTCGACGGCGAGCGCGTCGGTCTGCGCTGCGAGGGCGGCCTGATCGAGGCGCTCGGCCCCGAGGTCGCGCCCGGTGACGGCGAGGAGACGATCGACGCCGGCGGAATGCTGCTGGTCCCGCCCTTCGTCAACGCCCACACGCACGCCGCAATGACCCTGTTCCGCGGCTTCGGCGACGACCTGCCGCTGATGGAGTGGCTCGAGGGGCACATCTGGCCCGCCGAGGCGAGGCTCAAGCCCGAGGACGTCTACTGGGGAACGCGGCTCGCCGCGATCGAGATGATCCGTTCGGGCACCACCAGGTTCGTCGACATGTACTGGCACGAGGGCGAGGCCGCCCGCGCCGTGGGGGATGCCGGCTTGCGGGCGGTGATCAGCTCGGTCTTCATCGACGGGCTCGATCCCGGCAAGGGGGAGGGCATGCGGCCGGCAGCGCTGGCGCAGCTCGACGAGATCCAAGAGCTCGCCGCCGCCGACGGGCGCGTCGACGCGACCTTTGGTCCGCACGCCATCTACACGGTCAGCGCCGAGTCGCTGCGCTGGCTGGCCGAGCAGGCGGCTGAGCGCGGGCTCGGCTTCAGCATCCACCTGTCCGAGACCCAGGGGGAGGTGGACGACTGCCTAGAGGCCCATGGAATACGCCCGGCGCACTACCTGGACGAGCTCGGCTGCCTCGGCGAGCGCGCGATCCTCGCCCACGGGGTCTTCCTCGACGACGCCGAGCTGGAGCTGATCGCCGAGCGCGGGGCCACCGTCGCCATTAACACCAGCGCCAACTCGAAGCTCGCGGTCGGCGGCGCCTTCCCCTACGGGCGCGCGCGCGAGGCGGGCGTCCGCGTCGGCCTCGGCACCGACGGCGTCTCCTCCAACAACAACCTCGACATGTTCGAGGAGGTGAAGCTGTTCTCGCTGATGGCGAAGCACGACTCCGGCGACCCGGCGGCGGCGCCGGCGGGCGAGGCGCTGGAGATCGCGCGCGGTCTGAACTCGCCCGCGCTGGGTGGTACCCCGCTCGAGCCGGGCGAGCCCGCCGACTTCCTGCTGCTCGACCCCGAGACCCCCGAGCTCTCGGTCGGGGACCTCGACGCCGGCCTCGTCTACGCGGCCACGGGGTCGGTGGTGGACACGACCGTCGTCGCCGGGCGCGCGCTTATGCGCGGGCGCGAGGTCGAGGGCGAGGCCGAGGCGATCGCCGAGGTGCGCGCCCGGGCGGCGAGGTTGACGTCGCCTCCCTGACCGATGAACCCCGCGAATTTCTCGGGTGCGGCGCTCAGGCGACGCAGCGATTGCCATGCGCATGTGTTCCGGGGGTGACGATGGAAAGAGGTCGCCGCCGCAGCCGCGTGCGCGTGTGCGGCTGCCGTCTGGACCCTGCCGGCGTCCGCGGGGGCCGCCACGTGAGACTCCGCGATCGTTCTCGACACCTCCACCGTCAGCGGCAACGCGGCCGGGCGCGGGAGAGCCCACAGGCGATAGTGGCTCCGGCGCCGGGGTCGAGATGGTCTCCACCGGCACCCTGACCGTGTCCGGCTCGACGATCTCGAACAACAATGCCTACGAGGGCTCGGGCGGAGGCATCTACCGCGAGTCCTCGGCGGCGACGCCGGACGACTCGATCTCGGAGTCCACGGTCGCGGGCAACAGCGCTGCGGGCGGGGGCGGGATCTACGTCAGGGACGACAACTCGCCGCTCGACGTCTCCGGAAGCACGGTCAGCAGCAACGGCGCCACCGCAGGGATCGCGGGCGGGGGCGCCGGCATCTACACCGAGTCCGAACTCAGCATGACCAACTCCACGGTGGCGAACAACCACGCCGACGCCCTCGGAGGGTCCATGGGCGGTGGCATCCGCACCGCCGATGTCGGCGCTGCGCCGGAGTTGCTGCTGGACCACGTGACGATGGCCGGCAACACCGCCAGTGGGTCGGGCGGACACGTCTTCCTAGTGGGCGCTGCGGGTGACGCGACGATCCGGGCCTCGATCTGCTGGCCTGGCCTCCGCGACGGGGGATCCGGCCACCTCGGCCTGCTCCCAGGAGGTCCCGGGCCTGATCGACTCCGGCGGATTCAACCTCGAGTTGGCCACTGATCAATGCGACTTCGACGCGGGCGGCGACCTGACCTCGGTCTCCAATGGCGACGCGGCCCTCGGTGCGCTGGGTGACAACGGCGGCCCCACCGAGACGATCGCGATAGGGCTCGACAGCCTCGCGATCGACCGGGTGACCAGCGGCTGCTCGCCGCCGGCGACCGACCAGCGCGGCGTCACCCGGCCGCAGGGAATCCGCTGCGACTCCGGTGCCTTCGAGCTTGAGCAGCGCACCCTGACCGTCTTCCTCGCCGGGACCGGATCGGGCACCGTCACGGGGACCGGCATCAGCTGCCCCGGCGACTGCTCGCAGGACTACCCGATCGGCAGCCAGGTGAACCTGACCGCGGCCCCGATCAGCGGCACCTTCACCTCGTGGTCGGGAGGCGGCTGCACGGGCACCGCGCCGTGCGCGGTCACGATGGGCACGGACACCGCCGTCAGCGCGGCCTTCATCGCCCCCCGACCCCGCCGCCGCCCGCGAACCCGAACCCGCCGACCAGGAAGAAGTGCAAGAAGGGCTTCAAGCGGGTCAAGGTCAAGGGCAGGTTCAAGCGCAAGCGCAAGAAGAAGGGCAAGGAGTAGCGTCGGCGTAGCGAGGGCCCGAAGCGCATAGGCTTGCGGCCGTGCGCAGCGAGGCCCGCTTCCCCGGGGTCGGCGCCAAGGCCGGCCACTACGAGTCCTTCTATCTGAAGCTGACGCAGCCGGGAGGCGGCCGCGGCGCCTGGATCCGCCATACGGTCCACAGGCGCCCGGGAGAGCCGTTCACCTGCGCGCTCTGGTTCGTGCTCTTCGACCACGACGCCGCCGGGCCCAGGGCGACCAAGCGCCAGTTCGGCCCCGACCAGCTCGACGCCCCCGAGCACTCCTACATCCGCGTCGCCGACGCGGCCCTCGGCGAGGGCAGGGCGACCGGGTCGGTCTCGACCGACGCGCTCGAGGCGAGCTGGGACCTGACCTTCTCCGACCAGCACGAGCCCTTCCACCACCTGCCGCGCGACTTCCTCTACAACGCGCCGCTGCCGAAGACCAAGTTCCTCAGCCCATACCCGAACGCCGTCTATGACGGCTCGGTGACCGTCGCGGGCGAGGTGATCCCGGTCGAGGGCTGGCGCGGCATGGTCGGCCACAATTGGGGGGCCGAGCACGCCGAGCGCTGGGTCTGGGTGCAGGGGGCGGGCTTCGAGGGGCGCTCGCCGGAGGACTACTTCGACATGGCCGTCGGGCGGATCAAGGTCGCGGGCATGACGACCCCCTGGGTCGGAAACGCGATGCTCAGCCTCGGCGGCGTCGAGCACCGCCTCGGCGGCTTCGAGCGCATCCGCAGCACCAAGGTCCAGGAGCGCCCGACCGAGTGCTCGTTCGGCCTCACCGGCAAGGACGTGAAGCTGACGGGTCGCGTCTCGGCCCCGGCCAAGGACTTCGTCGCCTGGATCTACGCCGACCCCGTCGGCCCCGAGCACAACACGCTCAACTGCTCGATCTCCGACCTGGAGCTGGACGTCGAGATCGGCGGGCGTCCCGGCGAGCGCCTGACCGTGGCCCGCGCCGCGGCCTACGAGCTCGGCGCCCGCGAGCAGGACCACGGGATCCCGCTGCAGCCCTACTCGGATGGCTAGTTCAACTCCTCGGACCGGTGGACGACCTCGCCGCCGACCGCGGTCAGCAGCACCTCGGTCCCGTGCACCTGATCGGGCGGGAACCCGAGCGGGTCGCGGTCGAGCACGATCAGGTCCGCCCGCATGCCCTCGCGCAGGGTGCCCGAGGACCCCTCCTGGTGCATCTGGAACGCCGAGCCGGCGGTGTGCGCGACGAGCGACTCCTCCATCGTGATCGCCTCCTCCGCGAACAGCGGCTGCGGCTGGGCCGGCAGGTCCTCCGAGGCGGTGCGGGTGACCGCCGTCGCGATCTGGTGGAACGGACGCAGCTCGTCGTCCACCGGCCAGTCGCTGCCGCCGCAGAGCCTGGCACCCGCCCGTTGCAGCCGCGCGAACGGATAGGTGTTCCGCCAGCGCTCGTCCCCCATGTACGGACGCAGGGCCTCGACCGTGTACAGGTCCCATCGCGCCCACTGCGCCTGGATGCTGGGCAGGACCTCCAGCTGCGCGAAGCGGCCGAAATCGGCGGGGTCGACGAGCTGCACGTGGGCGATGGTGTGGCGGCGATCGCCGGGGCCGTTGCGCTCGCGCGCGGACTGCACCGCGTCCAGCCCCGAGCGCACGGCGCGGTCCCCGATCGCGTGCATGTGGACCTGCCAGCCCGCGGCGTCGAGCGCGGCGACCGTGCGGTCGGTCAGCTCCTGCGAGAAGTAGGTCGGGCCGCGGTCGGCGGTGGGAGTTCCCGACTCGTCCAGATAGGGCTCGAGCATCGCGGCCGTGTGGGCCGGGTGCTCGATGACGCCGTCCAGGAACATCTTGGCCGTCCGGGCTCCGATGCCCGGCCGTCCGTGCTCGGCCCTGAGGCGGTCGAGCCCGGCCAGCATCTCCTCGGTCTCGGGCGCGGACTCCGGGGTGACCGCCAGCGAGATCGCGGGTCGGACCAGCATCTCACCCGAGTCGTGCAGCATCGAGTGGGCCTCCAGGTCCGGTCCCCGGGTCCAGACGTCCAGGTAGGAGGTGATGCCCCTCCTCGCCATCAGCTCGTGGGCCGCGCGCAGGGCTCGCCGGTTCTCCTCTCCGCTTGCGGCCGGGATCTGCTTCGACACCAGCACGATCGCCTCGTCCCAGAGCACGCCGTCCGGCTCGCCGTCCTCCCGCCGCCCGAGCCGGCCGCCCTCGGGGTCGGGGGCCGAGGCGCCGACCGCGCTCAGCTCCAGCGCCCGCGAGTTGGCGACGGACGTGTGCGCGCTGCCGTCGTTGACGAGGATCGGGCGCTTCGTGGGCAGGCGGTCCAAGTCGTCCCTGGTCGGCGAGCGCGCCATCGACAGCGGCTCCCAGCCGTAGACGTTCAGCCACGCGTCCGGGTCGCCTGAGCCATCTCGCTCGAGCATGTCGGCGAGAGCGTCGAGGAACCCGTCCAGGTCGAGCCGCTCGCCGCGCAGGTTCGCCGCGGACAGCAGCCTGCCCCCGTCGAGGGCGTGGACGTGCCCGTCGTGGATGCCCGGCATCAGCGTCCGCCCGCCGGCGTCGATCAGCTCGGTCGCCGGGCCGGTCAGGTCCTTCGCCTCGGCGGCGTCCCCGGCGAGGACGATCTCGCCGTCCCTGACCGCGACCGCGGTGGCCCGGGGGCGCTCGGGGTCCATGGTCAGCACGGACGCGTTGGTCAGCACCAGATCCGCCGCGCCCCGCTCAGCCATGGCCGGGGAGACTACTTGCGCTTGAACGTCGCCCAGGTGTCCGGCAGGCCGAGGTAGGCGCGCAACGTCGGCCCGCTGGCCGTGGTGGTGCCGCCGCTGCCGACGAGCTTGGCGCGCACGATCCGCGGCGAGGCGCCTCGCTTGGTGACGACGATCCGCCTCAGCTTGCCGCGCACCAGGCCCCCCAGCTCGGCCTGCATCTGCCCGAGGCTGAGCTTGCGCGTCCAGCGGTGATAGGGAGAGGCGTCGTCGTAGGGGTCGGCAACGCCTCGAAGATAGGCCTGCGGCGTTCCGCCGATGAACGAGAACTCGTTGTTCTCGGTGTGACCGCCCGAGGTCGAGAAAAAGAAGGTCTGGGCGACCTTGCCCTTGTGGAGCACCACCTCGTCGGTGGTCTGGGCGACCGCCTTGTTCGTGCGGCCGGTCTCGGCCCGGACGCCGCCATAGACCTGGCTGCGGGTGTCGTCGTAGAAGTCGAAGCCGTCGCCGCCGACGCCGCCGAAGGCCGCGTAGGAGCGGGCGGCCAGGGCCTGGGCCTTGAGCGCGTCCAGCGGCCAGGAGCTGGGCGACTCACGCGCGATCACGCCGCGCAGGTACTGCTCCATGTCGAGCGAGTTGATCGCGTTCACGGTGCCGGGCACGCTCGAGGGCCGGACCACGATCGCGCCGCGATACGCGCCCTTGCCGATCAGGTTGACCGAGGCGCCGCCGGTGGCCGCCAGCACCTTGCAGCCCGCGACCCGCGAGCCCTTCTTGTTTCGCAGCACGACCTTGGAGCCGCTGCGCCGCGCGGTGTAGGCCTTCTTCTCGGACAGCTTCGCTCCGCAGGCCGCGCTCGCCCCGCTGATCTTGACCCGCGACTGGTAGGGCCGAAGCAGCACGCGCACGTTCCCGCTCGCCCGCTCGCCAACCTCGGTGCCGCTGTAGTAGTGCTTGACGATCGCGCGGTAGCCGCTGCCCTTCTTGGCGAAGCCGTAGGCGCCGTACTGGCTGAGGCCGATGCCGTGGCCGAAGCCGGCGCCCTTGATCACCCAGCGCTTGGCGGCGCCGGCGCCCGCAGGGGCCGCGAGCAGGCAGAGGGCGAGGGCCGCGGCGAGCGCCGCGGTCGAAGCGCGCAGTCCGCGCGCGCCGGATGTTCCAAGCCTGGGGTGCACTCTCCGACCAAACGGACAAGGGAGCGCGAAGTTGCGCACCCCCGCCTTTCGGGGTGGCCTCGCCGTGTCCTCTAGGCTCAGCCCGTAGGTTCAGCGTAGGGAAGCACCGGAAGGAGTTTGCGATGGCGACGGAGACGATCGAGCCCACCGACCACAAGCTGCTGGTCGCGGGCGAGCGCCTGGAGACGGGCGAGTGGGACGAGGTCAAGAGCCCGTATGACGGCACCGTCGTCGGACGGGTGCCGCACGCCGACGCCGCCGTCGTCACCCGCGCCGTCGGCGCCTCGGTCGAGGCCTTCGAGAAGGCGGACTTCCCGCAGCACGCGCGCGCCGAGGTGCTCGACCGCGCCGCCCACCTCGTCAGCGAGCGCGTCGAAGGCCTCGCCGCGACGATCGCCGCCGAGGCCGGCAAGCCGCTGAAGACGGCCCGCGTCGAGGCCCAGCGCGCCGCCGGGACGCTGATCTTCTCGGCGGTCGAGGCCCGCAAGCTGACGGGCGAGATGATCCCGATGGAGGCGGGCTCGGCCGGCGAGGGCAAGCTGGGCATGGTGCTGCGGATGCCGGTCGGGGTGGTCGGCGCGATCAGCCCCTTCAACTTCCCGCTCAACCTCGTCGCCCACAAGCTCGGACCCTCGATCGCCGCCGGCAACGCGACCGTGCTGAAGCCCGCCGGGCAGACGCCGATCAGCGCTATCAAGCTCGCCGAGATCCTCTACGAGGCGGGACTGCCCGAGAACTGGCTGCACGTGGTCTGCGGCTCGGGGGCGGAGGTCGGCAACGCGATCGTCGAGGACGAGCGCATCGGCGCCATCAGCTTCACCGGCTCGGCGCCGGTCGGCTGGGCGATCCGCTCGAAGGCCCCGCGCAAGAAGGTCAACCTCGAACTGGGCTCGACGGCTCCGCTGATAGTGCACTCCGACGGCGACTGGGAGGCCGCGGCCGACAAGGCCCAGCTGCACGCCTTCTCCCACGCGGGCCAGAGCTGCATCTCGGTCCAGCGCATCCTCGTCCACGAGGACGTGGCCGAGGACTTCACGCAGCGCTTGGTCGGCAGGGTCGAGAAGCTCGTCGTCGGGGACCCGATGGACGAGGCCACCGACGTCGGTCCGGTGATCTCGCCCGGTGACCGTGACCGCGTCAAGGAGTGGGTCGACGAGGCGCGGGCGGCGGGCGGCGAGGTGCTCGTGGGCGGCGAGCTGGTGGACGAGGGCCGCTGCCTGGCCCCGACGGTGATCAAGGAGCCCCCCCGCGAGGCCAAGGTCTGGTGCGAGGAGATCTTCGGCCCGGTCGCCACCGTGCACGCCTACAAGAGCTTCGAGCAGGCGCTCGAGCTCGCCAACGACGCCCGCTTCGGCCTCCAGGCCGGGGTCTTCACCCGCGACATCGGGCGTGGCCTGCAGGCTGCCGAGGCGCTCGAGTTCGGCGGCGTCCTGATCAACGAGGTTCCGACCTTCCGCACCGACCAGATGCCCTACGGCGGGGTCAAGGACTCCGGAAACACCCGCGAGGGCCCCGCCTACACCGTCCGCGAGCTGACCGAGGAGCGCCTGGTCACGCTGCAGGGCTAGGGTCAGGGTCGGCGGCCCGCTCGGCCATCGCCGCCAGCCAGCTGCGGCGGATCCGCTTCGAGGGCAGGCCGACGGCCAGCCAACAGGCCCGGAACGCCCGTCGCGCGGCGGCGTCGGCGGCGTCCACCCGGGTCTCGGTCGTGAGCAGCGAGCGTCCCGGGCCGGCCGGGGCGCCGCGGAGATCCACGACCGCCCTGATCGCCCCGGGCCTTCGGGCCCAGTCAGCCCGATCGGCGGCGCCGGGCTACTCGTGCGGCTTCGCCATCTTGCGGTGGTCGAGCGCCTCGTCGAGGATCGCCTCGTCCACGCCCTTCTCGCGCGCGACCTCGCGCGCCGTCTTGCCGCTGGCGGCGGCCTCCTTGACGATCTCGGCGGCCTTGTCGTAGCCGATGTGGGGGTTCAGGGCCGTCGCCGTCGCCAGCGTCGACTCCGCGTGGCGGGTCAGCATCTCCTCGTTCGGCTCGATGCCGCTGACGCACTTCTGGTCGAGCGCGCGCGAGGCAGAGGCCAGCAGCTTGATCGAGTCGAGCAGGTTGCGGGCGATCAGCGGCACCCGCACGTTCAGCTCGAACTGGCCCTGGGTGCCGGCGACCGCGATCGCGGCGTCGTTGCCGATCACCTGGTCGCCGACCTGGATCACGACCTCGGGTATCACCGGGTTCACCTTGCCGGGCATGATCGAGGAGCCCTTCTGCAGCTCGGGCAGCAGGATCTCGGCCAGACCGGCGCGCGGGCCCGAGCCCATCAGCGCCAGGTCGCTGGCGATCTTGATCAGCGAGACGGCGACCGTCTTCAGCGCACCGCTCAGCTCGACCAGCGCGTCGCGGTTGCCCTGGGCCTCGAAGGGATCGGCCGGTTCGGAGATGTCGAGGCCGGTGCCGGCGCCGAGCAGCTCGCGGACCCTGGCGGCGAACTCGAGGTGGGTGTTGAGGCCGGTGCCGGTGGCGGTGCCGCCGAGCGGGATCTGCCCGACGCGCGGCAGCGCTGCGCGCACGCGGTCGGCTCCGAGCTTGACCTGGGCGGCGTAGCCGCCGAACTCCTGGCCGAGGGTTACGGGGACGGCATCCATCAGGTGGGTGCGGCCGGCCTTGACGTGGTCGGCGAACTCGGTCGCCTTGCGCTCGAGCGCCGATGCGAGCTCGTCCAGCGCGGGCAGCAGGTCGGAGTGGACCTCGCCCAGCGCAGCCAGGTGCACCGCCGAGGGGAAGACATCGTTCGAGGACTGGCCCATGTTGACGTGGTCGTTGGGGTGGGCTTCGTCGCCGGCGAGCTTGGCGATCACCTCGTTCGCGTTCATGTTCGAGGAGGTGCCGGAGCCGGTCTGGAAGACGTCGACGGGGAACTGGTCGTCGTGCTTGCCCTCGGCGACCTCGTCCCCGGCCTCGGCGATCTGCTCGGCGACGCCGGCGTCGAGCTTGCCGAGGTCGGCGTTCGCCCTGGCGGCCGCGGCCTTGATCCGGCCCAGCCAGTGGATCACGGGCGGCGGGATCGGCTGCCCGGAGATCTGGAAGTTCTCGACCGCCTTGGTGGTCTCGCCACCCCAGAACTCGCTCATCGCGCCCCTTTCCGGGCTCCTTCTGCGGAGCTCTCGGTTCTCGGTACGTTCACCGGCGGCAGGCTACCTATCCCGACTCGAGCCCCGCCGCGTAGCCGCGCCCGAATGTGCGCTCGAACTTGGGAGGCAGCAGGCCCCCGGGGCTGTAGCGCGCGGCGCTGTTGACGCGCCGCACGAGGTCGGCGTGGATCCCCTCGGCGCCGCGCTCGATCGCGCCGACCAGGTACCCGAGCTGCAGCGCCGCCGCTCCCTCGGGGTCCCCCTGAGCCTCCCGGTTGAGCACGGTCGCCGCGGTCACGATCTCCTTGCCGACGGTGGCGAGCTGGCCGCCCTCCTGCTCGGGCAGCAGGCACTCCGAGACCGGGGTCTCGCCCTGCAGGCGGACCTGCTCGGGCGCCGCCGTCAGCGCCTGCAGGTAGGCGTCGGCGCCCGCGAGGCAGGCCGCGGGCAGCTCCCGGTCCTCGTTTGAGGAGCAGCCGGCCGCAGCCACGACCGCGCAGGCGAGCGCCAGCGCGGCTCCTGCACGCACGCGTTTTCCGCCCCTGGGCATGCACCCGATGCTAGGGGCAGGCCGTCTTCGGCCCCTTAGATGAGTGATCCCACGCCCACGCACGCCCGAGGCCCCGCCCGGCGCGCCGCATCCCGGCGTCCTCGGGCCTGCCCTTGGCGCCACCAAGGGCTGCGCCCTGCGTCCTTGGGCTGCTCGGCCATGCGTGCCCTCAGGCGCACGGCGCCGTGGAATCAATCATCTAGTGGCCCTCCTCAAAACGCCTCACCGAAGATGACCGGTCCAGATCACCACCATGCTGCGTCCTCGGTCGTCCGAATAGCGCTGCTATTCGGACTCCCTGCGTCCTTGCCTGGCGGCGCCTGGCCTGCGTCATTTCCTGGCGAACGTTCCGAGAAGGGCCACTAGCGGCAGTCCTGTCCGCCCCGGCCCATAACTTGAATCACCGTGAGCGACGAGCCGACGGCCCTGCGCCCAATCGACCCGCTCGCGCATCGTGCGCTGGAGGCGCTGGTGCGAGCCGAGGCGACCCTGACCCGCCGCCTCGCCGCCGACCTCGACCGCATCGGCGTCTCGGCGACGGGCTTCGCGATGCTGGTGCTGCTGACCAGCGCCGGCGGCCAGCTCGAGCTGCGGGCGATCCGCCGTCGCATCGGCGCCTCCAAGGCGACGGCGACCGAGGTCCTCGACACGCTCGAGTCGCGCGGCTTCGTCGTCCGCAGCCGCTTGGAATCTGACCGCCGCGCCGTCTCCGTCGCGCTCACCCCCGGGGGCAAGAACCTCGTCACCCACGCCTTCCCGGCCCACGCCGAGCGCGTGCGCGAGGCGTTCGGCGGCCTCGACGAGGACGAGAAGCGCCAGCTCGCCGAGATCTGCCGCAAGCTGGACCGCGCCGCGGCATAGCGGCGGTCAGGCCGCCCTGTTTGGAGCGAAGGGCGAAGCCCGTAGCGACTGATGCCGGTAGGCCGCTACCGCCGCGACCTGATGCGGCGGTCAGGCCGCCCTGTTTGGAGCGAAGGGCGAAGCCCGTAGCGACTGATGCCGGTAGGCCGCTACCGCCGCGACCTGATGCGAAGCCGTCAACCGGCAAGGCGCTCGTAGAATCGCCGTCAATGCCGGGATTTCGCGACGCAGACCCCAAGCAGTCCTTCCCCGAGCTCGAGCAGCGGGTGCTCGAGCGCTGGCGCGAGGGCGACACCTTCGCCCGCCAGGTATCCCAGCGCGAGGGCGCGCCGCTTTGGAGCTTCTACGAGGGGCCGCCGACCGCGAACGGGCAGCCCGGCTCCCACCACGTGCTCTCGCGGGTGTTCAAGGACGTCTATCCGCGCTACCACGCGATGACCGGCGAGCGGGTGCCGCGCAAGGGGGGCTGGGACTGCCACGGCCTCCCGGTCGAGCTCGAGATCGAGAAGGAGCTGGGCATCTCCTCGAAGGCCGAGATCGAGGAGTACGGGATCGCCGAGTTCAACGCCAAGTGCCGCGAGTCGGTCTTTCGCTACGTCGAGGACTGGAAGCGCCTGACCGAGCGCATCGGCTTCTGGATCGACATGGACGACCCCTACGTGACGATGGAGGACGACTACATCGAGTCGGTCTGGTGGGCGCTGCGCCGGATCTGGGACGACGGGCGCCTCTATGAGGGCCACAAGGTCGTGCCCTACTGCCCGCGCTGCGGAACGGCCCTCTCCTCGCACGAGGTCGCCCAGGGCTACCACGAGGTCGAGGACCCCTCGGTCTTCGTCAAGCTCCCGGTCGGCGAGCCGGTCCCCAACGACGAGATCCCCCAGAGCCCCCTGCAGCCGGGGGACCAGCTGCTGGTCTGGACGACCACGCCCTGGACGCTGATCTCGAACGCGGCCGTGGCCGCCGGCGCCGAGATCGAGTACGTACGGGCGCGATCGGGTGACGAGGTGCTCGTGCTCGCGAGCGACCTGGCCGAGGAGGTGCTCGGCGAGGACGCCGAGATCCTCGCCCACTTCCCCGGCGAGGCGCTGGCGGGGACGCCTTACGAGCCCCCCTTCGACTACGCCACCGACTTCGGCCCGCGTGGCCACACGGTGCTGATGGGCGACTTCGTCACCACCGACGAGGGGACCGGGCTCGTCCACACCGCGGTCGCCTTCGGCGAGGACGACTTCCGGCTCGGGGAGCAGTACGGGCTCACGCTGCAGAACCCGGTGAAGCTGGACGGGACCTTCGACGAGCGGGTCACGGACTTCGCCGGCCGCTCCGTCAAGGAGGCCGACGCCGACATCGTCAAGGCGCTGGAGGCTGACGGGAGGCTGCTGCTGGCCCAGAGCTACCTGCACAGCTATCCCCACTGCTGGCGCTGCGACACGCCGCTGCTCTATTACGCCAAGGCGAGCTGGTACGTCGCCACCAGCCAGGTCAAGGACCGGATGCTGGCCGCGAACGAGGGGATCGGCTGGCACCCCGAGCACATCAAGCACGGGCGCTTCGGCAAGTGGCTCGAGAGCAACGTCGACTGGGCGCTCAGCCGCGACCGCTACTGGGGCACGCCCCTGCCGATCTGGGAGTGCGACGCCGAGGGCTGCGAGCAGCGATTCTGCGCGGGCTCGCGCCAGGACCTTCGCGAGCGCGGCGGCGAGGTCCCCGATGACCTGCACCGGCCCTACATCGACGAGGTGGTGCTCGACTGCGACCGCGAGGGCTGCGACGGCCGCATGCGCCGCGTCCCGGCGGTGATCGACACCTGGTTCGACTCGGGCTCGATGCCCTGGGCGCAGTTCCACTACCCGTTCGAGAACACCGAGCTGTTCGAGGAGCGCTTCCCCGCCGACTACATCTGCGAGGCGATCGACCAGACCCGCGGCTGGTTCTACACCCTGCTGGCGGAGTCGACGCTGCTGTTCGACGACACCAGCTTTCGCAACTGCGTCAGCCTCGGGCTGATCCTCGACCTCGAGGGCCAGAAGATGTCGAAGAGCCGCGGCAACGTCGTCGATCCCCGGGAGGTGATCGACGAGCACGGCGCCGACGCCTTCCGCTGGTACTACCTGACCAGCCAGCAGCCGTGGGCGGGCTACCGCTTCGACTCGGGCACCGTCGGCGAGTCCGTGCGCCAGTTCCTGCTGACGCTCTGGAACACGTACTCGTTCTGGGCTCTCTACGCCAACCTCGCCACGCCCGAGATGGACCCCGAGGCGATCTACGACGAGCCCAAGGTCGAGCTCGGCCCCGAGGACTTCGCCCCCGGAGCCACCCTGCGCGTGAGCGAGGCCTTCGAGCAGATGCCCCATTCCGACGAGCTCGACTCCTGGGCGCTGTCTCGGCTGCAGGGAACGATCGCGGTGGTGCGCGGCCACATGGACGAGTTCGACTGCACGGCCGCCGGGCGCGAGATCAGCGAGTTCGTGGACGAGCTCTCCAACTGGTACGTGCGCCTCGGCCGGCGCCGCTTCTGGCAGGGCGACATGTTCGCCCTCGCCACCCTGCGCACCTGCCTGGTCGAGGTCTCGAAGCTGCTCGCCCCGTTCACGCCCTTCGTCGCCGAGGAGATCTACTCCAACCTCGTCGGCGGGGCCGACGAGAGCTTCTTCGACCAGCCGGACTCGGTCCACCTCTGCGACATGCCCGAGGCCGACCCCGACCTTGTCGACACGGACCTCGAATCGACGATGGAGGTGGTGCGCCGCACCGTCGAGCTCGGTCGCGCCGCGCGCGCCCACGGCAAGGTGAAGATGCGCCAGCCCCTGCGCCGGGCGGTGATCGTGGCCTCACCCGCCGAGCGCGAGGGAATCGAGCAGCTCGCCGGGCTCGTCACCTCGGAGCTGAACGTGAAGGAGCTCGAGTTCGTCGAGGAGCGCTCGGCGCTCGTCTCCTACCGGGCCAAGGCCGACTACCGCAAGCTCGGGCCCCGCTTCGGCAAGGACATGCCCCTGGTCGCAGCCGCGGTTGAGGCGCTCGACGCCGATGCCCTCACGCGCGTGCTCGACGGCGGCGGCGAGGTCGGGATCTCGATCGACGGACACGACCACACCCTCGCCGCCGACGAGGTCAGCCTCGTGATGGAGCCGCTCGAGGGCTACCAGGTGGAGTCCGAGGCGGGCCACGCGGTCGGGCTTGCGCTGGAGATAGACGAGGACCTGCAAACCGAGGGCTGGGCCCGCGAGATCGTGCACGCGGTCCAGGGCGCGCGCAAGTCGGCGGGCCTCGAGGTCTCCGACCGGATCGCGCTGACCCTGTCGGGCGACCCCGAGCTGCTCGAGGCCGCCCGCGAGCATCAGCAGTACGTGGGGGAGGAGACGCTGGCGCTCTCGGTCGACTACGGCGCCGACGGCGCCGGCGAGCCGGCCAGGATCGAAGGCCGCGAGCTGCGCATCTCGCTCGAGCGCGCGGACGAGGAGATGGAGTTCGGGCTCGAGGACTTCGAGTGATCGCCCCCGCCGGCTGATGGGCGAGCTGAGCGCCGCCACCGAGGCGGTGCTGCTGGCCGCCGGCCTGATCTTCCTGCTGGCGCTGGCGCTCGGCGTCTGGAAGTACGTGCAGATGTCCTCCTCGCCCGACGGCCTCGCCCACCCCTACGTGGACACCGCCCACCGCGCCGCGCTGCTGTACTCGTTCGCGACCCTGCTGCTGGCGGTCTTCGTCCAGCTCAGCGCCTGGAGCGAGACGGTCAACGCGATCGCCGCCTTCCTCGTCATCTTCTACTTCGTCTGCGCGATCGCCAGCTACATCTGGCACGGCGCCAAGCGCGACACCGACAACCAGGTCCGCGACTCCGTACCCGGCACCGGCGCCTTCTTCTGGTCGCT
Organism: Actinomycetota bacterium; assembly: GCA_016870325.1. Classification (GTDB taxonomy): domain Bacteria; phylum Actinomycetota; class Thermoleophilia; order Solirubrobacterales; family 70-9; genus VGBV01. Next base: position 20,716 of record VGBV01000033.1, read on the forward strand.
CGTGGTCGCCGAGATCGGCGGCACCCTGGTCCTGCTTGCGGGCTTCGTCGACGCCCGCATCCTCTAGTGGCCCTTCTCGGAACGTTCGCCAGGAAATGACGCAGGCCAGGCGCCGCCAGGCAAGGAGGCAGGGAGTCCGAATAGCAGCG
>VGBV01000034.1 GCA_016870325.1 Actinomycetota bacterium
GTCGTCCCGGTCCCGGCCCGCACCGGGGTGCGCGGCGCCCGCCGCCGCACCGGGGTGTGCGGCGGGCGCCACCGCGGACGCGCCGCCGCCGCGGAGCAGGTCGTGCATCGAGTCGAGTGCGTTCAGGAAGGCCGCGCCCTCCTCCGCGGGCAGGTTGGCGCTGATCGACAGCGACCCGTCCGCCTCCCACCAGGTCGAGAGGTAGCGCAGGCGCTGGATCTCGTCTGCCTCCTGGCTGCTGACCCGGCGCAGGCCGCGCACCACGCGCTCGAGCTGGGACGCGGTCGCGTGCTCGGCCAGCTCGATCAGGTCGGCCTCGCTGCCCGCGTCGGCGACCCGGGTCAGCGCCCGCACCTTGGAGTACGAGAGGTCTCCGCTTGCGAACGCCGCGTGGATCCGAGGCAACCCGCAGATCGCGCGGGCGACCCGCACGTGCTCGCGCGCCGTGCGGGTGTCGAGGGCACAGCGCCACGCCAGCCACTCGGCGCAGGAGCGACACGACCAGCTCCCCCACCCCTCGCGCCGGTCGAACTCCGCGATCAGCTCGAGCCAGCGGCAGGTGCCGGCGTTGATGTGGGCGGCGAGCTCGACGATCTCCCGCTCGAGGTGGTCGAGGAGGACGTCGCTGGTGGCCGAGGCGTCGCGCCGGCGCGGTTCCGCGGAACCGCCTGCGGCTGAAGCGCCCACCTGGTCTTCGACGAACATATGTTCGATAGTAAGGAAGAAACCGGACGGATCCAGCAGTCGCGGCCTCTCCCATCCGGGGCCGTCCAGGCGGGTGGAGCGCACGGCGCTCCTCAGCCCAGGCAATCGGCGATCGCGCCGGCGAGCTCGTCGACGTCGGCTTCGGAGGTGTCCCAGGAGCAGAGCAGCCGGATCAGCGAGCTGCCCTCGACGCGCTCGGAGCTCGGCCAGCGGTGGAACGGTGGGTCGCCGGGCATGGTCTCGAGCAGGCCGTCGATCGCCGGGTCCGGAAGCCAGGCGAAGACGCCGTTCGCCTGCACGGGATGGGCCAGGGTGGCGCCGTCCAGCGCCTCGATCGCGGCGCCCAGGCGGCCGGCCATGCGATTGGCGTTGCCGGCGGCGCGCAGCCACAGGTCACCCCCGAGCAGCGCCTCGAGCTGAGCCGAGATGAAGCGCATCTTCGAGGCCAGCTGCAGCGTCTGCTTGCGCAGGAAGCGGAAATCCGCGGCGTGCTCGGGCCGCATCAGCACCACCGCCTCCCCGAGCAGCAGCCCGTTCTTGGTGCCGCCGAAGGAGAGCGCGTCGACGCCGACGTCGGTCACAAGCTCGCGCAGCTCCACCCCGAGCGAGGCGGCCGCGTTGCAGAGGCGGGCGCCGTCGATGTGCAGGAGCATCTCGCGCTCGTGGGCGAGCTCCGCGAGCGCCGCGATCTCGGACGGCTCGTAGACCGTTCCCAGCTCGGTCGACTGCGAGATCGAGATGATGCGCGGCTGCACGGCATGCTCGTCGCCGACGCCGGTGATCCGGCTCTCGGCCAGCTCTGGCGTGAGCTTGCCGTCGGGGCACTCCGCGGTCAGCAGCTTCACCCCCGCGATTCGCTCCGGCGCGCCGCACTCGTCCACGTTCAGGTGGGCGCTGGCGGGGCAGATGACCGCGTCGTAGGGACGGCCGAGCGCGCGCAGCGCGGCGACGTTGGCGCCGCTGCCGTTGAAGACGACGAAGGCGCTCGCCTGGGGACCGAGGTGCTCCCTGAACAGCTCCTCGACGCGCGCGGTCCAGGGGTCGGCGCCGTAGCCGGGGGCGTGGCCCTCGTTGGCGGCGAGCACGGCCTCGATCACCTCGGGGTGGCCCCCGGAGTGGTTGTCGCTGCCGAAGCTGTGCGCGCTCACCGAGCGGCCATCCGCCTGCGCCCTCCGCTCAAGGCGCCTCCCGCCGGACTCATGGATGGAGGGCGAAGCGCTGCCCGTTCATCTTCTCGGCGCTGTCCGAGCAGATGAAGGCGAGCGCGTCGGCGATGTCCTCGACCGAGGTGAAGTTCGGGTACTCCTTGTCGGGATTCTTCTCCCGCATCGCCGGCGTCAGGATCGCGTTCACGACCAGCACGTTCGCGGTCGCCCCGCTCCCTGCGAAGGAGTCGGCCAGGGCCAGCGTCCAGGCCTCGGCGGCGGACTTCGTCGCCGCGTAGGCGGCGTTGCTGCCCTCCGGGCGCTGCGCCGCCGAGGAGGAGACGAGCACGAAGCGCCCGCGCCCGCTCGCCGTGAGCGGACCGTGGAAGGCGCGGCTCGTCTGCTGGACGGTCCGCACGAGCAGGTCGTGGAGCAGCTCGTAGTCGGCCAGGTCGAAGCTCTCGATCGGCTCCCCCCCCTTCCAGCCGCCGACCAGGTGCAGGAGGCCGTCGACTCGACCGAAGCGCTGATCGAGCGCCTGCGCCCAGTCCGCCGCCGCGCTCGGGTCGAGCAGGTCGACGGCACGGGCATCGACGCGGTCCTCGCCGAGGCCGAGGTCGGCGACGACCGAGTCGAGCAGCTCCTGCGCGCGGTCGGTGAGGCCGAGGGTCGCGCCCTCCTCGGCCAGGCGCCTGGCGACGGCGGGACCGAGCCCTCCGCCGGCGCCGGCGATCGCCACCACCCTTCCCTCGAGACGGCTCACGCGGCGGACGCTAGCGCCGAACGCCGCTCGCCGTCAGGACGCCGCAGGAACGGCTCGAGCTTCGGCTGCAGCTGGGTGTAGAAGAGGCTGAGCGGGAACTCGTCGTCGCGGACCAGGTCAACCAGCTGCTTCGGCTCCTCGACCTCGGGCAGGTCGCGCGCGGGGGCGACCCAGCGCGAGCCCTCGGCCGCGGGCACGTAGGTCGCGACCAGGTCGTGGGCAGCGATCCACTGACCGAGCTTGGAGCGGTCGATCCCTGAGTGGTAGAGCTCGTCGACCTGCTCGCGCAGGGCCGCGACGCCCTCCGACAGCCGCTCCCACTCGATCGTCAGGCGGTTGTCGGTCCAGTGCAGGTAGCCCCCGTGGTGCAGGAAAGCGAACAGGAGCTGCCCGCCGAGCCCGTCGTAGTTGCGCACCCGCGAGCCCGTGAGCGGGAAGCGGAAGATCCGGTCGAAGACGATCGCGTACTGGGCGTGACGGGCGAAGGCGAAGCCCTCCTGCTCCAGCTTCACCGCCTCCCCGAAGGTGGTCAGGTCGCAGCGCAGCTCCTCGAGCGCGTACATCCAGAAGGGGCTGCGCTGGCGGATCATGAACGGGTCGAACGGCAGGTCACCCCGCATGTGCGTGCGGTCGTGGATCAGGTCCCAGAGCATGTAGGCGTCCTGGGAGAGCTGCGGCGAGGCCAGCAGCGCGGCGGCGTCCGGAGGCAGGTTGAGGCGAAGCACGTCCGCGGCCGCGCTCGCGACCCGCCGCAGGCGCTCGGCCTCGCGGTCGCAGAAGATCGCGCCGAAGTGGCTCGGCGGCCGCCCCGCCGTGGCGAAGGTCTCGGGAAACAGCGTCGCGCACTCGGAGTCGTAGCCGGAGGTGAAGTCGACGAAGGTGACGGGCACGTACTTGGCGTTGTCGTAGGGCCCGGCCTCGAGCTCGGCGAGCCACTGCGGCCAGGGCACGCGCACGATCAGGGCCTCGAAGCAGGTATCGGTCGACGCGTTCTGCTTGTACATCGGGAACACGACCAGGTGCTCGACCCCGTCTCGACGGTCGCGCTCGGGCCTGAACGCCTCGACCGAGCCGATGAAGTCCGGTCTGGCGAAGCCGTCCCTCACCCACGCCTCGAGGTCGCTGCGAAGGGCCGCGAGATACTCGCCCTGGTGGGGGAAGCGCGGCTCGAGCGCCGAGCTGGCGGCCACCATCTCGGCGACGAGCGACGCCGCGCGGCTGTGGTTCTGCTCGTCCTCGATCGAGCCGTCCGCAGCCTGCATGGCCCGCAGCTCCTCGACCGCGTCGCGCAGGCGCTGCCAGGCCGGCTCGGACGCCGTCGACGAGCCCTGGCCGCGGAAGCGGGGGGCCTCGAAGCGGCGCCGCGCCAGCCAGTAGACGAGGTTGAGCAGAAGCGGCTCGTGGTCGAGCTCGCCGATGCAGTCGTCGCCGAACAGGTCGGAGTCCGAGATCACCGCGACGCGGCCGTCGCCGTGCTCGACCAGCGCCGCAAGCGGGCTGCCCGCCGGCGAGGCCGAGGCCGAGCTGCGGGCGAGCACGTGGGCGCCCTCGCCGACGGCGAGCGTGCCCGCACGATAGAGGCAGACCTCGCCGATCCGCGCCAGCGGGTCGGAGCCGCCGATCTGGCCCGGATCGAGCTCGGCCAGCACCCAGGAGGGCGTGTCGCGGTGGCTTCGCTCGTAGTCCTGGACGAGTGAGTTCTCGACTCCGAGCCCGAAGCGGCCGAGCAGCTGATTGAGATTGGCCCCGTACTTCTCCTGCTCCTCCTCGGCGAGCACGAGCAGGCCACCCCCCGCGCCGACGAAATCCGTGATCGCGTCGAGCTCCGCCTCGGTCAGCGTCGGGCTGCCGGCGCCCGTCACCTTCTCCCACTTCGGGTCGGAGGGGTGGGCGATCACGAGCACGTCGGCTGCGGCGAGCCGCTCGGCCGTCAGCGCCCCCTCGGCGTGGGCCTCGACCCCGAAGTCGCGCCCGCGCAGGGCGGCCGCCGCCAGCGCCAGCGAGGAGTCGCCCGGGTGGCCGGGCTGCATACGCTCGGCGAGCTCGGGACGGATCGTCCAGGCCTCGCAGTGGGCCTCGTCGAAGAGGACGGTGAGAAGCGGCGGGTGCTCCAGCATCCGCTTGAACGTTACCCGGCCCCCGGGCTCAGTCGGCGTACAGCGCCTCGATCTCCTCGGTGTACTTCTCGGAGATCGGCTTGCGCTTCAGCTTCATCGTCGGCGTCAGCTCGTGGCCGCCGGGCAGCCACTCGGTCGGCAGGATCTTGAACCTCTTGATCTGCTCGACGCGGGCCATCTTCGCGTTCGTCTCGTCGATCGCGGCCTGGACGGCCTGCACCGTGGCTTCCTCGCCGGCGAGCTCCTCGATCGACTTGCCCTCGAGCCCGTTCTGCTCTGCCCATACCGGCGCGAAGTCGGGATCGAGCACGATCAGCGCCACGTTGTAGGGCCGCCGGTCTCCGATCGCGGCGGCCTGACCGATCAGCGGGCTGGCCGACTTCAGGTGCGACTCGATGTTGGCCGGCGACATGTTCTTGCCGGCGGCGTTGATGATCAGCTCCTTCTTGCGGTCGACGATCCTGAGGTAGCCGTCGGGGTCGAGCGCGCCGATGTCGCCCGTCAGCAGCCAGCCCTCGTCGTCGAAGGTCTCGGCGGTCTTGTCGGGCAGGTTGCGGTAGCCGGGCATCACCGACGGTCCCTTGACCATCACCTCGCCGTCCTCGGCGAGGCGGATCTCGATGCCCTGGACGGGAGGTCCGACGGATCCGAGCTTGACCTTCTCGGGCGGGTTACAGGTGGCGACGCCGCAGGTCTCGGACATCCCCCACAGCTCTGCGACCGGGATCCCGATCGCGTGGAAGAACTCGAGCACCTCGACCGGCGTCGGCGCGGCGCCGACGTTGGCGCCGACGATCTCGTCGAGCCCGAGCGCCTTGCGCAGGTTGGAGAAGATCTGCTCGTCCGCCTCGGCCACCGCGGCCGCGAGTTCCTTGGGGACCGGCTCCCCCGCCTGCTCCAGGCGCACCTTCTGCATCGCGGCCTCTAGCGCCTTCGCCATCGGCTGGCGATGCTCGTCGGGCAGAGCGCCCAGCTTCGCCTCCAGGCCCGCCTTCATCTTCTCCCAGACCCGAGGCACGGCGAAGAACCAGGTCGGGCGCACGGCGGCCAGGGACTCGCCGATCTTGCGGGGATCGGGGCAGATCGTCACCGTCGCCCCGCGAATCACCGGCAGGTAGTAATGCGCCCCGCGCTCGGCGATGTGGGCGGCCGGCAGCCAGGAGATCAGCTTCGCCCCGCGCTCGGGCAGGTCGAGCATCTCCTCGAAGCCCCCGACGAGGCCCATCAGGTTGCGATGGGTGAGCTGCACGCCCTTGGGCGGCCCGGTCGTGCCGGAGGTGTAGATCAGCGTCAGCATGTCGTCGGGGAGCAGCTCGTCGACGATCGGCGCCGGGTCGAAGCCCGGGTCCATCCGCTCGACCTCGGCGAGGGTGTGGTCACCGCCCTCCCCGTCGACGACGATCACGTGCTCCAGCTCGGGCAGGTCCTTGCGGGCCTTGTTCAGCTGCTCGAGGAACATCTCCTCGACGATTGCGACCTTGCTGCCGGCGTCGGAGACGACGTACTGGATCTGCTCGGGCGACGAGGTCTGGTAGATCGAGAAGGGGATTCCCCCCAGCGCCACCGTCGCGAGGTCGCAGGGAATGAACTCGGGGCGGTTGTTGAGCAGCAGCGCGACCGTGTCGCACTTGCCCACGCCCAGCTTCACGAGGCCGCCCGCGATGCGGTGAACGCGCTCGCGCAGCTCGTTCCAGCTGATCGAGTGGGAGTCGTCCTCGGTGCGGATCGCGGCGTCGTCGCCGAGCTTCTCGACGGTCGCGTAGAACGCCTTGATCAGGTTGGGCGCGGGCAGCTCTCCCAACTCGCCGCCGCTCGCGTGGCGCTCAGCAGTCGTTAGCTCCACCGGGGCTCTCCTCTCCTCGTGGGTGCATGCTGAACCCTACCGGTGGCCCGCGCGCGGGCGCCCCGGTCAGCGATCGCTGATGCCGAAGCCCTCACCGCTGACGATGCGGTCGAGGTCGTTGCTGAGCCCGATGAAGGCGAGCATGATGATCAGGATGAAGCCGATCACCCCGCTGCGTTCCATCACCGCGAAGGGAACGCGGCGGCCACGGACCTTCTCGACCACGCTCCAGAAGATGTGGCCGCCGTCCAGCGGCAGGAACGGGAACAGGTTGATGATCGCCAGCGAGAGGCTGATGATCCCGAGCACGCCGAGCGCCAGCTCCCAATCGATCTTGATCGTCTGCCGCGTCGTCTCGTAGCTGCCGACGACGCCGGAGATCTCCTTGCGCTGCTCGGCGTTCAGCAGCCGCGCGGGGATCTCCGCCGTGAGCTTGGTGATCCGCCACATCTGGCTCGCCGAGTCGCCGAGGGCCTCGGGCACCGAGGGGTTGACCGGCACCAACCCGGACGGCTGGAACTGGAAGCCCAGCCGATAGCGCCCGGCGTCGTCGCCCTCCTCGATCGGGGGCGCGTCGGCGTCGTAATAGGGAGTCGCCTCGACCACCACCTCCTCGCCGTTGCGCTCGACGGTGATCCGGGCAGGGGTCGATGCGGTGCAGCCGTCAACCGCCTCGCCCTCGCACTCGTGAGTGTTGATCTGGGCCGCGAGCGCGTCCGCGCGATCCCCCACCTGATCGTCGGTGGGACGGACGCCGTCGACGGCGATGAAGCGGTCCCCGTCCTGAAGCTTGCCTTGGGCGGGGCTGTCGTCCTCGATCTCGCCGACCTCGAGCTGGGTCGCCCGCTCGGCGGTCATGAACAGCGCGAAGAAGATCACGAACGCGACCAGCAGGTTCATCGCCGGACCGGCCGCGATCACGACGATCCGCTTCCAGACGGGCTGGTTGTAGTAGGCCCGTTCCCGCAGCTCAGGCGAGAGCGGCTCGCCGGGCCTGCTCACCCCCTCGCCCGCTTCCTGGTCGACGGACTCGACCCGTTCCAGGAAGCCGACGTCGCGCGCGTCGGGATCCGACGGAGGCGGGTCGACCTCGTCGGGGTTCATCCCGGTGATCTTCACGAAGCCGCCGAGCGGGAGCCAGCCGACCCCGTACTCGGTCTCGCCGCGCTTGATGCTCCACAGCTTCGGCGGGAAGAAGAGGAAGAAGCGCTCGACCCGCATCCCCGTCCACTTGGCCGCGATGAAGTGCCCGAACTCGTGCAGGATGATCAGCGCCGCGAACCCGGCGAAGGCGAGGATCCAGCTCATGGAGCTGGATCCGTAGATGTGTGCGGGCAGCTCATGGAGCTGGATCCGTAGATGTGTGCGGGCAGCTCATGGAGCTGGATCCGTAGATGTGTGCGGGCAGCTCATGGAGCTGGGCCCCGTATCAGGATGTGATCGGATCATGCGACCGCGCCCTCGACCAGGTTGCGCGCGTGCTCGCGGGCGCGCTCGTCGGTCTCGAACAGCTGCTCGAAGTGCCCGACCGACCCCGTCGGCACCTCGTCGAGGCAGCGGTCGATCACCTCGGCGATGCCGGTGAACGGGATCCGGCCCTCCAGGAAGGCGCCGACCGCGACCTCGTCGGCGGCGTTGAGCACGCACGGCGCGGTGCCGCCGACCTCGCCGGCCTCCCGGGCCAGCCGCAGGCAGCTGAAGGTCTCGGTGTCGGGGGCCTCGAACTCGAGGGCCCCCAGCTCCGCGAGGTCGAGCCTGGGGACGTCGACGTCCGCGCGCTCGGGAAGGTGCAGCGCGTAGGAGATCGGAACCCGCATGTCGGGATGGCCGAGGTGGGCCAGCGAGGCCCCGTCGTTGAGATCGATCAGGGAGTGCACGATCGACTGAGGGTGCACGACGACCTCAATGCGCTCGTAAGGGACGTCGAACAGGTGGTGGGCCTCGATCATCTCGAAGCCCTTGTTCATCAGCGTGGCCGAGTCGATCGTGATCCGCCCGCCCATCTCCCAGGTCGGGTGCGCGAGCGCCTGCTCGGGGGTGACGCCGCTGAGGTCTGTCCGCCCGCGGAAGGGACCGCCCGAGGCGGTCAGGACCAAGCGGGTGATGGTGCCGGGCATCGGCTCGGAGGCGATCAGCTGGTACAGCGCGGAGTGCTCGGAGTCGACCGGGATCAGCCGGCTGCTCGTAGCCTCGGCGAGCGCCGTCACGAGCTCGCCCCCGATCACGAGGGACTCCTTGTTCGCGAGCGCGACGTCGATGCCCTCGGTCAGGGCGACGATCGTGGGGCCGAGCCCGGCGGCCCCGACCACGGCGTTCACGACCATGTCGGCGCCGGAGTCCGCGATCAGCTCCATCACCCCCTGCTCGCCGGCCAGGACCCGTCCACCCCACGCCTCGCCGGCGCTGGCCGCGGCGTCGGCGTCGGCCAGGGCCACGGCCGGCACGCCGTGCTGCTTGGCCTGCTCCAGCAGCGGCTCCCAGGAGGAGCCGGCCGAGAGGCCGACCACCTCGAAGGCGCCCTTCGAGGCCGAGACGACCTCGAGCGCCTGCGTGCCGATCGAGCCGGTCGAGCCGAGTATCAGCAAGCGCCTCATTCGCTGCGGCTCTGTCGCCCACTCGCCACGGGCGCGAAGTGTAGGGAGAGCCCGGTTGGGGCTAGTGGCCCTCCTCAAAACGTTTCACCGGAAATGACTGGTCCAGATCACCACCATGCTTCGTCCTCAGTCGTCCGAATAGCGCTGCTATTCGGACTCCCTGCGTCCTTGCCTGGCGGCGCCTGGCCTGCCTCATTTCCTGGCGAACGTTCAGAGAAGGGCCACTAGTCGGCCTGTTTCGAGTACAGGCGGCCGTTCCTGAAGCAGAACTCGTAGTTCTCGATCCCGAGCAGGCCCTCTCCCTTCTCGGGGTAGTAGAGGCATTCGAGCGCGGGTGACGTCAGCGTGTCCTCGAAAGCGGGCTCGCCGAGCTCGTCGCGAACCTTCCGCTCGCTGGTGCCGGGCCCGATGCTCCTGTACTGCCGGGGCGTGATGCCAAGCTCGTCGAGCTCCTCGTCGGCCTCCTCGACCGCGAGACCGATCAGCACGGCGCAGCCCCCGAGCAGCAGGATCGCGGCCACGCACGCCCCGGCGACGATCGCGACCACGGTCCCCGTGCTCGTACCGTAGGAGCGCCCGCAGTGGGGGCATGAATTCTCGAACGTCTCCGCCTCGGCGCCGCAGCGGCGGCAGCGCTTGCGCGGCGGCGGCGCCGGCTTCCCGGGCGCCGCGTCCGGCGCGACGATGCCGCCCACGCGCGGGGTCCACTCCGCGCCGTCCCACCAGCGCGCCCGCCCCGACCCGAGCGGGTCGGGGTAGTAGCCGGGCTTCGCGCCCTTGCGGGGCGGTGGCTGTTCGCTCAGCGAGCTCAGGGCGCTGAGGCTAACGCAGCGCCCGCCGCCCCGGAACGGAAACGGGAGACCCGCAGGCCTCCCGTTCGCGGTACCGCGCTGTGACTCCGGATCAGCCGCGAATGCCGATCGCCGAGAGCTGGATGTCGTGGTACTTGATGTTGCCCTCCTGCTCGTTGCACCTGACCGAGTAGGTGTGGGAACCGCCCAGCGGAGACGTGATCGTGTTCAGGCCCCAGCCGGCGTGATAGTTGGGCACAAAGTCGCCCTGCGTGTCGCCGAGCTTGGCGAACGCGTTGTTGACGGGCGAGCCCGAGTTGTCGACCTCCACGCGGCACTCGCCGCGGGAGGAGGCGCCGTTGGTGCTGAAGGTCCCGTCGACGACGATCATCGTCTTGCGCGGGAAGGCCTCGGACTGCTTCAGCGTGACCGAGCCGCAGTCGACGTAGTTGCTGTCGACCGGGTCGCACTCAGACGTCGTCTTGGCCTTGCCGATCGGCAGCACCTTGTTGCGCGCGTCCTTGTCGAGCTGCTTGTAGGTGATCGCCGCCGCATAGGCGGTGCCGCCGACGGCGGCGAACAGGGCGACCATCGCCACGATCATCGCGGGCGAGGGGCGCTTCTTGAACAGCTTCTTCATCGAATCAACTCCCTTTGACTGCGTACGTGTGGGCGGTTCCTCAAGAAACCCGGGGCGCCGCGCGTAGTTGCGGGTCGCCCCGGCCGCTGCATTCCGGGGAATGATGACTAGCAGGCGACGGCGACGCTCAGTACACGAACGCCACCGACAGGTAGTAGCCGGCGACGACCGTGAACAGGACGGCGTCGAGGCGGTCGATCAGGCCCCCGTGGGGACCGATCAGGGTGCCGGTGTCCTTGATCTCGAGGTCGCGCTTGATCATCGAGGCGAACAGGTCTCCGACCGGGGCGAGCGCCGCGATGCACATGCCCATCAGCAGCGCGTCGATGCCGGGCAGCCAGTCCTGGTAGAGCCCGGCGAACCAGAAGCCCATGGTGCCGCCGATGAGGCCGCCGATCAGGCCCTCGAGGGTCTTGTTGGGCGAGATCCGCGGGCTGATCTTGCGCGATCCGAACAGCCGCCCGGCGGCGTAGGCCGCGGTGTCGGCGAGGAATGTCGCGACGAGGACGTCCACCAGCAGCGCGGCGCCGTGGTCGGGGAGGTCGCGCAGCAATGTCGCGTGCGAGAAGCCGAGCCCGAACCAGAGGACCCCGAGCAGCGTCACCGCGATCGAGACCGTGACGCGGTCGTGGGACTCCCGCGCCGCGGCGAAGGCGAACAGCAGCGGGAAGCTGGCCGCCAGCGCCAGCAGGATCTGAAAGGAGCTGCCGTAGTGCGCCGCGATCACCATCGCCGCCACGGTCAGGTAAGCCGGCAGCATCACCGGACGCGCCTTGTCGGTCATGCGGAAGAACTCGCGCAACCCCAGCACCCCGAGCCCGACCATCGCCGCCATGAACAGCTCGCCACCGGCGACGACGATGAAGATCGCGAACGCCACCCATGGGATCGCGATCAGGATGCGGGCTGCCGTCTCCGAGCGCGTGAACGGCAGCCGGCGCCAGAGGGGCGGCTTCTGCTCGGACGCCGCCTCCCCCGGCTCCACCCGCTCGACCTTGATCTCCGGGGAATCGGACGACTCGGGCTCGGGCGGAGCCTCCTGCGGCGCCTCGGCGTCCTTGCGCTCCCCGAATCTGAACGTCGGCGGATCGGTGTCGTCCATCTGCGTCATCTTGAACCGAAGCGCCGCCGGCGCTCCTCGTAGATGCGCAGGGAGTCCTCGAAGGCCTCGCGGCCGAAGTCGGGCCAGAGCTCGTCGCGGAAGACGAACTCCGAGTAGGCGCACTGCCAGAGCAGGTAGTTGGAGATGCGCTGCTCCCCGCTGGTGCGGATCAGCAGGTCGGGGTCGTGCATCTCGGGCGCGTAGAGGCGGCGGCGGAAGTCATCTTCGTCGCCGCCGTCGAAGGCCTTGGCCGCGTCCATGATCTCGGCCCTGCCCCCGTAGTTGAAGGCGACGAACAGCGTGATCCGGTCGTTGCCGCCGGTCTCGGCCTCGGCCCGGTCCATGCGCTCCTGCAGCTCGGCCGAGACGCCCTCGCGGCGCCCGATGAAGCGCATTCGCACGCCCTCCTCGTTCAGCTCGGGGGTCTCGCTGTCGATGCGCTCCGCGAACATCGCCATCAGCCCCGCCACCTCTTGGGCGGGCCGCGACCAGTTCTCGGTCGAGAACGAGTACACCGTCAGCTCCTCGATTCCCAGCTCGACGGCGTCGCGGAGCCTGGCCTTGACCGTGTCGGCGCCCGCCCGGTGACCCTCGACCACGGGCAGCCCCTGCTGCTGTGCCCAGCGACCGTTGCCGTCGGTGATGATCGCGACGTATTTGGCGCTCACGCCGGGGGTGTCGCCGCTCGCCTCATACCTCGAGGATCTCTTCTTCCTTGTGCTTGAGCAGCCCGTCGATCTCCTGGATCGAGTCGTCGGTCCGCTTCTGCAGCCCGCTCTCGGCGCGGTGCTCCTCGTCGGAGCCCGCCTCCCCCTCCTTCTTCAGCTCGCGCAGGTCGTGCATGACGTCGCGGCGGATGTTGCGGACCGCCACGCGGCCCTCCTCGGCGACGTTGTGGACGATCTTGACTAGCTCCTTGCGGCGCTCCTCGGTCAGCTCCGGTATCCCGAGCCGGATCACGTTGCCGTCGTTGGACGGGGTCAGGCCCAGGTCGGACTCCATCACCGCCTTCTCGATCGCGCCGATCGAGCTCTTGTCGTAGGGCGTCAGGGTCAGCATGCGCGCGTCGGTCGCCGCCACCTGCGCCAGCTGCTTGACCGGGGTCTGGGCCCCGTAGTAGTCGACCATCAGACGGTCGAGCAGATGGGGCGAGGCGCGGCCGGTGCGGACCGTCGCCAGCTCGTTGCGGGTCGACTCGACGGACTTGCCCATCCGGCTCTTGGCGTCCTCGAGCAGCTCGTCGATCAGCTCCATCAGGAAGTCCCCACGGCGTCCTTGGCGGGCTTTGCCGAGACCAGGGTTCCCACCCGCTCTCCGCAGACGATCCTATCTATGTTCGCTTCGTCGGCCATGTTGAAGACGTAGATCGGCAGGTCGTTGTCCATGCACAGCGACAGGGCGGTCGAGTCCATCACCCGCAGCCCGCGCTCGATCGCCTCGCGGTGGCTGATCTCGGGCAGGAAGCGCGCGTCGGGGTTCTCCTGGGGATCGGAGTCGTAGACGCCCTCCACCCCGTTCTTGGCCATCAGGATCGCCTCGGCGTGGATCTCCAGCGCCCGCAGCGCGGCGGCCGTGTCGGTGGTGAAGAACGGGTTGCCCGTGCCGGCGGCGAAGATCACGGTCCGGCCCTTCTCCAGGTGGCGGATCGCGCGGCGGCGGATATAGGGCTCGGCGACCTCGGTCACGCCCATCGCCGACATCACGCGCGTGTCGAGGCCCCGCCGCTCGAAGGCGTCCTGCAGGGTGAGGGCGTTCAGGACCGTGGCCAGCATGCCCATGTAGTCGGCGGTGGCGCGGTCCATGCCCTCGGCCGCACCCTCGAGGCCGCGGTAGATGTTGCCGGCGCCGACCACGACCGCGACGTCCACCCCCTGCTCGCGCACCTTCTGCACCTGCGTGGCGACCGCCTCGATCTGGCCGGGGTCGGTGCCGTACTCCAGGGACCCCATCAAGGCCTCGCCGGAGAGCTTCAGGATGATGCGCTTGAAGCGGGGCTCGGCGGCCAAGGCGCCTATCGCTCCCCGACCTCGAATCGGGAGAAGCGGGCGATGCGCACGTTCTCGCCGGTCTTGGCGGCGATGTCGGTGACCATCTCGGCGATCGTCTTCGACTCGTGCTTCTCGGTGTTGAAGTGCTGCTGCTCCAGCAGCGCACGCTCGCCGGCCCACTTCTTCAGCTGTCCCTCGACGATCTTCTCGACCACGTCGTCGGGCTTGCCTTCCTGCTTGGCCTTCTCGGTCAGGATCTCGCGCTCGCGCTCGCGCTCGTCGGCGGGGATGTCCTCGCTCGAGACATGGCTGGGGTTAATCGCGGTGATGTGGATCGCCACCTCGCGCGCGAAATCCTGGAACTCCTCGTTGCGCGCGACGAAGTCGGTCTCGCATTGGACCTCGACCATCGTGCCCTTGGTGGGCGGGTTGTGGACGTAGGTCGCGACGATGCCCTCGCTGGTGCCGCGGCCGCTGCGCTTGGCGGCCGATGCGGCGCCCTTCTTGCGCAGGATCTTGACCGCCTCCTCGACGTCGCCGCCGGACTCGACCAAAGCTTCCTTGCAGTCCATCATCGGAGCGCCTGTCTGCTCGCGCAGCGCCTTCACGTCCGCGGCGCTGGGGCCTGCCATCAGCCCTCCTCCTTCGCGGCGGCCGGAGGCGCCTCGGCCTCGGGTGTCTCCGGGGCGGCGGCCTCCTCCCGCTTCGGCGCCTCGGCCTGGGAGGGCTTCTCCACCTTCGCAGCGGGCTCGGCAGGGGCCTGCGCGGCCTCCTTCGCCTTCGCCTCGGCATCGGCCTTCGCCTTCTCCTCGGCCTCCTGCTTGGCCTCCTCCTCGGCCTCGCGCCTCTTGCGCTCCTCTTCCTCCCTGCGGCGCTCCTCCTCCTCGGCCTTGCGACGGGCCTCCTCCTCGCGCCACTTGGCGGCGGCGCCCTCGATCGCGGTGCCGAGGGTGCTGATCACCAGCTCGCAGGAGCGGATCGAGTCATCGTTGCCCGGAATCGCGTACTTGAGCGGCCTCGGGTCGCAGTTGGTGTCGACCAAGCCGATGATCGGGATCTCCAGCCTCGAGGCCTCGCGCAGGCCGATCTCTTCGGTCCTGAGGTCGATGATCACGACCGCGTCGGGCAGGCGCTGCATGTCGGCGACGCCTCCCAGGTTGTACTCGAGCTTCTCGAGCTCGCGCTCCATCGACATGCGCTCCTTGGTCGGCAGCAGCTCCAGCCGGCCGGTCTGCTTCAGCTCGCGCAGCTCGTGCAGCCTCTTGATGCGCTGCTTGATCGTCTGGAAGTTCGTCAGCAGCCCGCCCAGCCAGCGGCGGTTGACGAACGGCATCTCGCAGCGCTCGGCCCACTCCTCGATCGAGTCGCGCGCCTGCTTCTTGGTGCCGACGAAGAGGATGACGCCGCCCTTGGCGGCGACCTCGGTCACGAAATCGGTCGCCTGCTTCAACAGATCGTCGGTCTGGAGCATGTCGATGACGTGGATGCCCTCGCGCTCCCCGTGTATGTAGCGGCGCATCCGGGGGTCCCAACGCCGCGTCTGGTGGCCGAAGTGGACTCCGGCCTGCAGCAGCTCTCTGACGCCAACTTCGGCCATCTTCTTCTCTCGCTTCGCTTGTGGTGTGCAGGTGCCTCGCCGCTGCGGTGGGAACCCGGGCTCTCCCGGGCAGCGCCCCGCGCCAGGCGACGAGGGTTGTGTGACTACGGTCGGCGGCTGAGTTTAGAGGGGGATCGCCGCAAGACGCACGACCTCACCCGCGGGCGTGCTCGAGGGCGGCCGCGAGGTCGGGCGGCAGCTCCGACTCGAAGCTCATCTGCTCGTCCGTGGCCGGATGCCGGAACGCGAGCCGCGCGGCGTGCAGGAACTGCCGCTCGAGCCCGTGCCTGCCCCTGTGGCCGTACTCCGGGTCGCCGGCGACGGGATGGCCGATCGCCGCGAAGTGGACGCGGATCTGGTGAGTGCGGCCCGTGTCGAGCCTGGCGCGGACGTAGGTGTCGGCGGGCAGCGACTCGACCACCTCGAAGTGGGTGCGCGCCTCGCGCTCCCCGGAGCCCCTGACGGCGCGCCGGGTGCGCCGGCGCCGGTCGCGGCCCAGCGGTGCGTCGATCGTGCCCGTCCGCGCGTCGAGGGCGCCCTCGACCAGCGCCAGGTACTCGCGGGTGACCTCGCGCGCCTTGATCTGCGCGCTCAGGGCCCGGTGGGTCGGCTCGTCGCGCGCGATGACCATCAGGCCCGAGGTGTCCTTGTCCAGCCGCTGCACGATCCCGGGACGGCCGGCCTCGCCCCCTTCGGCCCTGCCCTCGAGCAAGCCGACCAGGGTCGGTCCCTTGTGCGAGGCCGCGGGGTGAACCACCAGGCCCGCCGGCTTCTCGACCACGAGCAGCCGCTCGTCGCTGTGGACGATTCGCGGCTCAGGAGCCGTCACCCGCGCCTCCCCCGCCGGGCGCGGCCCCCGGCTCCTTCCCCGCCCGGCGCTCCCGCCGGTGCGAGATCTCGGGCAGCAGCACCAGCAGCACAACTCCGACGGTGATCGCCATGTCGGCGAAGTTGAAGGTCGGCCAGTAGGGGAAGTCGATGAAATCGGTGACGGCCCCCTCCCGGACGCGGTCGATCAGGTTGCCGAGGGCGCCGCCGACGAGCAGTCCCGCCGGCAGCCAGACGAGCGGATCGGCGTGCTCGCGCAGCGAAAGGAAGACCAGCAGCCCGACCAGGAACCCGATCGCGACGGCGGTCACGAGCGGCGGGACCTCACCTGCGAGCCCGAAGGCGATGCCCCTGTTGCGCGTGTTGGCGAGGTCGAGGAAGGGCAGCAGCTCTACCGTCTTGCCGCGCTCGATGTTGCCCCTGACGAGGGCCTTGCCGAGCTGGTCCAGCGCCAGCACGGCCCCGCAGACGAGCAGGGCCTTGACGAGGACGCCGGCGCGCCCGCTCAACCGGCGATCAACCCGACCACGATCCGCTGTGCGATCAGCAGCACGAAGATCGCGATGATCGGGCTGATGTCGATCGCCATCCCACCGCCGCCGAGCGGCGGCAGGAAGCGCCTGAACAGGTTCAGGTAGGGATCGGTGACCTGGTGGACGAAATCGACGACGGCGCGCAGCACGGGGTTGTAGGGCATGCGGGGGATCCAGGAGAGCAGCACCCGGATGAAGATGAGGATGATGTAGACGAGAAACAGCGAGTTGACGTAGTGGGCCACGTCATCTCGGCTCAGCGCGAGCAGCAGGGAGATGTTCATCGGCCCGACCTCACCGGCTCAGCCCCGCGCCCTCTCGAGCGAGGCGTCGACGGCCTCCCGCAGCGTCTCGCGGAGCGAGCGTGCCTCCAATGCCTCAAGGCCCGCCTCGGTCATGCCGCCCGGCGAGGCGACCGCCCGCTTCAGATCCTCGGGCCGGTGGTGCTCGAGCAGCGCCCCGGTGGCCTCCATCGAGCGCGCGACCATCCGCAGCGCCTGGTCCTCGCTGAGCCCCTCGTCGACGCCGGCCTCCACCAGCGCCTCGGCCATCAGGGCCAGGTAGCCCGGCGAGCACCCCATCAGCGCCGTCGCCGCGTCGATCAGCTCCTCCTCGACCTCGACGACCTCCCCGAGCAGCTCGAGCAAGCCCGCGGCCCGCTCGCGCACCCCCGCCGAGAGCCCCTGCGGATAGACGACGCAGAGCACCGCCTGGCGCAGCTGGGCTCCCAGGTTCGGCATCACCCGCACGACCTCGATGCCCGGCAGCGCCCGCTGCAGGGCCCCGACCGGGGTCCCGGCCAGGATCGAGATCACGGGGGTGCCCGGCTCGACCAGGTCCGGAGCGACCTCGTCCAGGACGTTCGGCTTCACGGCGAGCACGACCAGGTCGGTCGCGTCGGCGACCGCCCGGTTCGAGCCGGCCGCCTCCCCGCCGACCTCGCCGGCGACCTCCTCGGCGCGCCCGGGGGTGGCGTCGGCGAAGACCATAGCCGCGGGCGCCCCTGGCTCGCCGCTGGCGGCGGCGAGGCCCCGGGCGATCCCGGTTGCCATGTTGCCCGCGCCGATGAACCCGACCTTCACGGCGCCAACTCTATTGGCCCCCAGGGAGCCGTCGGCGGCCTGGGCCCCTAGCTCTGGTTGAAGAACCCGCCCTCGAGCAGGCGCGCCTTCTCCTCGGCCGAGACCTCGACGTCGGCCGGGGTGAGCAGGAAGATCCCCTGTGAGATCCGCTGCATGCCGCCACCGAGGGCGTAGGTCATGCCGGAGGCGAAGTCGATCAGGCGCTTGGAGAGCTCCCGGTCGGTGCTCTGCAGGTTGATGATCACGGGCTTGCGCGCCTTGAACTCGTCCGCGACCTGCTGGGCGTCGTTGAAGCTGCGCGGGGTGACGACGTGCATCGAGAAGCCCGAGCCGCCGTTGCCGACGGGCAGGGACTCGGCCGAGCGCCGCCGCCTGGGCGGGGGCTCGTCCTCGTCTACAGCGCGCAGCCTGCCGCGCCTCGGGGGCTCGTCCTCGCCGAAGATGTCGTCGATCTCCTCGCGGCGGCCGCCGCGCCGGCCGCCGCGAAGCGTGCTGACGCGGGCCTCCTCGCGCGGGGCGACCTCGGTCCGGTCGAGCGCCATCTCCTGGCCCGTGTCGTGCTCATCCGCGTACTCGCCCTCCTCGATGTAATCGCCCTCGACGAGGCCGAAGTACTCGAGCGAGCGCCGCCATGTGTCCTTGATCGCCATCGTGGTTGGGTTTCGGCTTCCCGCCGCCTATTCCTCCGCCCGATCATGAATAGTCGCGAACTGGGTTCCGCAGAGGGTAGTGCGTTCTGTCACTTGTATAGCACCGACCCGAGCCGCACGATCGTCGCCCCTTCGTTCACCGCCACGCGCCAGTCCTGGCTGGTCCCCATCGACAGTCGCGCCAGCCCGTGCTCTGCGGCCAGCTCCGCCAGCCGGGCGAAGTAGGGCCGCGACGCCTCGGGGTCCTCGGCGAAGGGCGGCATCGTCATCAGCCCTTCGACCCGCGCCGGGCAGCGCGCGATGAAATCGCCGAGCGCATCGGGGGCGAGCCCGCCCTTGCTCTCCTCGCCCGCCAGGTTGACCTCGACCAGCACCTCGGTCTCGGGCCCGCCGTGGCGCCCGAGCTGCTCCAGCGCCGACTCGGTCGCCAGCGATTGGATCAGCCGCACGAGCGGCACGATCCGCTTCAGCTTGCGGCTCTGCAGGTTGCCGATGAAGTCCCAGCTGAACGCGTCGCCCCAGCGCTCGTGCTTTTCCTCCAGGTCCTGGAGCCGGTTCTCGCCGACCAGCGTCACCCCCGCCTCGGCCAGCGCGCCCATCTCCTCGACGGGGACGTACTTGGTCGCCGCCAGGATCTCGACCCGGTCGCCGGTCACCTCCCTGACGGACTCCAGGTTCGCGCGGATGCGCCGGGGGTCGAGACCGGTGAACTGCTGGACCGCCATCAGGCGCCTGCTCCGGTCCGCCGGGGCGGGCCTTGGAGCCAGGCGACGCCGGCCTGGCGCCCGGTGCGGGCGCCGTCGCGGCGGTGCGAGTAGAACAGCTCCGGGTTGCAGCTCGTGCAGAGGCCTGAGAGCTCGACCTCGACCACGCCGGCCTCGGCCAGCAGCGCGGTCGCGGCGGCCGGCAGGTCGAGCATGCGATCGTCCGCGACGCCGTCGAGCCCCGCGAACGCGTCCAGGACCTCCTCCCCCACCTCGTAGCAGCAGGGGCCTATCCCCGGCCCGACGGCGGCCGCGGCGGCGTCGACGGCCTCGGCGGCCCGCGCCAGCACCCCCGATGTCAGCCCCCGCCAGCCCGCGTGGGCGACCGCCACCCCGCCCGGGCCCGCCAGCGCCACCGGCAGGCAGTCGGCCGTGATCACCAGCGGCGCCAGGCCCGGCTGGTCGGTCGCGTGCGCGTCGGCGTCGACCGGGCTGGGGACGCCGTCGGCGAAGACG
>VGBV01000035.1 GCA_016870325.1 Actinomycetota bacterium
CGCGGCCTCGGCGGCGTTCGCGCTCGGGGCGAGGCGCACCGGCAGTCCCGCGGACTCGGCGGCCGCGGCGAGGCTCCGGCCCGCGCGGCCGCGGCCGATCAGGACGATCGGCGCCTCTGGGGTGGGGTTTGGGGTCAGTTCCCGTTCCAGTTCCCGCATCGGAGATACCAGACGACGTCGCTTGTTCGGTGTTGGGTGCTGTTGCCGGAAACTCCGGCCGGTCCGCGCCCTGGCTCGGGTCGCGGCCACGCCTGATTATAGATTGGGGCCGGCTAATGCCGGTCTTCGAGTTCCGCTGCCGCGGTTGTGAGGCCAGCTTCGAGGAGCTGGTCGGGTCGCATGTCGGCAAGGCGATCGAGGACGTTCGCTGCCCGCAGTGCGGCGGCGCCGACCTCGAGCGCGCCACCGCCTCGGGCTTCGCCCCGATCCACCGCCAGCCCACCGCCGGGCAGCGGCGTCGCATGGAGGACAAGCGGGGCACCGACCGCGGCGGCGCGCGCGAGCGCTTCGCCAAGCAGCGGGCCAGCGAGCGGGCGCGCGCTAAGCGGAGCCGGGGAGATGGCTGAGACGCAGACGGGCTCACTGCCCGGCATCCCCGACGGGGCCGAGGAGCGCCGCGAGGCGCTGGTCGAGGTCTATCGCGGCGCCTCGGCCTGCGAGCGCTGCGCCCTCGCGGAGACGCGAAACAAGGTGGTCTTCGGGTCGGGCAACTCCGACGCCGACCTGATGTTCGTGGGCGAGGCGCCCGGCGCCGAGGAGGACCGCCGGGGCCTGCCCTTCGTGGGGCGAGCCGGGAAGTTCCTCGGGGAGCTGCTGGAGGGCATCGGGATGCAGCGCGAGGACGTGTTCATCAACAACGTCCTCTGCTGCCGTCCTCCGGGCAACCGCGACCCCCAACCGGAGGAGATCGAGGCCTGCAGGCCCTGGCTCGAAAGCAGGATCTCGCTGATCCAGCCCCGAGTGATCGGGACACTCGGGAACTTCGCTACCAAGCTCTTGACCGGGAAGCCGACCGGGATCACCAAGGTGCGCGGCTCGGCCCAGCACCACACCCTCGGCGGGCGCCCGGTGCTGCTGCTGCCCCTGTTCCACCCCGCGGCCGGCCTGCGGACGCGGGCGGTGGCCGAGCAGCTTCGCGAGGACTTCAAGCTCATCCCCGGGCTACTCACCGAGCCGCTGCCGGAGCCGATCGCCGCGGTCGACGACCTCGAGCCCGAGACCGAGAGCGACCCGATGGAGCGGCCGGTCGAGGTCTCAGCCGACCAGATGGGACTGTTCGGCTGAGAGGCCGCGGGCCCCGCTCGGCGTAGGATCGAGCGCGTGCCCCATCCCCTGCGCCACCTGGGCGAGATGGCCCGCTCCGCCGCGACGCGGAGCAGCCAGCAGCGCGAGGACGCGGCCGCGGTGCGCGAGCTCGAGGCCGGCGCGCTTGATCTGCCCGCCGGGCTCGGGATCGAGTGGCTCGGGGTCTCGGGCTACCGGCTCTCGTTCGAGGGCAAGGACCTCTACCTGGACCCGTACGTCTCGCGGGTGCCGCTCTCGAGCCTGCTGCGGCGCCGCACGGCCCTGCCCGACCCGTCCGCGCTCGACCGTTTCCTGCCCACGCGCGGGGAGGCGGTCGGGGTGCTCGTGGGACACACACACTTCGACCACGCCGTGGACGCGCCCGCGGTCGCCGCCCGCTTCGGCTGCGGCGCCTACGGCTCGGGCTCGCTGGTCGCGCTGATGGCGCTGCACGGGCTCGCCGACCGCGCGGTCGAGGTCGAGCCCTACCGAACCTATGAGCTCGGCCCCTTCGAGGTCAGTTTCGTGCCGAGCGTTCATTCGAAGCTGCTGCTGGGGATGGCGGTGCCCTACGCCGGCGACCTCAGCTGCGAGCACCTCGACGGCCTCTCGCCCAACCAGTACAGGTGCGGCCAGGTCTGGGGCATCCACATCGCCGTCGCGGGAACCACGCTCTATCACCAGGGCAGCGCCGACCTGGTTGACGACGCGATCCGGCACAAGGGGGTGGACGTGTTCCTGGCCGGGGTCGCGGGCCGCAACTTCACCGAGCGCTATTGGGAGCGAGTCCTGCCGCGGCTCGACCCGGGCGTGGTCGTGCCGACCCACTACGACAACTTCTTCAGGCCACTCGACGCGGAGATGGGGACGATCGGCGGCGTCAGGCTGAGCGACCTGGCGGGCGAGATCGGAGCGGTCAGCCGCGACGCCGAGCTGGCCGCCCTTCCCAGGCTCGCCGGTGGCTGAGCTCAGCGAGTCGCCGGCGCAGACCGAGGCGGTGGGCGAGAGGCTCGCCGCGAGCCTCGAGCCGGGCGACGTCGTGCTCGTCAGCGGCGAGCTCGGCGCGGGCAAGACGACCCTAGTCCGCGGCGCCTGCCGCGCCCTCGGCGTCACCGACCCGGTCACCTCCCCGACGTTCACGATCGGGCAGCGCTACGCCGGGCGGGTTCCCGTCGCCCACCTCGACCTCTACCGGCTCGAGGGAATGGAGGGCGAGGACCCGGGTCTGCTGGAGGACTACCTCGACGCGGAGACGATCGGCTTCGTCGAGTGGCCGCAGGCGGCGGACCCCGGCATCGAGCGGGTCAGGGCGCGCGTCGAGATCCGCCACGCGGGCGGGGACAGACGGGAAATCGAGGTCCGGCGATGACCCCGCCAATCGGGGACGCCGGCGGCCACCCGGCACCCATCGCGAACGCTTCCGCGTTCGCTCAGAAGCCAGCGGCCTCGCGACCCCTCAATTGTCCCCGTATGCCTCCTCGAGCTGCTTCTGGGCCTCTTCGGCCTGTTGCTGGAGCTCCTCGGTGTCGATGTCCTCGATCTGCTCCTGGACCGATTCGGCCTGCTCCTGCAGCTCCTCGGTGTCCACCTCGTCCAGCGCCGACTCCACGTTCTCCTGGGCCTCGTCGATGGCGTCGTTGAGCTGGTCCTGCTCGTCATCGCCGCAGGCCGTGAAGCCCGCGCTGAGGCCGGCGACGGCGAGGCCCACCCCAACGGCCCGGGCGCGGCGGCTGATCGGCTTGAACCTGCTGGACTTCGGCTTCATGTCGTCTCCTCCGTCAAGTTCGGTGGTTCGGCCTAGCATCGGCGCGCGCGCGGCGCTTGACTGCAATCTATGGCAACCCTCGGATTCGACACGGCCACCGCCGAGCTCACAGTCGCGGTCACCGCCGCGGGGGACGTGCTCGCGGAGCGCGAGGCGGGGACGGGGGAGGACGGGCGCCCCCGGCACGCGACCCAGCTGCTGGCCGAGGTCGAGCGCTGCGCCGAGGCCGCCGGCGGCTGGGAGCGGATCGACCGCATCGCCGTCGGGGTCGGCCCCGGGTCGTTCACGGGGCTCCGGATCGGGATCGCCACCGCCCGCGCGCTGGCGCAGGGGCGCGTGGTCGAGCTGGCCCCCGTCTCGACGCTGTCGGCGCTGGCGCGGGGGATCGCCGAGCTGGCGGTGGCCGAGGGGCGCTCGCCGCTGCCGGTGCTCGACGCACGCCGCGGTCAGGCCTTCGCCGCCGCCTTCGGGCCCGGCGGCGAGCCGCGCGGCGAGCCCCTCGTCTGCTCGCCGGAGCGGCTCGCCGAGCTCGCCGCGGGCATGAATCCTCCCCCGCTGGCGGCGGGGGACGGGGCGCTACGATTTCTGGCGGAGCTCGAGGCGGCCGGAGCCACCGTCCTTCCGCGGGAGGAGATTGCGCACAGGGTCGCCGCGCGCCACGTCTGTGCGCTCGGCGAGGCGACGGCGGCGGTGGCCCCCGACACGATCGAGCCTGTGTATCTGAGAGAGCCGGATGCGAAGCGATGGATTCAGGAAGATGAGCCAAGCGAGACAGCCTGAGGCCTCCGAGGCCGGGCGGGGCGAGCCCGGCTCGCTCACCGTCCGCCGCCTCGCCTACGGTGACCTGCCGTCGGTGATCGCGATCGAGCGGCGCTCGTTCCCGACCCCGTGGTCGCTGGCGATGTTCGTGCTGGAGTTCTCGAAGCCGACGGGCATCTGCCTCGCCGCCGAGGACGAGAAAGGCCTCGTCGGTTACCTGGTCTGCGCCCGCTACGAGCAGGTCTGGCACCTGATGAACGTCGCGGTGGTCAGCGAGCATCGCCGTCGCGGGATCGCATCCGAGCTGATCGACCGCCTCTTCGAGGAGGCCGGCTCGGAATCGCGCTTCACGCTCGAGGTCCGCGTCTCGAACCTGCCGGCGATCGCGATGTACGAGCGGCTCGGCTTCCGCTCCGCCGGCCGGCGCCGCAGCTACTACCACGACAACGGCGAGGACGCCCTGATCATGTGGCTGGTTCGGGAGCGTGCCGGCGCGGGCCTGGCCTGAGCCGTCGCTTGACCGACCCCCGCCTGATCCTGGCGATCGAGACGAGCTGCGACGACACCTGCGCGGCGCTGGTCGAGGGCCCACGCGTGCTCTCCAACGTGATCTCCTCGCAGGCGAGCTTTCACGAGGAGTTCGGCGGCGTCGTGCCCGAGGTCGCCTCCCGCCACCACCTGGAGCTGATCAACGCCGTCGTCGCGAGCGCGCTGGAGCGGGGCGGGGCAGGCCTCGTGGACCTCGACGCGCTCGCGGTCACCCAGGGCCCCGGCCTGATCGGCGCCCTGCTGGTCGGGCTCAGCACCGCCAAGGCGCTGGCCTCCGCCAACCGCACGCCGCTGATCCCGGTCGATCACCTGCAGGGCCACGTCGCGGCCAACTTCCTCGAGCCCGACCCGCTCGAGCCCTCCTTCCTCTGCCTGATCGCGAGCGGGGGCCACACGCTGCTCGCCGGGGTCACCGGGACAGCGGGGTACGAGCCGCTCGGGCAGACGCTCGACGACGCCGCCGGCGAGGCCTTCGACAAGGGCGCCCGGCTGCTCGGCCTCGGCTACCCGGGCGGGCCGGCGATCCAGCGCGCTGCGGAGTCCGGCGATCCGGACGCCTTCGAGTTCCCCGTGGCGATGACCCGCGAGCCCGGCCTCGAGATGTCCTTCAGCGGCCTGAAGACGGCGCTGGTCTACCGCGTGCGGGAACTGGGCCCGGAGGCCACGGCCGCCGCCGCCCCCGACCTCGCGGCCTCCTACCAGCGGGCGATCGTCGATCAGCTCGTCGCCAAGCTGGGGCGCGCACTCGACGCCGGCGAGTGGCGGGCCGTCGCGCTGGGCGGCGGCGTCGCCGCCAACGCCGAGCTGCGGCGCCGCACCGGCGAGCTCTGTGAGCAGCGAGGGCTGGCGCTGAAGCTGGTCCCGATCGAGCTCTGCACCGACAACGCCGCGATGATCGCCTCGGCCGCGCGCTACGCGGACCCGATCCCCTACCCCGACTACCTGGAGTTCGATGCCTTCGCGAGCGCGAGCGCCGCAACCGCGGGATGACCTCGTGCGGCGCGCGAAGCGCGAACCCGGGCTTGACGGTTCGGCTCTACGAGCGGCCTGACTGCCACCTCTGCGACGAGGCCTTCGACGAGCTCGAGGCGCTGCGCGCGGAGGGGCTCGGGTTCGAGGTCGAGCGGATCGACATCGAGTCCGACGAAGGCCTGCTGCGTCGGTACCTGGAGCGGATCCCGGTGGTCGAGCTGGGCGGCGAGGTCGTGAGCGAGCTGGGGCTCGACGAGGGCGCCCTGCGGCGCCGGCTCGCTACCTTGTCCACATGATCGACGACGGCGCGGGAGCCGCCGCCCCGGAGGGGGCGGAGAGCGAGATCGGGGACGGCGACCGCCTCTCGTTGGGGGTCGCGGCGCGGCTCTCGCGCTATCTGCAGGTGCTGACCCAGGCGCGCAAGATGGGCAAGGCGACGATCTCCTCCCAGGAGCTATCGGAGTACACCCACATCAACTCGACCCAGATCCGGCGCGACCTCTCCGGCTTCGGCAAGTTCGGCAAGCGCGGGGTGGGCTACAACGTCGACTCGCTGGTGCGCGAGGTCCGCAAGATCCTGCGGACGGCCGGCCAGCACAACATCGCCCTGTTCGGCGCCGGCAACCTGGGCCAGGCGATCGCGAGCTCGGACATCTTCGCCGACCACGGCTTCCGCATCGTCGCCATGTTCGACGTCGACCAGGCCGTGATCGGCCGCCGGGTGGGGGGGCTCGAGGTCCGCGCCTTCGACGACCTCGAGCGGATCGTGGGCGAGGAGAACGTGGTCGTCGGCGTGCTCGCGGTTCCCGCCGACAACGCCCAGGAGGTCGCCGACCGCCTGGTCGAGGCCGGGGTCAGGATCATCTTCAACTACTCCGAGCAGCTGCTGCAGGTCCCGCCCGAGGTCACGGTTCACACTTCAAGCCCTGCGGTCGACCTGCTCAACGCCCTCTACTTCTATTTGACCTGATGCCACCGGACACGGACCCCGAGGCGCCGGGCTCGGGCCTCGACCTGGATCGCGTACGCGCGACCTTCGAGGACTCGACCGACTTCACGATCGGGCTCGAGGAGGAGTTCGCGCTGCTGGACCCCGAGACGCTCGAGCTGGAGCACCGCTTCCCGGAGTTGTTCGAGGCCGCCCAGTCCGACGAGGTGCTGGCGCCGGCGGTTCGGGGCGAGCTGATCGACACCGAGATCGAGATCCGCTCGGGGCGGGGCGAGACCTTCGCCGAGGCGGTGGAGCGCCAGCGCGAGCGCCGGGACGCGCTGTTCGCGCTGGCGGAGTCGAAGGGGCTGGCGCTGGCGGCGATGGGGACCCATCCCTGGGCGAACTACCTGGACCAGCGCATCATCGACACCGAGCACTACCGGCGCCTTCAGCACGACCTGGGCTGGGTCGCGCAGCGGAACAACAGCTGGAGCCTGCACGTGCACGTCGGCATCCGCGGCGCCGACCGCGCGATCGCCGTCACCGACCGGCTGCGGGAGCTGCTGCCGCCGCTGCTGGCGGCCTCGGCCAACTCCCCGTTCCTCGACCGCCGCGACACCGGCCTGCACAGCGTTCGCACCGAGATCTTCACCCGGACCTTCCCGCGCTGCGGCGTGCACGAGCCCTTCGGGGACTGGGAGCGCTACGCGGATCTGGTCGGGTTCCTGACCGAGACCGGCACAGTGGTCGAGGCGACGCAGCTGTGGTGGTCGGTGCGGCCCCACCACGCCTTCGGCACGGTCGAGCTGCGCATCTGCGACGCGCAGACCCAGGGCGAGGAGTCGTTCCAGCTCGCCGGCCTGATCGCGGCCTGCATCGTGCAGGCGGCGCTGGAGCACGACGAGCGCGGCGAGGGCGAATACACCCCGCTGGGCGGCAACGAGATCGAGGAGAACCTCTGGCGCGCGATCCGCCACGGCATGGACGGATCGATGCTGGACTTCCGCGGGCGCAAGGAGGTCCCGACCGGGGCGGTGCTGGAGGGGCTGCTGGAGTGGACGGCCCCGGCGCGCGAGCGCCTCGGCGTCGATGTCGCGCTCCCGGAGCGCAACGGCGCCCAGCGCGCGCGCGCGGCGCTCGCCGACGGCGCTTCGATCGAGGAGATCTACCGTGACGCCGTCGCCGAGACGGCGCGCACCTACGCCCCGCAGCGGGTCTCCCGCTAGGACCCTCGAGCGCCCTCGCGATGCGCCGGCTACGCGAGCTCGCCAGGCGCTCCCGCGCTCTGGTCATCGCGACGCTGATGGCCCGCAACCTCAGGCTTGGCATCGCGCTCAGGCTGCGGCCGGCGAAGCCGGTGCTGCTCGGCGCCCGCAACCGAGGCTTCAGCCTCGAGCAGAGCCTGGCCTGCGTCGACTGGGTCTTCGCCGACTATGAGCGCCGGGGCCTCGATGCGGAGCGGATTCACGGCGCCCGGATTCTGGAGCTGGGGCCGGGGGACACCCTCGGCGTCGCGCTGCGCCTGATCGGCGCCGGCGCTCGCCAGGTCGTCTGCCTGGACCGCTTCGCGACCGTCCGCGACCCCGAGCAGCAGCGCCGCATCCACCGTGCGCTCTCGGAGAGCCGGCCCCGATCTGAGCGGGAGCGGCTGGGTCGCGCGCTGAGCCCCGACGGCGCGCTGGCCGAAGGGCAGGACGCGCTCGTGCTGATCGAGGGCACCGGCGTCGAGCGTGCGCAGGAGGCAGTCGCCGGCCGCTTCGACGCGATCATCTCGCGAGCCGTTCTCGGCCACCTCTGGGACCTCGCGCCCGCCTTCGAGCAGATGGACCGCCTGCTCGAGCCGGGCGGGGCGATGCTGCACAAGATCGACCTCAGCGACCACGGGCTGTTCGAGCGCAGCGGCCGCGGCCCGCTCGAGCTCCTGACCGTGTCGGATCGTGTCTGGGACGCGATGCGGCGCCACACGGGCCTCACCAACCGCTGCCTCAGCGACAGCTACCGCGAGCACGCCTCGGCGCTCGGCTACAGCGCCGAGCTGCATCCGACCCGGTTGATCGGCGACGCCGGCGACCTCGAGGGGGGGGCTCTCCGCCGAGCAGGTCGCGCGGGTGGTCGCCGCCGCCGCGCCCGAGATCGAGCGCATGCGTCCGCGGCTGCTGTCGCGGTTTCGCGGGCTCTCCGACGCCGACCTGGCGGTCGCTGGGTCTTCATGGTCGCCTCCAAGCCCGGATCGCCGGCGGCCCCCGGCGGGCGCCGGGCGGGCTCCAGGTGATTCACTTAGCCGATGGCTGAGCCCGGCGAGGAGAGCAACGGCGCCGAGAGCGAGGAGCAGCTGCGCGAGCAGCTCGAGCAGCAGGTGCGCGAGCTGCGGATCGACGACCTGGTCCTGCAGTCGGCGATCAGCATCCTCAACCTCTCGGCGCGCCGGATCGCGAAGGAGGACGAGCGCGACCTCGACCAGGCGAGGATCGGGATCGAGGCGGCCGGGGCGCTGGTCGAGCACGTGCCCGAGCAGGCGCAGGCGCAGCTGCGCCAGGCCGTCTCCGAGCTGCAGCTGCTCTGGGCCAAGCACGCGCGGGGCGATGGGGGCGACGACGCGGCCGAGGGCGGGGGAGACTCCCCCGCCGAGCCGGGCGAGGAAGCTTCCGAGCAGGACAAAAAGGGCCCGGGCGGCGGCGCCTCGGGCCTCTGGACCCCGGGGGACGACTGACGCCGCCGGGACCGTTGGGCCGGGTACACTCCCGCGCCGCCCCTCACCGTTTCATCCCCTAACGAAGAGCGACAGAGAACCAGGAGCTGAACGAACTTGACTGACTTTCTGACCGACTACGGAGTGGTGTTCGCGCTCGGTTGCGCCGCCGCCGCCGTCGTCTATGGACTTCTGATCACCCAGCGCCTGCTGGCCAAGCCCGCGGGCAACGACAGGATGGTGGAGATCTCCAGCGCGATCCAGGAGGGCGCCAGCGCCTACCTGAAGCGCCAGTACACGATCATCGCCGGCGTCGGCGTGGTCGTGGCGCTGCTGCTGATCCCGCTGCAGAACGTCGAGACCGCGATCGGCTTCGTGATCGGCGGCGTCCTCTCGGGCGCCGCGGGCTTCATCGGCATGAACCTGTCGGTGCGCGCCAACTCCCGGGTGGCGGAGGCCGCCCGCGGCGGCATCCCGCCCGCGCTCGACGTCGCCTTCAAGGGGGGCTCGGTCACGGGCATGCTCGTCGTCGGGCTCGCGCTGCTGGGAGTCGCCGGCTACTACGGCGCGCTGATCCTGCTGGACTTCAGCGACAAGGAGGCCGTGGACGCCCTCATCGGCCTCGGCTTCGGTGGCTCGCTGATCTCGGTCTTCGCTCGTCTGGGCGGCGGAATCTTCACCAAGGCCGCCGACGTCGGCGCCGACCTCGTCGGCAAGGTCGAGGCGGGCATCCCCGAGGATGACCCCCGCAACCCCGCGGTGATCGCCGACAACGTCGGCGACAACGTCGGCGACTGCGCCGGCATGGCCGCCGACCTGTTCGAGACCTACGCCGTCACCGCGGTCGCGGTGATGCTGCTCGGCGTGCTCACCTTCACGCCCGAGTACGGGCGCGAGGTCGCGGTCTACCCGCTCGCGCTGGGCGGCGTCGCCATCCTCGCCTCGATCATCGGCGCGCTGGCGGTCCGCACCCGCAGCGGCAACGTCGAGCGCGCGCTCTACGTCGGCCTGGCGGTCTCGGCCGTGCTCTCGGCCATCGCCTTCTACCCGATCACCGACTGGCTGATGAGCGACCCGCTCCGCCTCGGCTTCTCCGAGGCCGGCGCCGCCGCGGTCAGCGTCACCGACCTCTGGCTCTGCGGCCTGATCGGGGTCGGCGTCACGGCGCTGCTGTTCGTGATCACCGATCACTACACCTCGACCCGCTTCCGGCCGGTGCGCACGATCGCCGACGCCTCCGAGACGGGCCACGCGACCAACATCATCCAGGGCCTGGCGCAGGGCTTCCAGTCCACCGCCGCGCCCGTGCTGGTGATCGTGCTCGCGATCTTCGGCGCCAACGAGCTGGCCGGCATCTACGGCATCGGCATCGCCGTTATGGCGCAGCTCTCGCTGACCGGGCTGATCGTCGCGCTCGACGCCTTCGGCCCCATCACCGACAACGCCGGCGGCGTCGCCGAGATGGCGGAGCTGCCGCAGGAGGTGCGCGACATCACCGATCCCCTGGACGCGGTGGGCAACACGACCAAGGCCGTGACCAAGGGATACGCGATCGGCTCGGCCGCGCTGGCCGCGCTGGTGCTGTTCAACGCGTTCATCTTCGAGCTGCAGGAGGAGGACCCGGACAAGGCACTGAACTTCGACGTGGCCTCGCCCGACGTCCTCATCGGCCTGCTGATCGGCGGGATCATGGTCTACCTGTTCTCGGCGCTCTCGATCGAGGCCGTCGGCCGCGCCGGCGGCCAGGTGGTCGAGGAGGTCCGCCGCCAGTTCCGCGAGAGGCCGGGGATCATGAAGGGCAAGGAGAAGCCCGACTACGCCGGCTCGGTCGCGATCGTGACCGCCTCGGCGCAGCGCGAGATGATCCTGCCCTCGCTGATCCCGATCGTCGTCCCGGTGGTCGTCGGCCTGCTCAGCTACCAGGCACTCGGCGGCCTGCTGATCGGCGTCATCGTCGTCGGCATCTTCGCCGCGATCTCGATGACCGCCGGCGGCGGCGCCTGGGACAACGCCAAGAAGCTGATCGAGGACGGCGCCCACGGGGGCAAGGGCTCGGACGCCCACGCCGCCTCGGTCACCGGCGACACCGTCGGCGATCCCTACAAGGACACCGCCGGCCCGGCGATCAACCCGATGATCAAGGTCGCCAACATCGTCGCGATCCTGATCATCCCGATCGTCGCTCTCTGAGACGGAACGCCACGGCTGACGGCTTCGCCACGAACCCGCATCTCCTCGGGCTTCGCCCTGCGGGGATGCGGGGTGGCGGGGCCGTCGCCCTGGCAACGCTGAGCCGCCTGGCGCGACCCGTACCTTTGGGGCGACTTGGCTAGGCGAATCCCGCGGGACGAGTCGCTGGCGCGCGTGCACGGCACGGGCGCGCTGTTCTCGACCGCCTACGGCAACGTCGGCTCCTCCATCTACTACGCGCTCGGGGTCGTCGCCGCCTTCGCCCTCGGGCTGACGCCGATCGCCTTCCTGGTCGCGGGGCTGATCTTCATGCTCACGGCCGCGACCTACGCCGAGGCCACCGTCATGTACCCCGAGGCGGGGGGCTCCTCGAGCTTCGCGCGCCACGCCTTCAACGAGCTGGTCAGCTTCCTGGCGGCCTGGGGGCAGATGCTGAACTACGTGATCACGGTCGCGATCTCGGCCTTCTTCGTCCCCGACTACCTCGCGGTGCTCTGGGAGCCGCTCGGGGACAGCCCGACCGACATCTTCTTCTCGGCGGCGCTCGTGGCGGGGCTCGTCGGCATCAACATCCTCGGCGGTCAGGAGTCTGCCCGGCTCAACATCGTGCTCGCGATCGGGGACCTGCTGACGCAGGTCCTGCTGGTGGCGCTCGGCCTCTTCCTCGTCCTCAACGCGGACACGCTGGTGAACAACGTCGATTTCGGGGTGGCGCCGACCTGGGGCGACTTCGCGCTGGGAATCGCGCTCGGCATGATCGCCTACACCGGGATCGAGACGCTCTCGAACATGTCCGAGGAGGCGCGCGACGCCCCGCGGACGATCCCGCGCGCCGTCGGGCTCGTGGTCGCGGCCGTGCTGGTCCTCTATCTGCTGATCCCGCTGGTGGCGCTGTCGGCGATGCCGGTGTCGGAGTCCGGCGGCGAGTTCACGACCGAGCTCGGCACGACCTACGCCGAGAACCCGATGCTCGGCATCGTCGACAACATGGGCCTCAGCGCCTCCCTCACCGAGGTGCTGCGGGTCTACGTCGGCGTCCTGGCCGGGGTGATCCTGATCATCGCGACCAACGCCGGCCTGATCGGGCTCTCGCGGCTGACCTTCTCGATGGGCACCTATCGGCAGTTGCCCCAGCGCCTGCGGGCGATCCACCCGAAGTTCCGCACGCCCTATCTGGCCCTGATCCTCTTCGGCGCCGTCTCGGTCGTCGCGCTGCTCCCGGGCGAGACCGAGCTGCTGGCGACGATGTACTCGTTCGGGGCGATGCTCTCGTTCACGATCGCGCACCTGTCCCTGGTGCGCCTGCGCCAGCGCTACCCCGACCGGGAGCGCCCCTGGCGGGCGCCGCTCAACGTCCGGTTCAGGGGTTGGGACCTGCCGCTGGCGTCCGTGATCGGCGGCCTCGGCACCGGAGCGGCCTGGATCGTGGTGATGGCGTTGAACACGCGCACGCTGGTCCTCGGGTCCATCTGGATGCTGATCGGCATCGCCACCTACGTCGGATACCGGCGGGTGCAGGGCCTGCCGCTGACCGAGACGCACAGGGTGGTGCTGCCCGAGCCCGTCGGGGTCGAGGAGGTCGAGTACAAGAGCGTGCTCGTCGCCTTCGAGGACGACGCGCCGTTCTCCGAGGAGACGGTGGCGACCGCCGTCAAGCTCGCGGCCAAGCGCCGCCGCGGGATCCACGTCGTCTCCCTGCTCACGGTCCCGAGGAGCCTGCCGGTCGAGGCCCCGATGAGGGAGCAGGAGTCGGCGGCGCAGTCGAAGATCGAGCAGGCGAAGCTGATCGGCGGCATGCGCGTCAGCGGCCACGTGCACCGGGCGCGACCGGACGAGGCGGGGTCCTCGATCGCGAAGGAGGCGAAGGAGATGGAGGCGAGCGCGCTGGTGATGGGCCTGCGCTACCGCGATGGGCGGCCGCTCTACGGCAAGACCCTGCAGACGGTGCTGGCGAAGCGGCCCTGCCGGGTGATCGTCGTCGGCGAGCCGGTCCGGGCGCGCGAGGAGGCCGGCGTCGCCGAGGGAATCGGGGCGTCGGCATGAGCGAGCGCGAGCGCCCACCTGTGCTGGGGGCCGCCTACCAGGTCGCGACCAGGGTCTTCGCCGTCACCATCATCGGCTTCGGGCTGGCGATGGTGGTCGTGACGCTGGCGCGCGGGGGCGGGCCGCTGGCGACGGGCATGCTCTTCGGGCTGCTGTTCGTCGGCATCGGCGCCGGGCGGCTCTACATCTCGTTGCGCCCGCCGGGCGGCGGCCGATGAGGGGAGGCGGGAGGTGAGGGCGAGGCAGCTGCTCGGGGTGCCGTTCCTGTACGCGATCGCGGCGTCCACCGTCGGCTTCTCGATCTACTTCTCGATCGGGGTCGTCGCCGATCGCGGGTTGGGGCTGACGCCGGTGATCTTCCTCGGCGCCGGCCTGCTGTTCGCGATCACGACGCTCACCTACGTCGAGGGCGGCGCCATGTACCGCGAGCGGGGCGGGTCCTCGACCTTCTCCCGCCACGCCTTCAACGAGCTGATCAGCTTCATCGCCGGCTGGGCGATCCTGATCGACTACGTGATCGTGATCGCCGCCGCGGCGATCTCGGTGCCCCACTATCTGACACCGGCCTGGGGCGGGTTCGCCGATGGCTGGGAGGCCGTCGCCGTGGCGGCGGCCGTGATCGGACTGGCGGCTTTCCTGAACGCGACCTCGGTCACCGGCGGGAGCCGCCAGAACCGGCTGGTGATGCTGGCGCTGGCCGACCTGGTGCTGCAGCTGCTGGTGATCGCGGTCGGCGCGGTGGTCGTCTTCGAGCCCTCGCTGCTGACCGCCGAGCTGGAGCTGTTCTCGAGCCCGAGCCTCGAGGACATCGTCTACGCCGCGGTCGTGGCGACGATCGCCTATGCGGGGATCGAGGCGGCTAGCGACCTGGCGCCCGACCTGGACTTCGAGCAGGGGGAGCTGAAGCGCGTGGCCTCGGCCGGGGCCGTGATCGTGCCGCTGATGTACGCCGGGATCGCCGCGGTGGCGCTGATGGCGGTACCGGTAGAGCAGGGCCCGGATGGGCCGGAGACGGCGCTGGCGGGCGAGTACGTGGACGCGCCGGTGCTGGGGGTGGTGCAGCAGTTCGATCCCGGCTGGCTCGCGGACGTGATGCAGTGGGCGGTCGTGCTGGTCGCGGTGCCGGTGCTGATCTGGGCGGCCAACACCTCGATGCTCGGCCTCTCCCGCCACGTCTACGTGCTCGGGCGCAACCGCCAGATCCCGAGCTGGGCGGGACGGCTGCAGCGCACCTACGCGACGCCCGTGGTCGCGATCGCGATCGCGGCGGTGCTGGCGCTGGCGCTGGCGATCCCCGGCGACATCGAGTTCCTCGCCGGCGTCTATGCGTTCGGGGCGCTGCTGGCAGCGACCCTCGCGCACCTCGCGATCATCCGCCTGCGGGTCAGCGACCCCGACCGCGAGCGTCCCTACAGGGTTCCCTTCAACCTCCGGGTCCGCGAGCGGGAGATTCCCCTGCCGGCGCTGTTCGCGGCGGTGATCAGCGGGCTGGCCTGGCTGTCGGTGATCGCCTTCCACCAGGGGGCGCTGGCCGTGGGCGGCGGCTGGATGCTGTTCGGGCTCGTCATGTACCTCGTCTACCGCCGCTTCGTCGAGGGCGTCTCGCTGACCGAGCGGGTGACGGTGCCCGAGTCCTCGCTGAAGAAGGAGGCGACCGACGTCGAGTTCAAGTCGATCCTGGTGCCGGTGTTCGGGTCGAAGCTGGACGACGACATCATCGCCACCGCCGGCAGGCTCGCGGACGCCGAGGTGCGCGAGGGCGAGGCGCCGCCGCGCGTGGACGTGATCTACGTGGCGGAGCTGCCGCTGACGGTGCCGATCGACGCGCCGCTCCCGGTCGCGATCAGGGAGCAGGCCGACCGAGCGCTCGCACGCGCCGACGAGGTCGCCGACGAGTACGAGAACGTCGAGGTGGGGACCGCCTTCGTCCGCGCGCGGTCGGTCGGCGCCGGGATCGTGGCCGAGGCGCGCCAGCGCGGGGCCGAGGTGATCGTGATGGGCGGCGAGCCGCCCAGCAGGATCCGGGGCGGGGCGATCCTCGGTGGGATCGGCGCCGCGCGGCCGGAGGAGATCGGGAGGGTGACCGAGTACGTGCTGCAGAAGGCGCCGTGCAGGGTGTTGCTCACCGCCCCGCCCGGGGATGAGCCGGGGCACACCGAGCCGTAGTATCCGCAGCGTGTTCGTGGTCATCGTCGGATGCGGGCGGGTCGGGTCCACTGTGGCGCGCAGCATGCTGCGCGAGGGCCATGACGTCTCCTGCCTGGATGAGGACCCCGAGGTGCACGCGCGGCTGGAGGTCGGGCTGGAGACCTCGTGGGAGGACGCGGGCGGGCAGTTCACGGTCGGGACCGCGCTCGAGACGGACGCTCTCGACGCGGCCGGGGTCGAGAAGGCCGACGCCTTCGTCGCCTCGACCAACGGCGACAACACCAACATCATCATCGCCCAGATCGCGAAGCGGCGATACAACGTGCCGACGGTGGTGGCTCGGATCCTCGACCCGCTGCGGGCCGAGTGGTACGAGAAGCAGGGCGTGAAGACGATCTGCCCGACGAACTTCGCGATCCGGATGCTCGAGGAGGAGCTGATGGGGACGGCCGGAGATGGCTGATCGCAAGTACATGATCGTCATCGGCGCCGGCAAGGTCGGCTGGAACCTGGCGCGCGAGCTGATCGAGAAGGGGAACGAGGTGACCCTGATCGAGAACAACCGCGACAGCTACCTGACGGTCGAGCAGGAGCTCGAGCACGGCGTCCAGTACGGGGACGCCTCGGAGCTGTGGGTGCTGGAGCGGGCGGGGATCTCGCGCGCCGACATGGTGATCGCGGTCACCGGCGACGACGAGGACAACATGCTGATCTGCCAGGTGGCGAAGGAGAAGTACCTCGTGGACCGCATCATCGCCCGGGTCAACAACCCGCGCAACCGGCCCCACTTCGAGCTGCTCGGGGTGAGGCCGTACGTGTCGGCGACGGACCTGATCCTGCGGGTGATCGAGCACGAGGTGCCCGACTACGGGTTGGTGCACCTGCTCGACCTGCCCGAGGAGCGGCTCGAGATCATCGAGATGCTGCTGACCGACGACTCGCGAGTGCACGGGCAGCGCGTCGGCGACCTCAACATGCCGGCGGGCTCGCTGCTGATCTCGGTGCTGCGCGAGGGCGAGGGCGGGTTCGTGCCCGGCCCCGACACCGTGCTCGAAGCGGGCGACGAGGTGCTGGCGGTGCTCGACCCGAGCGTCGAGGAGGACCTGAAGGCGTTCTTCGGGCCGGACGGCAACGGTTCTTGAAGGTCGACTACCTGCTGATCGGCGGCGGCATGGCCTCGGCCAACTGCGCAGCCGAGCTGCGCAAGCGCGGGGCGGAGGGCTCGATCATGCTGGTCGGGCGCGAGCCCGAGGTGCCCTACGAGCGCCCGCCGCTCTCGAAGGAGTATCTGCGAGGCGAGGCCGAGCGCGCGGACGCCTACGTCAACCCGCCCGACTGGTACGAGCAGAACGGCGTCGAGCTGCGCACGCGCACGAACGTGATGTCGCTGGACCCCGATAGCAGCATCGCGAAGCTGCAGGGCGGCGACGAGGTGGAGTTCGGGCAGGCGCTGATCGCCACCGGCGCCAACGTCAACATCCTCCGCGTCGAGGGGGCCGAGCTGGAGGGGATCCACTACCTGCGGGCGTTCGGCAACTCGGACGCGATCCGCGCCGACGCGGAGAAGGCAAAGCGGGTGGTGATGATCGGGGGCAGCTACATCGGCTGCGAGGTGGCTGCGTCGCTGACGGCGCAGGGGACGCAGTGCGCGGTCGTGATGATGGAGGACGTCGCCCTCTCGAGGGTGTTCGGGGACGAGGCGGGGGGCTGGTTCCAGGAGCTGATGGAGTCGAAGGGGGTCGAGTTCCACGCCGGCGAGACGCTGGAGGCGTTCGAGGGGGATGGGAAGGTCTCCGCGGTCGTGACCCAGAGCGGCAAGACCGTGGAGGGTGACTTCGTCGTCGTCGGCGCGGGCGTGAGGCCGGACGTGATGCTGGCGCAGAGGGCGGGGCTCGAGGTGGACGACGGGATCGTCTGCGACTCGATGCTGCAGACCTCCTCGGAGGGGATCTACGCGGCTGGTGACGTCTGCAGCTACGACAGCGTCGTGCACGGGCGGCGGCTGCGGGTCGAGCACTGGGACGTGGCGATGCAGCAGGGGATGCACGTGGGGCGTTGCATGGCGGGCGACTCCGCTGCTTATGAGGTTGTGCCCTACTTCTTCAGCGACCTCGCCGACTGGGCCTCGCTCGAGTACGTCGGGCCCGCTTCGGAGTGGGACGAGGAGGTCTGGCGGGGCGACCGCGGCGCCGGCGAGTTCTGCGTCTTCTACCTCAAGGACGGCAGGGTCGCCGGGGCCCTCTCCGTCGAGCGCTCCGAGGACCTCGGCGTGGCGCGCGAGCTGCTCGCTAAGGGCGTTGACGTGTCCGACGAGAAGGAAGCGCTTGCCGACCCGGCGAGCGACATCGGAGGGCTCGGTTCCAGCTAGGCTTTGCGGCAAGTGGACGGCCGCATGCCGTCCACCAAGGTCGATGGGGATTGGGGTAGCGGAAGCCCGCCTGGTTCTGGTCCAGGAAGCCCAGGTTCGATCCCTGGATCCCCAGTAGCCCCGCCCGGACTGCAGGGTTCAAGTAGTTGACCCGTCCCGCAAGCCCGTCGCTTGCAGGGATTCCGTCCGACTCCGATGCGAACATATGTTCGCTATGGAGCGCAGGAACCCAGGGACCGAAGCTGCCGCCAGGGGAGATGCGGGAGCAGGTGCGCGCGCTCCTCGATCAGGGCCTGGAATACCAGGAGGTCGCAAGCCGGCTCGGGGTGGTCAAGTCGACGGTCGCGTTCCACGCCAGGCGATTGCACCTGCCCGCCGATCCAAGATTCGCCAAGCGCTATGACTGGCAGGCCGTTCAGATCGCCTATGACGGCGGCCTCTCCCGCACGGAATGCATGGAGCGGTTCGGGTTCTCAGCCTACGCCTGGACCGATGCCGTGAAGCGCGGCGCGATCGTGCCGAGGCCCGTGGCCATGCCCATCGCCGATCTGCTTGTTGTGGGCAGGCGGACCAGCCGGGGCCATCTCAAGCATCGACTGGTCAAGGAGGGCCTGAAGGAGAATCGCTGCGAGGAGTGTGGGATCACGGAGTGGCGCGGGAAGCCGTTCAACATGCAGCTTCACCACATCAACGGGGTCGGGGACGACAACCGGCTGGAGAACCTGGCCCTGCTCTGCGCCAACTGCCACGCCCAAACAGACACCTGGGGCGGGCGCAACGGCAGCCGGCGGCGCGAGGCGGAGCTGAGGCTGGTCGAGGAGGAGGACGAAGACGCCGCCTGAGCGCGGGCGGGGCATTGTGAGCTGTGGGGACTTCCCTGCTACCTTGCGGCCGCGATGGAGGGCACCCGACTCACCACCAGGGGGATCGTCGTCCTCTGCGCGCTGGGCGGTCTGATCCTGTTCATGGTCATCGCCATCGGCATCGGCAGCTGCGGCGGCGACGATTCGCCCGAGGTCCCGATCACGATCCCGACCGAGGTCTCGACCACCGGCAGCCTCGAGAAGGACGAGTTCATCGCCGAGGCCGACGCCATCTGCGCCGAGGCGAACGCCGCGATCGACCAGTACGCCGAGGCAGGCGAGGGGCTGACGGCGGCGGGTGAGATCGCCGACCTGCGCCAGGGCGTGGTCACCGACATCGAGGCCCTCGGCCCGCCCGCAGACGACCGCGCCACCCTCGACGAGTTCCTGGTCGCGATGGAGACCCAGGTCGAGGCCGGAGAGAAGATCGCGCTCGCGCTCGACCGGGGCAGCGACACGGCGGAGTTCGAGACTGAGCTCGCCACCGCCAAGACCGACGCCGCGACGGCCGCATCGACCTACGGCTTCGAGGAGTGCGGCGCCGAGGTCGCGGCCTCGAGCTCCGCCACCGGCAGCAGCGCCAGCTCCGGTGGCACCGTCGCGCCCGCCCCCGTCACCCCGGCGCCGGCGCCCACCGCCGACGGCGGCATCACCGACGACGGCAGTGCCGGCACCGGCGGCGGCGTCAGCCCCGGCGGCGGCG
>VGBV01000036.1 GCA_016870325.1 Actinomycetota bacterium
CGGGAACGCCGGCCGGGACCGCCGCGTCGCCTCCGGGCGGATGCGGGCGCTGCGGCTGGCCGCTGGATGCGATGAAGGGCTGGATCGAGCCGGCCGCGGCGGGGTTGCGCGACTGCACGGGCGGTGGGCAGCCCGTGGTCTCCAGGGCCTGCTGGATGCGCTCGTCGCGCTCAGCGGCGGGGAGGTCCTCGCCGTTGGGGCCCTTCGGGTCGCAGGGGTCCTGGGTGATCGCTGCGACGCCCTCGAAGTTGTCGCAGCGCTCGCCGATGAAGCCCTCGGCGCAGACGGTGACCTGCACCCAGCGGTCGCGGTAGTCGTTGAGGAAGTCGCCGAAGGCCTCCTGCTGGATCTGCCCCGCGAGCTGCTGGTCGATCTGGGTGCGCGCCTCCGCGAGCGGGGTGGTGGTCGCCTCGGTGACGGCGTCGACCTGGAACACGTAGGTGCCGCTCTCGGTCTCGATCGGGCCGATCACCTCGCCCTCGGAGGCGTCGAAGATCTGGGCGTCCACCGCCTCGGGGAAGACTCCCTCGGTGACCGCCTCGCGGACTCCGCCGGTGTCCTTGGAGCTGGCGTCCGTGGAGAACCCGGCGGCGACCTTGTTCCAGCTCTGGGGCGAGTTGTCCTGGTTGAGCTGGTCGGCGGCCTGCTGGGCCTTGGCGGGGTCCTCGTTGAGGACGATGCGGATGTTGCGCTGCTCGGGCTGCGCGAACTGGGCCTTGTTCGCCTCGTAGAACTTCTCGGCGTCCTCGTCGGAGACCTCGCCGGCGTCGGCGTTGACCTGATCCTGGATCTTGGTGCTCAGCACCTGCAGCTTCACGCGCTCGTCGACGTCCGCCTGGATGAGGCAGGCCTCGGCGATGTAGTCCTCGTACTCCTTCTCGGTCTGGAAGTTCTGCTCCTTGGTCTTCTCGAACTCCTCCTGGACCTCGCGGTCAGAGACCTCGACTCCGCGCTCGGCGGCCTCGCGCTGGATCCAGGCAGAGTCGAGCACGGTGTTCAGGGCCGCGTCGCGCAGCGCCGCGAACTGGGGATCGTCCTCGGCGGGGGGCTGGCAGTTGCGGCCCCCGCCCTGCTGCGCGGCGGCCTGGGCAAGCGCCCGGTCGAACTGCTCCTTGCTGATCTGCTCGCCGTCGACGACTGCGACGGAGTCGCCCGAGGGGTCGTCCTTGCCGATGCCGCTGGTGGCGGCGATGAGGACGACCAACAGCACCAGGACGGCGCCGAGCACGATCGCGACCGCGCGCTTGTTCCCACTCAACCTGCTCACAGGAGCGGCAGCATAACCGCCTGGCGCTAAGCGGGCGCTAAGGCGGCGCTCGCGGACACCGCCTCGGTCAGCGCCAGCAGCGCCGCCAGGCGGGCCGCGGGGTCATCGGGCACCGGCATCGCCACGGTCTGCTGCCGCCACTCGTAGATCGCGTCGGCGGCGCGCTCGCGCAGGGCGGCCGCGCGCTCGGAGTCGAGCTCGATCGGCGCGATCCGCAACCTCCCCGCCTTGAACTCGACGGCGCTCGCACCGAGGGCGCCGAGCTCGATGCGAACGCGCTGCATCGCGATCAGGTTCTCGACCGGCTCCGGCGGCGGGCCGAAGCGGTCGCGCAGCTCGTCGCCGAGCGCCCGCAACTCGCCCGGCTCGCGGGCTGCGGCGATGCGGCGGTGCAGGTCGATCTTCGCCGCCTCGAAGGG
Source organism: Actinomycetota bacterium (assembly GCA_016870325.1). Classification (GTDB taxonomy): domain Bacteria; phylum Actinomycetota; class Thermoleophilia; order Solirubrobacterales; family 70-9; genus VGBV01. Next base: position 1,687 of record VGBV01000036.1, read on the forward strand.
GACGTAGCCAGCGGGCACGTAGGCGTCGAGGTCGAGCTCCAGTCTTACGGGCTCGCGCTCGGGAGGCAGGCCATCCCCCTCGCCGGCCGCGCGCAGCTCCTCGGTCGCGTCCTCGAGCATCTGGCAGTAGAGCTCGAAGCCGACGGCGGCGACGTGCCCGGACTGCTCGTCGCCCAGCAGGTTGCCCGCCCCCCGGATCTCGAGATCTCGCATCGCCACACGGAATCCTGACCCGAGCTCGGTGTTGTCCGAGAGCGTCGCCAGGCGCGCCGCGGCGTCGGCGGTCAGAGCCTCGGGCGAGGGGTAGAGCAGGTAGGCGTAGGCGCGCTCGCGGCTGCGGCCGACCCGGCCGCGGATCTGGTAGGCCTGCGCCAGGCCGACCTGGTCGGCGCGCTCGACGATCAGGGTGTTGGCGCTGGGGATGTCCAGGCCCGACTCGATGATCGTGGTCGCGACGAGGCAGTCGTGCTCGCCGCGGACGAAGGAGAGCATCGTCGACTCAAGCTCCAGCTCGTCCATCTGCCCGTGCGCCTCGGCGAAGCGGACCCCGGGGCAGAGCGCGCGCAGGCCCTCGGCGACCTCGTGCAGGCTCTCGATCCGGTTGTGCAGGAAGAAGGCCTGCCCGCCGCGCTCCACCTCGCGGCGGATCGCACGGCCGACGAGCTCGTCGTCGTAGGGCCCGACGTAGGTGCGGACGGGGCGGCGGCCCTCAGGCGGGGTCTCGATCACCGTGATGTCGCGCAGGCCCGCCAGCGACATCTGCAGCGTCCGCGGGATCGGGGTCGCCGACATCGACAGCACGTCGACCTTCAGCTTCAGCTGGCGCAGCAGCTCCTTCTGCTTGACGCCGAAGCGCTGCTCCTCGTCGACGATGATCAGCCCCAGGTCCTTGCCACGCACGTCGCGCGAGAGCAGGCGGTGGGTGCCGATCAGGATGTCCACCCTGCCCTCGCTGAAGCGCTCGAGCGCATCCTTGACCTCGGCGGGCTTGCGCAGCCGCGAGACCATCTCGATCGTGAACGCCGTGTCGGCCATGCGCTCGCGGAAGGTGCCGAAGTGCTGTTGGGCGAGGATCGTCGTCGGCACCAGCATCATCACCTGCTTGCCGTCGACCGCCGCCTTGTGCGCGGCCCGCATCGCCACCTCGGTCTTGCCGTAGCCGACGTCGCCGCAGATCAGCCGGTCCATCGGTCGCTCGCCCTCCATGTCGGCCTTGACCGCGTCGATCGCCTCGAGCTGGTCGGCGGTCTCGCGATGGGGGAACGCGGCCTCGAAACCGAGCTGCCACTCGCCGTCGGGAGAGAAGGCGTGGCCCCTGCGCACCTGGCGCTCGGCGTAGAGGTTGAGCAGCTCGCCGGCCATCTCCTGGGCCGCGCGGCGCGCCCTCGCCTTCATGTTCGACCAGCGCTTGCCGCCGAGCGCGCTCAGCGCCGCCTCTGAGCCGTCGGCGCCGACGAAGCGGCTGATCTTGGCGAGCTGGTCGGTCGGCGCGAAGACCTTGTCGCTGCCCTTGTAGGAGAGCTCGAGGTAGTCGCGGGTGACCCCCGCGAGCGTCTTCGTGTCGAAGCCCGAGAAGCGCGCCACTCCGTGGTCCTCGTGCACGACCAGGTCGCCCACCCGCAGCTCGATCGCGGCCGCGAGGCGGCGGCCCTGGGCTCCGGGCGCGGCCGAGGCGCCGGCCCGCTTGCGGTGCACCAGGCGCGAGTAGGGGATCAGGGCGAGCTTCAGCTCCGGCGCCAGGAAGCCCTCGCGCAGGTGCGCTTCGGCGAAGCTGACCCCGGGCTCGGCGGGCGCCTCGTCGCGCAGCGGCGGGGCCTCCAGGCGGGCGAGGTTGTAGCGGGCGCGGTCGGCCTCGCCGCCGCGCTCGAAGGCGACCACGGCGCGGTAGCCCGAGCGCACGAGCTTCTCCAGTTCGGCCTCGGCCTCGGCCGGCGTGCGCGAGGGAAACTCGGCCCGCTGAGCGCGCAGCGAGTGCTGCTGCCCGGCGTCGGCGCCGCTCAGACGCAGGACCGCGCGAGCCTCGAGCCGGTCGGAGACCTCGACGTAGAGGCGCCGCGCGTCGTCGTCGTGCATCGCCGCGGTCACGTCCTCCCAGTGGTCGCGCAGGGCGCCCGGGATCTCCTCGCGCTGGGCGATCGCGACGAAGGCGTCGTCGGATACCAGGTCGAGCGGCGCCCGAAAGCGCTCGATCGGGATCAGCTCGGCCAGGTCCGGGCGCTCCTCCGGCCCGCCATCCTCTGCCGGCGTGCTCCGCTTCGCGTCCGCCGCCGCCGGGTCGAGCGAGGGATCCGCCAGGAGAGCCGGCTCGCGGTGCTCGGCTCCCAGCTCGGCCGCGGGCGCCAGCTCGACCCGCTCGGCGTCCCCCAGGGAGCGCTGCGTGAAGGTGGAGAACCAGCGCAGGCTCTCGATCTCGTCCCCGAACAGCTCGACCCGCACGGCCCGCTCCTCGGTCGCGGGGAAGGCGTCGAGGATGTCGCCGCGAATCGCGAACTGGCCGCGCTCCTCGACCTGCTCGACGCGCTCGTACCCCGCCCCGGCGAGCAGCGCGGCGACGTCGCCGAGGTCGACCGACTCGCCCGCGTGCAGCGTCAGCCCGTCGGGGCGAAGCTCGGGGTCGGGCACCGCCTCTGCGAGGGCGACGGCGCTCGCGACCACGACCGGCGCCCCCGCCGCCGCGCCTTCCCCCTGGCCCGCCAGGGCGCTGATGGCGGCCACCCGCAGCCCGGCCAGATGCGGTGGCGGAGCGACGTGGGAGAGGTAGCCGGTCCCTCGCGACGGGTACAGGTGGACCCGCCTCGGGGAGACAAGGGCACCGAGGTCGGAGGCGAGGTCGCGGGCGGAGCGGTCGTCCGCGGTCACGATCAGCGCCGGGCGCTCGCCGGGTCCCTCGCGGTCCTCCAGCAGGGCCGCCAGCAGATACGGGCGGACGGGCGAGGAGGCGTAGGCCTCGACGGGCTCGCCGCCGGAGAGGCTCGCCGCCAGCGCCCGCAGCGGCGGGTGCTGCTGGGCTAATTCGAGAAGCGCGCTCAGGGCCATGCGCCCAAGCCTAGGAGGAGCCGCCCCCCGACCTGTCGCTGCAGGGCAGCCCGGGGCCCGTGCGCATCCGGTCGCGGCGGTAGCGGCCGCTGATCATGAGTCGCTACGGGCTAGATGAGTGATTCCACGACCACGCACGCCTGAGGCCCCGCATGGCGCATCGCATCCCGGCGTCCTCGGGCCTGCCCTTGGCGCCACCAAGGGCTGCGCCCTGCGTCCTTGGGCTGCTCGGCCATGCGTGCCCTCAGGCGCACGGCGCCGTGGAATCAATCATCTAGGCCCTCCGCTCCCCAATGGAGCGGCCTGACCGCCGCTGCCACTCGACCTGGCCGCGGCCCTCCTCGGCCGAGCGCTCGACGACGCCGTCCCAGTCCAGCAGCATGCGCTTGATCCGCGCGGCCGATTCCGGAGGCAGTGCGGCCACCTCGGAGGCGAGCTCGATCGCGGCCTCCTCGGTCCGGGCCGCCGGCGCGACCCGGTGGACGAGGCCCATCCGCAGCGCTTCGTCGGCGCTGACGTTGCGCGATGTCAGCAGCAGGTACTTGGCGGTGGAAAGCCCGCAGAGGGTGACCAGGCGAGCCGGGCCGACGGGGACGCCGAGCTCGGCCCCCGGGAACTTCAGCCGCAGGTTGCCGCCGCCGACGCGCAGATCGCAGGCGACCGCGACCTCGGCGCCGCCGCCGACGACGCTGCCGTGGCAGGCGGCGACGGTCGGCTTCGGAAAGGCCGTGAGCTCGTCGTAGAGGTCGGCGAAGAGCTGCATGCGCCGGACCCTGCCCTGCTCGTCGAGCTGCTCGCGAACGTCGGCCCCGGCGGAGAGGCCGAGTTGGTCGTTGGAGGAGATGACGAGCACGCGCACCGCATCGTCCTCGCGCGCCGCGGCGAGGTGGGCGAGCATCTCCTCGAGCATCTGCACGTTGATCGCGTTGCGGGACTGCTCCCGCTCCAGGCGCAGCAGCGCCACGCCGGCCTCGTCCACCTGGTAGCTCGTCAACGCCTCAGCCATCGCCGCTCGCCTCCTCGGGGGTTTCCGTCGTGATTCGCTCTATCAGCCTCTCCGCCTCATCGGCCGCGGCCCCGATCAGGTCGCGCACCTGCTCCGCCGGCTCGCTGAAGCGGCCGAGCACGTGAGCCGAGACGAGCTCGGGGTCGGTGCTGTCGGGGCGGCCGACACCCGCGCGCACGCGCCAGAACTCCGGCCCGCCGAGTCCCCGGCCGAGGCTCTTGAGCCCGTTGTGCCCCGCCAGCCCGCCGCCGAGCTTGCTGCGGACCTCGCCGAAGGGCAGGTCGATCTCGTCGTGCAGCGCGACGATGCGATCGAGGGGCACTCCCAGCTCGCCCCGCGCCGGCCCGGCGGCGCTGCCGCTCTCGTTCATGAAGGTCTGGGGCAGCAGCACCGCGACGCGGGGGCCGCCCGTCCCCGAGCGCCCCTCGGCGATGAGGCCGCCGTAGCGCTTGCGCGCCTTCGGCAGCTGCCAGCGCCGCGCCAGCTCGTCGGCGACCTCGAAGCCGAGGTTGTGGCGGGTGGACGCGTAGCGGCCGCCCGGATTGCCGAGCCCGATCACGAGCACGTCGGCCCGGCCACCCGTCTCGCCGCCCCCGTCCTCGCGCCGCGCCCGCTGGCGGCGGAACAGCGACAGGGGTTACTCCTCCTTGTCGGAGTCGTCCCCGCCGCCGTCGCCGCCCTCGGCGGCCTCGCCCTCGGCGGCCTCCTCGCCCTCGGCGGCCTCGATCGGCTCGCCGTCCTCGCCGACGAGCTCGGCCTCCTCCTCGAGCTCGGGCTCGGGCTCCTCCTCGACGCGCGGGGGGCTCAGGGTGGCGATGGTGATCTCCTCGGGATCGTCGACCACGAAGGTCGATCCCGAGGGCGGGGTCACGCTTGCGAGCGAAACGGTGTCGCCGATCACCATCTCGGAGACATCGACGGTGATGCGCTCGGGAATCTCGGTCGGCAGGGCCTCGACCGTGACCTCGCGGGTGACGTGCTCCAGCACGCCGCCCTCGCGGACGCCGGGGGCCTGCTCGACCCCCTCCAGCTCGATCGCGACCTCGGACTCGATCGCCTCGTCGAGGCGGACCTCGAGGCAGTCCAGGTGGACGACGTCGCCGCGGAGGGGATGGTGCTGCTGCTCCTTGATCACGACCGGAACCGCGTCGGAGCCCTCGATCTGCAGGTCGAGCAGCGCGTGGCCCTCGCCCAGGAGGGTGCGGAGGTCGCGCTCTGGGACCTGGAAGGGGCGGGCCTCGCCGCCGTGCCCGTAGACGACACCGGGCACGAGGCCGTCGCGACGCATGCGCCGGCTGGCGCGCGAGCCGAATTGCTCGCGGGTGGTGACGTTGAGTGTCGCGCGGTCCGAGGCCATGGATTTCCCGAGGGCGTCCCTGAGAGATGGCGACCGAGATCGCCGATCTGGGAAGGTGGGTAGCGAGCCAGGATAGAAAATGTGACCAGGTAATGGCCGGCGACCACGAAAACGACAAGCGGGGCAGCGAGCGCTGGGGCGTCCAGATCCCCTGGATGAACCGTCGCGAGCAGCCCGAAGAGCGGGAATCCGCGGACCCGGAGCCGCCAGAGCCCGAGTCCGCGCCGGCCGGGCCCGCTCCCGAGCCGGACGCGGCCGAGCGGGAGCCCACCGGGCTCGACGCCGGGGAGGACGCGAACCCCGAGCACGGGGAAGCCGGCGAGATCCCGGCTTCGCGGATCGGGCGCTCGGCGAAGCTCGGCGCCGCGATCGGCGGCCAGGCGACGCGCTACGCGGGCACCGCCGCCGCCAACCTGGCGCGCTCCGATCAGAAGGCCCAGGAGCGGACCGAGACCCGCCACGTCGAGGCGGCGCTGAAGATGGTCTCGGTGCTGGGCGAGATGAAGGGCGCCGCGATGAAGATCGGCCAAATGGCGTCCTTCATCGACATCGACTTCCTGCCGCCCGAGTACCGCGAGATCTACCAGGAGCAGCTGGCGAAGCTGCGCGCGCAGGCCCCGGCGATGCCGTGGGAGAAGGTGCGCGAGGTGCTGGTCTCCGAGTACGACGGCAAGGACCCCGAGGTCGTGTTCGCCTCGATCGAGCACGAGGCCTTCGCGGCGGCGTCGATCGGCCAGGTCCACCGCGCCGTCCTCCACGACGGCAGCACCGCAGCGGTCAAGGTCCAATACCCGGGGGTCGCGGAGGCGCTCGAGTCCGACCTGGCCAACGCCGGCATCATCGTCAGGGTCGCCAAGGCGCTGGCGCCCGGGCTCGACGCGAAGGCGGTTGCGGGCGAGCTGCGGGAGCGGGTGCTGGAGGAGCTCGACTACGAGTACGAGGCCCAGAACCAGCGCGCCTTCGCGCGGGCCTATGACGGGCATCCCTTCATCTACGTGCCCAAGGTCAACTCGAGGCTCTCACGCAGGCGGGTGCTGGTCAGTGAGCACGTCGAGGGACATCCCTTCGAGCAGGTCAAGGAGCTGCCCCAGGACGAGCGCGACATCTTCGGCGAGATCGTCTTCCGCTTCTGTTTCGGCTCGATCTACCACCTGCAGCACTTCAACGCCGACACCCACCCGGGCAACTACCTGTTGATGGACGACGGCAGGGTCGCCTTCCTCGACTTCGGCATGACCAAGCGGCTGAACCCCGAGCAGATCCTGATGGAGCAGCGCGCGATCGATGCCGCCTCCCGCGACGACCCGGGCGCGCTGCGCGTGGCGCTCGACGAGCTCGGCTTCCTGCACGACGCCAGCGCGATCGACGCCGAACGCCTGATGGAGCACGTCAAGTTCGTCGGCGGCTGGTACCTGGAGGACCGCGAGCTAGAGATCACCCCGAAGCGGGTGATGAAGATGATCGAGGTGACCTCCGACCCCCGCTCTGACTTCTACGAACTGGTCCGCAAGGAGGCCGTGCCCGCGGACGAGCTGATGGGGCGCCGGATGGAGACGGGACTGCTGGCGGTCCTGGCCCAGCTGCGGGCGACGGCCAACTGGCACCGGATCATGCGCGAGTGGGTCTACGCGGACGAGCCTGCGACCGTGCTGGGCGAGGCGGAGTGGCGCTACTTCGGGCAGCGCGGGACCTCGCAGACTCCGGGGCTGCCCGCGGCCGATCCGGCGGGCTAGCCGGGCTAGCCCTTCGCGCCCTTCGTTTCCTTCTTCGCGCCCTTCGATTCCTTCTCGTCGCCGTTCGCCTCCGGCTCGCTCGCGGGAGCGCCGCCGTCGGCGATGCGCTCGGCCTCGGCGAACAGGCGCGGGTCGTTGGAGACGACGCCGTGCACTCCCATCTCCAGCAGCTCAACCATGCGATCGAGCTCATCCACGGTCCAGGCGATCAGCTCGATGCCGGTCGCCTCGGCGGCCTCGACCAGCTTCGGCGTGACTATCTGGTGATAGGCCCAGACCGCGTCCACGTCCAGCTGCGGCGCCTTGGCCGCCAGATGCTTGGGGAAGCGCCTGCGCATCGCGGCCAGCCCGGCCGCGATGCCCGGCACCGCCCAGCCGTGCTGGGTCCAATCGCGCCGCGTCTTCGGGTAGGTCCACCCCAGCCGCAGATTGGGCTCCAGCAGGCGCAGCTTCTGCAGGCTCTCGACCTCCATCGTCGAGACCATCGCCCGCTCGATCAGGCCGCGTCCCGTCAGGGCCCCGGCCAGCTCGGCCTCGCGGCCGGGGAGCTTCAGGTCGCAGTCGATCTCGACCTGGTCCAGGGGCGGCGCGAGGAACGCGTCCAGCGCCTCGGACAGGGTAAGGGGGCGCCGGGAGAGAGCGTCGTGGGGGTCGTGAGCGATCACGAAGCGCCCCTCGCGGTCGCGCAGGACGTCGAGCTCGACCATGTCCACACCGGTCGCGACAGCGGCCTCGAAGCTCTCGACCGTGTTCCCCTCGGCGATCGCGTCCGCTCCCTTGTGACCGACGCGGCGGTACGCGGGGGCGGTTCCGCGCAGGGGCGCTCCGTCTCCCTGGCTGTCTCCGGCCATGGCCGCAGGCTACGCAAAATAGTGGGGATGGTGGTGCCCAGCTCGCCCGCGCGGGGGTAGCCGGGCCGGACCCGGCGACGAGCGGTTGTTAGGTTCTGGTCTGGCTCCTGCCCGGAGTCCCGAGAAGATGAGACGCAAGCCGACAGCGCTCGCCCTCGCAGTCGCGCTCGCTGCGGCGTTCGCGGCCTGCGGGGAGAGCGACCAGGAGCAGGCCCGCGAGGTCGCCCAGGACTACGTCGAGGCCAGCAACGAGGGGGACTTCGAGGCGGTCTGCGAGCTGTACTCGCAGCAGTTCATCGAGGAGCTCGGGGTCGGCGACTGCGCCGCCTTCGTCGAGGAGAACAGCTCGGGGGCCGAGAGCGAGCTGGAGCTGGTCGACGTACGGGCCCGCGAGGACGTCGCCACGGCCGACATCGACATCGTCAGCGAGGGCGGCGGCCCGATCCGCGTCGGGCTGCGAATGGAGCTGAACGACGCGGACGAGTGGGAGATCGTCAGCCTGCAGTAGCTTGACGGCTTCGCCATCAGGCCGCGGCGATGGCGGCTTCGATGCACGGCTTCGCCATCAGGCGGGGTCGCTGGCGGCCGCTCGACATGAGTCGCGGCTGCTTCGCAGCCGCTCCAAAGCCTGCGGCCTGGCGACCCCTAGAAAAGCTGGTTCTCGCCGGCGAAGATCTCCGAGACGGAGTCGTCGGTGAAGATGCGCCGGATCGAGTCCGCAAGCGTCTGGGCCGCCGAGCAGACGACGATGTTGTCCGGTGCGCCGGGGCGCAGCGGGATCGTGTCGGTGACCACGATCTGCTCGATCTTCGAGCTCTCGTGGGCGAGGCGCTCGTAGGCCGGGCCGGAGAAGACGCCGTGGGTGGCGGTCGCGATCACCCGCGCGGCACCCTCCTCGAGCACGGTGTGGGCGGCGGCGGTCAGGGTGCCGGCCGTGTCGATCATGTCGTCGACCAGGACCGCGGTCTTGCCGCGGACGTCGCCGACCACGTAGCCGATCTCGGCGACCTGGTGCGCGGGGCGCTCCTTCTCCATCACGGCCCAGGTGCAGCCGACGCGGCGGGCGAAGTTGCGGGCCGTCTTGACGCGACCGGCGTCGGGCGAGACGATCACCGGCTCCTCCTCGAATCCGAGGTCGGAGATGTACTGGGTCAGCATCGGCATCGCGGTCATGTGGTCCAGGGGCACGTCGAAGAAGCCCTGGACCTGGCCGGCGTGGAGGTCCATCGTCAGCACGCGATCCACCCCGACCGACTCCAGGCACTTGGCGACGATGCGCGCGGTGATCGGCTCGCGCGGCGCCGACTTCTTGTCCTGGCGGGCGTAGCCGTACCAGGGCATGACGGCGATGATGCGGTGCGCCGAGGCGCCCTGGGCCGCGTCGATCATCGCCAGCAGCTCGATCAGGGCGTCGTTCGGGGTCATCCCGGCGGCCTCGTTGGCGGCCGTGGACTGGACCAGGAAGACGTCGGCGCCGCGGATCGACTCCTCGTAGCGGCAGTAGACCTCGCCGTTGGAGAAGGTCTTCAGCGTCACGTCGCCGAGCTCGACGTCGAGGTGGCGCGAGATGTTGGCCGCCAGCTCCATCGAGGCGCGGCCGCCGAAGACCATCAGGCGCTTCGTGTAGTCCTGGGTGATCGCGTTGATCGGCTGGGGGCGCTCTTCGATCGTGCTCACGAGTCGTCCTCGTCCTTCTCCGAGTTCTCGGACTGCCTGGCCTTCCTCTCGGCGTAACCCTCGACGTTGTGCTGCTCCCCCCTCGTGATGCCCAAGGCCCCGGGGGGAACATCGCCGGTGATCACCGATCCGGCACCAGTGTATGCCCCATCCCCGACCTCAACGGGAGCGACCAGCGCGGTGTCCACACCGACGCGCGCGTCCTTCCCCACCTTGGTCCGGCTCTTGTGGAATCCGTCGTAGTTGGCGGTGACCGTGCCCGCTCCGAGGTTGGCGCCTGCGCCCACCTCGGCGTCGCCGACGTAGCAGAGGTGGGGCACCTTGGCCCCGTCCCCGATCCGGGAGTTCTTGATCTCGACGAAGGCGCCCGCCTTCGAGCCCTCGCCGAGCTCCGCCTCGGGGCGGAGGTAGGCGAAGGGGCCGATCGTGGCGCCGTCGGCGACCGCGCACGAGGTCAGGTAGGAGTGGGGCGCGGTCACGCCCTCGCCCAGCCGCGAGTCGAGCACGGTGGTCATCGGGCCGACAACCGAGCCGGCGCCGACGCTGCTGGCGCCGCGCAGCGCGGTGCCGGGCTCGAGCGTGACGTCGGGGGCGATCTCGACGCCGGCGTCGATCCAGGTCGAGGCGGGGTCGATCACGGTGACGCCGGCGCGCATGTGGGCCTCGAGGATGCGGCGGCGGGCCTCCTCGGTGGCGCGGGCCAGGTCGACCCGGTCGTTGACGCCGAGGTTGACTCCCGGATCGGGCGAGCGGTAGGCGGCGATGACCGAGCCCGACTCGCGGATCGGGGGAAGCACGTCGCCGAGGTAGTACTCGCCCTGGGCGTTGTCGTTGCCGATGCGCGCGAGCGCGTCGGCCAGCGCGACGGCGGAGAAGGCGTAGGTGCCGGCGTTCACCTCGCGGATCTGGAGCTCCTCGAGGGTGGCGTCGCCGGCCTCCTTCGCCTCGGCGATCTTCTCCACAGAGCCGTCCTCGCCGCGCACGATGCGCCCGTAGGAGCCGGGGTTCTCGAGCTCGGTTGTCATCACGGTGGCTCCGGCGCCGGCGTCACGGTGGGTCTGGAGCAGCTCGGAGACGATCTCCGGGGAGACGAGCGGGTGGTCTCCCGAGAGCACCAGCACGGTCTCGCTCGCCGCGATCACCTCGAGCGCGGAGCGCAGGGCGCCGCCGGTGCCGTCCGGCTCGGGCTGGATCACGGTCTCGACCCCGTCGGGCAGCGCGGGCCCGAGGTCGCGGTCGGGCGAGACGATCACGCAGACGCGTCCGGCGCCGGCATCGCGGGCGGCAGCGATCGGCCAGGCGACCATCGGTCGCCCGCAGACGGGATGCAGGACCTTGGGCACCGACGATCGCATCCGGGTGCCCTGCCCCGCGGCCATGATCAGAGCCGTGGGAGCGCTCACCCCGGAAGCGTAGACCGGGGGAGCGCTTAGGGTGGTCGCGCCTGTGCGGCCGGCTGCCCCGCCTCCTGGGCCTCGAACGCCTGCGTGACGAGGTCGACGATCGGCTGCGGGGCCTTCTCGGGCGAGCCGGCGTCGACGGGGGGCTCGGGGTCGTACTCGATCCCGAGCTGCACCGCCTGGGCCAGCTCGTCGCCGTACTCGACCTGGATCAGGCGCAGCGCCATGTCGATGCCCGAGGAGACGCCGGCGGCCGTCAGGATCTTGCCGTGCTCGACGACGCGGTCCGGCACCGGCTTCGCGCCGAGCTCGGCGAGGGTGTCGCGGGCGAGCCAGTGGGTCGTGGCGGGCGCGCCCTCGAGCAGGCCCGCGGCCGCGAGCAGCAGGCTCCCCGTGCAGACGGAGGTCGTGTACTTCGTGCCCTCGTGCGTCGATCGGATCCAGTCGAGCAGCGGCTCGTGCTCGAGCAGGGCGCGCGTGCCGAAGCCGCCGGGGACGACGATCACGTCGGGTTCGGTGACCTCGGCGATCGAGGCGTCGGCGACCAGCGAGAGGGTGTCGGACTCGTTTCGCACCGGCCCGGCCCGCTCGGCGACGAAGATCGCCTCGTTGCCGGGGACGCTGTTGAGCACGTCGTGGGGCCCGGTGATGTCGAGCGCGGTGAAGCGGTCGTAGAGGAGGTAGGCGATCTGCATGGGCGCTCCTTTCCGGTTGGGCGGGCGCAGACTCGCAGACCCTCGTCCGCTACGCGGCGCGGCGCCTGTTCGGCCAGGTGCGGGTGGGGATGCGGGCCAGCTCCGGATCGCCGCCTCTGGCGACAGCAGCCTCGCGCTCGTACTCCCGGATCCACTTGCGCACGGCGTTGTCCGAGACGCCGTGGCGGCGACCGACGCCGAGGTAGCCGTGCTCCTCGATCTCCTCGAGCAGCCGCCGGTGCGGGGGGCGCTCGACCTTCCGTGCCCCCGGGCGCTTGACCCCGGCGCGGTCCCAGCGAGTGCCGCAGTACGCCGAGCAATACCGATGGTCCGCGTAGCGCGGTGAAAACTCCGAGCCGCACCGCAGGCATGCTCGTGGTTCGAGCGCACGAACGTGAGCTCCACTTGGATTCCGGGAGCAATGCGTCTCGAGCGTTGCCGCGCAGTTGGGGCAAACGATCCTCAGATTCCCGGTTCGGTTGTCGTCTCGAACGCCATTTGCGTGATCGAGGATCAGGCTCATCTTGCGCCCATTCCAGACCTCGCCCTGGCCGCACAACTCGCAGGCCCGCTGCTTCAGGCCCTCCGAGAAGAGGCGCCGCTTGAGGTGATGCCTCGAGTACGACGAACCCTCGACCAGGATCTCCGACAGCGGCTTTCGTTGTCGCGAATCCCTGGCGGCGGCGTATGGGTCGAAGTGATAGGTCGGGATTCCCCATGCAGCCGCTCGTTTCTTGAGCGTTGCCGGATTGCCGCCCGACGGGCAGTAGCCGAGACGGCGCAGGGCCTCAGACCAGGAGCGAGACCTCGAGATCGCGCAGCGAGCCTCGTCTTCCGAGTATCGAACGCGAGCGCTCGCGGCGCTCCTGCCAACGGGCAGGTGGTCCAGCGCGATGTCCCACTTGGTGGCCCATTTGCGGAGGGTGGCGGCGTTCTTGCCGTGCGCCGCGAGGCCCAGGGCACGAAGAGCCTCGGCCCACGGCCCACGTGTCCGCGTCCCCGATCGCCCGCCTCGCCTGTGCTTCCGTGCAACTGGGCTTCCAGGGCATCGAAATCGAACGTATGTTCGCACGTGGATCGGACGTACACTGGCTGGATTCCGGGGTGGGGTAATCGGAAGCCCGGGTCACTTTGGATGATCAGGAGGAGGTTCGAATCCTCCCCCCGGAATGCTCAGGGTTCGAGTCGGCGAGAACTTGCGGCGAAGCCCCTCAGCCCCGCGCGACCTTGCCGGCTTCGGTGCCGGGCTCGCCGGCGGGGCCGATCGGGCTGGCGATGCCGAGCACCCGCATCGCCTTCAGCCCGAGGCCGAGCTTCTCGCGGCCCTCGGTCGAGGTGACGTCGTGGCCGCAGAGCTCCTTCGCCCGCTCGAGCCGGTAGCGGACGGTGTGGCGGTGGGTGAACAGCGTCTGCGCCGTCGCCGCAACGTTGCCGTCATGGTCGAGGTAGGTCTCGACCGTCTTCACCAGGTCGGTCTCGTACTGGTCGTCGTAGGCGACGAGCGGCTCGACGGTCTCGGAATAGAAACGCTCCAACTCGCCCGGGTCCTCGCTCATCGCCGGCAGCAGCAGCCGGTAGGCGCCCGTGTCCTCGAAAGCCAGTTCGAGGACCCCGTCCGCCTCCCCCACGTTCGCAGCCAGCCGCGCCTCCTGCCCGGCGCGGTAGAGGTCGACCGGGTCGGAGGCGATGCGGCTGCGCGCCACCATCACCGCGAACCCGGACAGCTCCTGGTCGAGCTCGGCCGCGAGCGCCTCGGCCCCGCGCGCCAGGCGCTCGTCCTCCTCGGTGGGGACGACCGCGACGATCTCGGCGCCCTCGCCCGGATGCTCGCCCTCGGCGGCGAGCGCGCCCGAGCTGACGGCGCGCACCGCTCGCACGGCGATCGTCAGCACCCGCGAGCGCCAGTCACCGGCCTGGGCGGCGTGCGGCACGGCGCGGGCGATCAGCACCCCGGCGCCGGCGGAGAAGTCCGCCCCGAGCTCAGCCGCGCGGGCCTCGATGTCGCCGCGGTCGGTCACCTCGCGAGCCAGCAGGGCGCGGACGAAGTCGCTCGCCGCCTCCTCGCTCGCCCACTCCGGCGAGCGGGAACGCTCCAGCTCCAGCCCGAGCAGCGTCGTCACCATCCCCAGCAGCCCCGGCTCGGGCTCGCCATCGCCGATCGGGCGCCAGCGCAGCTCGCCCACCGGGGTGTCGGCCACGCGCAGCTCAGCGTCGTTGACGGCCTCTCCCCCAGACAGCAGCTTGCGCTCCTCGTCGGGCGAGGCGGCGGCGACCGCGAGCACCGCGCTCGAGCGGTCGATCAGGGCCACGCTCGCGCCGAGCACGGCCGAGGCCGCCCGCGCCGCCGCCGGCAGGCCGGCGCCGGATTGGATCGCGCTCGTCAGCGCCTCGATCGAGGCCTCATCGGCCTGCGCGCCGGCGCGCGCCTTGTCCTTCGCGGGCATGCGGTGAGTTTAGGTGGGGTCGGTTGACGGCTTTCGCCATCAGGCGGGGATGCTGGCGGCCGCCCGCATCAGTCGCGAACGCTGACGCGTCCGCTCCATTGCCAGCGGCCTTGCGACCCCTAGAACCAGGCGGAGACGGCGTCCCAGTTGTAGAAGACGGCCAGGCCCAGGATCAGGCCCGCGATCACGAGGGCCGCCAGCACGAACAGCGACAGGAAGCCCGCCGCGAACTTCTCCCATGGCCGGCCGTAGGCGCCCAGGGCGGGCACCAGGATCAGGCCGACGAACGCGGCCAGCGAGATCAGCCCGGCGCCGCCGAACAGGTAGTACTCAGTCCCCAGCGCCAGCAGCGGAGCGGGAGCGGCTTGCAGCAGCTCGATCATCAGAGCCGGAATTGTCGCTGAAATGGCCGATGACCAGCGCGACGGCCGCCGCGGCGGCGAACGCCGAGAAGCCGAGCGCCCAACCGGCGGTCACGTCGCTGAGCCAGTACACGCGCAGATAGACGCATGTGAGGCCGATCACCACGGTCAGCGCCACGCCGGCCCCGATCAGCAGGCTGCGCCGCACGAGCCAGGGCTCGATCCGGAGCGCGACCGTCGTCGCGAGCCAGGTGTAGATCGTGGCGTAGGCCGCGTGGGCGCTGGGGAAGGAGGAACCCCTGGCGTCGGTGACGCCGCCGGGAGGCCGGGGCCGATCGACCCAATCCTGGATCTCGTGCACGAAGAAGACGGTCGCCACGATCCCGACGGCGAGCACCCCGAACTCGATCCAGCTGCGGCGCCAGGCGAGGAAGGCGCCCGCCGCAAGCGCCACCGGCGCCACCACCCAGAGCGAGCCCAGCGCCGTGATCTCCTTCGCCAGGTCCTCGAGCCAGCCGCTCGCGAGACCCTCTGAGAGGTCATAGGCGGTCGTGTCGCCGGGCGTCGGACCGGGGTTCATGGAGACGATCGACCAGTACGCGATCAGCACGAAGAGCCCGACCAAGAGCACGGCCATCAGCGTCGTGAACTCGAGCCCCAGGTCGCCAGGGGTGAGTCGCTGCCAGAGGAACTTCACCTCCGGGCGCAGCCGCCGCGCGAATGCCAGCGCGGGCCGCAGCAGCGGCCGGCGCTCGATCTCGGCGGCCAGCCTGCGGCGGTTGTCGGGATCGCGCAGGTAATGCACGGCCGCGATCACCCCGACCACGCAACCGACGAGGACGCCGAACCAGATCAAGCCCCGGCTGACGATCTCGGCGACCGTGTCCAGGCTCTGCGAGGCGAAGTAGCCGATCATGATGAAGGTCGCCGCCCACAGCCCCGTGCCGATCACGCTGTAGGGACAAAAGGCCCGGTAGCCCATCTTCGAGGTTCCGGCGATGAACGGGGCCACGGCGCGGACGAGCCCGATGAAGCGCCCGATCACGATCGTCTTGCCGCCGTGGCGCGCGAAGTAGGCCTCGACCTGCGCCAGGCGCTCCTCTGTGATCCGGAACCGCGACCCGTGCTTGACCAGGAACCCGCGCCCCAGCCTGGACCCGAGCGTGAAGCTGACGGTGTCGCCGAGGAAGGCCGACAGCCACGTGATCGCGAGGATCAGCGGCAGCGAGATGTACCCCTGGCCCGCGACCGCTCCGCCGAGCAGAACCGTGAACTCGCCGGGGGCTATCAGCCCGACGAACGCACCGGTCTCCAGGAAGGCGAGTACCCCGACCAGCAGGTAGGTCCAGGAGCCGAGGCCCTCGGAGAGGTCCTCGATGACCTCCTCGAGATTGAACTCCGGGAGCTGATCTCGAAAGACGAAGAAGAGCACGACCGCCGCCGCGACGAGCGACCGGATCACCCACTTCCTGCTCATGGGGCGAGCGGCATGGTCGCGACCGCGCCGGGGAAGTCCCCGCTCAGCTCCTCCGCCGCGCGATCGGCCGCGGCGCGGTCGACGAACAGGGCGAACGCCGTCGGCCCCGACCCAGTCACCATCGCCGAGGCGCCGCCGGCCCCCTCCAGTGCGTCAATCGCGAGACAGACCTCGGGGCGCAGCGAGGCGGCGGCCTGCTGCAGGTCGTTGACGAGGTTCTCCGGGTAGCTCAGCGGCGAGGCGCCGTCCACGACCGCATCGCGCAGCTTGCGCCGAATCGACTCCAGCTCGGACTCGCCCCTGGTCGCCCCCAGCTCGTCGGCGCGGGCGTAGACGTCGGCGGTCGTCAGCCCCATCGTCTGCGGGATCAGCACAACCGCGTGCCCGCCCGGCGGCGGGATCGGCTCGACCACCTCGCCGGTCCCCGAGACGACGCAGGGGCGGGGCTGCAGCTGCGAGGGCACGTCGGCGCCGACCGAGGCCGCGACCGCGCGCAGGCCCTCGAGCCCTCCGCGGGCGAGCCGCAGCACCGCGGCCGCGTCGGCGCTGCCTCCGCCGAGGCCGGCGGCGACCGGGATCCGCTTCTCGATCACGACGCGCAGCGGCGGGGAGTCCCAGCCCTGTTCGCGCATCCCCGCCAGCGCCTTCTCGACCAGGTTCGGCCCCCCGATCTCGGCGCAGACGACCTCGTCGGCGCCGCCATCGGCCTCGCTGACGGTGAGCCGGTCGGCGAGCTCGAGCGGCTCGAAGATGGAGGCGATCTGGTGCAGGCCGTCCGAGCGGGTCGGGCCGACGAAGAGGCAGAGGTTGAGCTTGGCCGGCGCGGTCAGGACGATCGGCTCGGGCGCGGCCATCAGCCCGCCCCCCGCGTCTCGCCCGCAGCGTCGAGCAGGGCCCCCAGCCGCTCGAACTGCCGCGGCGACAGCGCCTGCGCGCGGGCGTCGGCGGGCAGCCCGAGCCGCTCGAGCGCCTGGCGCACGGCTT
>VGBV01000037.1 GCA_016870325.1 Actinomycetota bacterium
CGGGCGGCGCCGGCGCCGCGATGCGCGCCTCGGCGCCGATGCTGATCAGCTCGAAGGCGGGGGCCGCCTCGCCCGGGACGACGGCACTCGCCTCGCCCTCGACGACGAGGGAGCGCATCCCAAGCCGCGCGATGCTCGCCGCCTGCTTGAACGTGCGGCTGTCCCGCGCCACCCCGATCGGCGTCACCGACGCCACCACCGGCGTTCCCTGCTCCAACACGCTCGCGCCTAGCCCCGTCCCGGCCGCCCGTCCCGGAAAGCGTCCTCGATCGCGGCGCTCAGCCGCGGCTTCTGTCGTTCCCAGGCGAGCTCCCTTCCCGCCGCGGCGACCGAGGCGCGCAGGCGCTGCAGGGTCGCCGGATCGCCGGCGAGCCGGCGAGCGGCGGTCGCGATCGAGACCGGATCCCGCGAGTCGACCGGCAACCCGAGACCGTGCCGGCGGGCCAGGGCGCCGATGGCGGGCAGCTCCGGGAATAGGACCGGCAGTCCCGCGGCCACCGCGTGAAACAGCCGGTTCGGGAGGGCGTGATCGAAGTCGCGGGTGATCCCCCAGTAGAGGATCAGTCCCGCGTCGGCGCTGGCGATGAAGCGGTTGATCCGATCCGGAGGCAGCGGGCTCAGCAGATGCACCCGCGAGCCCAGGCCGCGATCGGCGACAGGGCCCCGATAGCCCTCCGTGCCGGCGCCGATGAGGACGAGCTGGAAGCGGTCGGGCAGGCGCGCGATCGCATCGAGCCCGGCCTCCACGTCCGTGCCCGGCTTGGCGTTGCCGACGGATACGAGCAGGATCGCGTCCGCGTCCGCGCCGACGGCGGTGCGCACGTCCCCCTCGGGATCGCGGTCCAAGCGGGTGTCGGGGTAGTTGAAGACGACCGTGGGGCGCCGGCCGATCCTGTGCTCGAGCAGGTCCGCCACCCCTTCGGTCGCGGTCACGAAGCCCGCGCAGCGGCGAGCGGTGGCGCCCTCGTAGGCGGCGAGGACGCGCTCGGTCAGGGACGACGCGTAGCCGCTCTCGCCGTCCGGGTAGCGCTCGAAATAGGAGTCGTGGGCGTCGTAGAGGACCGCCGCACCGTGGCGCCGGGCGGCCGACCAGGCGGCGGGGAGCCGGTTCCAGCCATGGGCGACATAGAGGTCCGCCGCGGGCAGCGCGGGCGTGATCTCGCGGTTGATGCGCAGCGTCTGGCGTGAGCGGCGCAGCGGCTCCAGCGAGTTCACCACCGCGACCCTGGCGCGCCCCGCCAGGTTGAGCCGCGGGGAGTCGTGCTGCGGCGCGGAGACCAGCCCGGCGGGCGCGGGGCCCGGCCCGGCCGGGGCGGGGACGCCCCGCGCGCCGGGAGCGGCGATCAGCTCGAAGTGGCCTGCGCCGGCGCCGGCCGGGCTCGGCTCCCCCTCGACGACGACCGACCGGTGCCCCAGCCGCGAGAAGCTGGCCGCCTGCTTGAAGGTGCGGCTGTCGCGGTTGATCGCGGACGGCGTGATCGAGACGACGACGCTCACTTGATCCCGGCGAGCCTGTCGGCGAGCGCCTCGCCGAACAGGCGCTTGCTGAAGAAGTTGACGACGCGCGCCGGCAGCACGGTTCGCATCAGGCGACTGAAACGCGGGCGGGGCTTGCCGACGAGCGAGACGCGAATCCAGGAGGCCCGGTCGACGAGGTTCGCGACCGGCTGCCGGACCCTGGCGTCCTTCCAGGCCGGGGCCCCCAGCGGTGGGGCGAGCCGCTCGATCTCGGCCTCGATCTCCCGCACGTAGGCCCGGTAGCTGTAACGACCCGAGGAGACCACGTCGCGGTGGGCGCGTTCCACGATCGCGGCGCGCTCGGAGTCGTCGACGACCCGGTCGAGGACCTGATCGAGGTTGGAGAGGTCCCGCTTCAGCTCCAGGTAGTGCTCCCCCGGCCTCAGGATCCCGTTGTAGTCCCCCTCGACCAGCAGCTGGCAGGTGCGCGTCGCGCAGGCTTCGAGGTGCCTGGGCGAGAGAGCGAACAGCTCCACCCCGCCGTCCTCGCCGGGGAAGCAGGCGGCCTCGATCTGATCGAAGGAGGCGTCGGGGTTCTCCTCGACGAATGCCTCGGTGGCTTCCTTGAAGCTGCCGTCGCGGTCGAGCACCGAGGCGCCTCCCTCGACCCCGATCGTGTACCGGCTGCGGGCCAGGAAGCGGAACCACTCGTCTCCGACCAGCACGTCCGCGTCGTCGCTCGAGATGTCGAAGCTCAGCCCCCGCTCGCCGCCCTGCTCGGCGACGGCCGCCCCGAGCTCGCCCTTGAGCAGGCCGTGGCGTCCCAGCCAGGGCGCCCCGGGGCGCGCGCGGTAGCCGATGTCGAGGTCCCGTCCTGGCGTCTGGGCGACGATCTCGTCGATCCTGGCCACCGTCGGCTCGGACAGATACCCGGTCAGGGCGCGCGTGAAGCTGACCTCGTCGAAGTCGAGTCCCGCGTAGATCTTCGGCCACTCGGACTCCGGGGCGACCGAGACCACGTGGTTGACGCCGAACTCCTCGAAGAAGTCGCACAGCATCGCCGTACGGATGAACTCGTCCTGGGGCGTCGCGATCCTGGCGCGGCCAACACCCAGCAGCGGGCGGACCCGCTCACGCTGCTCCTCGAACAACGAGGGGACCCAGCGCTGGCCGAGGAACGAGGTGGTGAAGATGACGGCGTCGAAGTCGACCTTCCGCAGCCAGTCGGGAACCGAGCGGACGCCCATGTTGAGGTAGAAGTAGCGGCCTGCGCCGAAGTCGCGGAAGGCGTTGAGGTGGTCCAGGTTCGTCTGGCGCAGCTGAGAGGTGAGCAGGTTGTAGAGGACCAGGGTCAGCGGCCCGTCCCCGCCCCTCCCTCGCGCGCTACCACGGGCGCTCACTTGACCGCCGTCAGATAGAGGTCGAGGCCGGCGAGGCGGGCCGGAGCCCCGAGGAGCTGCTCCCTGCGTGCGATCCAGGGGCCCAGCCGGAGGTGGTCGAAGTTCTCCCGCCGTACCCGAACCGAATCGAAGCCGCCGAACAGCGCCCTGGCCTGGGAAGCCGTGACGAACTCGGTGGCGGGCGCCTCGCCTCCCTCGCTGTTGTGGTCGTAGCGGCGGCGCACGGCAGCCTCGTGCTCGGCGCCCCGGCCGCGCAGGCGGCTGGGAAGCCCGCGCAGCCAGAGTCCGGCGCGACGCGCCGAGCGGCGGTTGTAGACCATCACCAGAGCGCTGCCGCCGGGCCTCAGCACTCGGCGCACCTCCCCTACCGCGCCGGTCAGATCGCCCGTGTGGTGCAGAGCGCCGACCGAGACCACCCGGTCGAACGAGGCGTCGTGGTGGGGGATCCGGAGGGCTGAGCCGACCCGCACGCGCTGCTGCGGCTCGCGCACGCCCAACCGGGCGAGGCGCTCGCGCATCATCGCCACCGGCCCCTCGGCGATGTCAAGACCGTGGTAGTCGGCGCCGCGCTCGGCGATCAGCTGCCCGAGCGTGCCGTAGCCGAGCCCGATCTCCAGGGTCCGCTCCCCCGTCATCTCGACGGGCAGGTATCCGGACAGGTAGGGATAGAAGTCGAGGTAGGCGCGGTCGAAGCGGGCGAGGCTCTCGGGGGAGGAGTCGGTGACGCCGTGGACCTGCGCCATCGAGGTGCCGCAGAGCTCGTCCCAGAAAGCGGCGTTGGCCCGATCGGTTAGCGCCTGGTCGCTCACCGGACTGCGGTGACGTAGAGATCGCGGCCGGCGAGGCGCGCCGGCCATCCCAGGAACCATGTTCGCGGTACGTGCAGGCGCCAGATCACCGGCTCGTCCATGTTCTCCCGCCGCACCTGGACGGTCGCGAAACCGCCGAAGATCCGCTTCGCCTCGGCCACCGAGGTGAACTCCGTCGTCGGAGCGGCCTCGCCACCGAGGCTGCGGTCATAACGCCAGCGCAGGCGCTCGTCGTGGCTCGGGCCGCGCCGCAGGAGTCGCGATGGCAGGTTCCAGGCCGCGAGCCAGGCCTGCCGCGCCGAGTGCTTCGCGTAGAGCATGACGACGGCGGTGCCGCCCGGCTTCAGCACCCTGCGGATCTCCGCGACGGCGCGGGGGATGTCGCCCGTGTGGTGCAGACAGCCGATGCTGTACGCGTAGTCGAAGCGCTCGTCCTCGTAGGGCAACTCCAGCGCCGAGGCGACCCGAACCCGGTCCTCCGCCTGCTCGGGTCCGACGCCGAGGTGGCCGAGCCTGTGGCGCATCATCCCCACCGGTCCTTCGGCGATGTCCGCTCCGTGGTAGGTGAGCCCTCCCGAGGCGAGGATCTGGCCCACGGTCCCGTAGCCGAGCCCGATCTCGAGCACCTCGCCGCTCGCTCCGGCGTCCGGGAGATAGCGGTCGAGATAGGGGTAGAAGCCCATGTAGGCGGCGTCGTATCGCGCCAGGCTCTCGGGCGAGGCATCGGTGACGCCCACCGCGCGCGCCAAGCGGGTGCCGCAGAGCTCGTTCCAGAAGGCGGCGTTGCCGGCGTCGATCGCCGCCTGGTCCCGTCCCACGGTGCCCGGCATCGAGCTAGGCCTTCCCACCGCGGCCCAGCATCCGCCCCAGCCGCGCCGCGAGCGCCCTGCCGCCGGGCAGCCGAATCACGATCAGGTAGAAGCGTCGTTCCGCCGAGGCGATCTCCGCCGCGAGGCGCGACCTCAGCCGCCGCGTCCGGCGCCCCCGCCTGAGCGCGACCTCGACCTCGGTTGGGCGCGAGGCCGGGCCGGCCCGGCCGACCCCCGCCCGGGAGAGCACCCCGTCGACATCCGCGACGAAACCGGCGTAGCTCTCCCTGCCGGAGGCGATCAGGTCGCGATGCGCGTTAGCAATCAGCTCCGCTCGCAACCCGGGGTCCCGAAAGCGCTCGATCACCTGATCCAGGTTGGAGAAGTCCTTGCGCAGGGGGATGTAGTGCACCATCGGCTCCATCCGGCCCGAGTAGTGGCCCTCGAACAGGATCTGGCAGACGCGCAGGGCCGCCGCCTCGAAGTGCCTGGGGCTGATCGTCCTGTAGTGAATCCGGCCCTCGAGCGGTTCCATCACATCGGCCAGGTCCTCGACGGTGACCTCGGAGCCGTCGGCGGCCAGGCGCTCGTACTCGGCCACCACGACGTCGTCGACGTCGAACACCGAGGTTCCCGACTCGACGCCGAGGACGGCGCGACATCCCGCGATGAAGCGGAACCAATCGTCGCCGTAGAGGCGGTCCTCCTCCCTGGTGGCGATGTCCAGCATCAGGCCCCTGCCGCCCGCGAGCTCCAGGAACCGGGTCCCGATCTCGGCCTTCTCGAGGCCGCCTCGGCCGCTGTAGGCGGGGATCGGCCTGCCGCGGTAGCCGACGTCCACCGGGCGGGACGCCTCCGGGACGATGAAGCGCTCGGCGGCGTCCAGCAGCTCCTCTCCGACGTAGCCGGGGATGTTGGTCCTGATCTCCGCGGCCGAGGTATGCCGCCCGTAGACCTGCTCGGCTCCCTCCGGCTCCAGGCACGTGTACACGGTGTCCACCCCGAACTCGTCGATGAACCAGAAGCGATGCCGGCAGTAGCGGTTCTCGTCCTGGAAGAACGCCACCTTGTGGGCGCCCGAGCTGCGCACGAACTCGGCGTGCGCCTCGGTCATCGCGTAGAGGCCGGGCGAGAACAGCGAGTAGTGCAGAAGGATCGCCTCGACATCCAACTCGGCCAGGCGCGGGGACATCGGCTCGGCCGTGTTTACCTCCCAGATCGGGAAGCGCGAGTGGCGGGAGAAGCTGCCGACGTGCTCGAGGATCGTTGACGCGTTCCTGAACCAGCGCCGGGTCGGATAGTGGTAGAGCAGCAGCACGCCCGGGGACGGCCCCCGCTCGGCGGGCACGACCGGCCCGCCTTTGCCGAACCGGGGCTCGGGGTCGGTGACTCCGCTCGGTGCCGGCTGCTGGCTGGCCGCGGTGAGGAGGGGGCTCATCTCAGCCGCGCTCGGCCGCCTGCACCCGGCTCCCCGCCCCCTGGACCACGCTCCAATCCGACTCCGGTCGCACGGACCCGCGCACGTGGGGCCAGGGATAGTGGTCGCCGCTGCCGTCGAATGCGACGTTCAGGACCTTGAAGTTGAGGGTTCGCTCGACCCTGTCGACCGAGAAACCGCGCGCGTCGAGCAGGTCGACGTCGATCGCGAACTCGCCCGGCAGCAGTGTTGCCCGCAGCTCGCAGCGAAGCTCGATCATGCCCTCCTCGAGGTCGAGCTCCAGGCTGCCGCGGTCACTGCTGTGGGAGGTGAGGATGTTGATGCCCTCGGCGGTCGAGACCCCGACCTGGACCGCCGCGCCGGGCAGGCGGCGCTCGATCTCGAAGCCGAGCGAGAGTGACAGGGGCTCGCCGTAGCGGACCCGTTCGCTCGCCCCGCCCGAGGAGTCGGACAGCTCCACCCGGAGCAGGCGCGCACCGCCGATCCCGCTGCGCTGCGCGTCGGCGGCGATGTTCGCAATCCCGCCGTGCTGCACCGGCTCGACCCGCTCCAGGTAGTCGGCGACGACGCGGTCGGTGTCGCCGTGGGCGAGCACCCTGCCGTGGTCGAGCAGCACGGCGCTGTCGCAGAGCCTGCGGATCGAGCTCATGTTGTGGGCGACGAAGATCACCGTCCGCCCCCCGCTCGTCGACACCTCCTCCATCTTGCCCAGGCACTTGCGCTGGAACTCCTGGTCGCCCACCGCGAGCACCTCGTCGATCAGCAGGATCTCGGACTCGAGGTGCGCCGCGATCGCAAAGGCGAGCCGCACGTACATGCCGCTCGAGTAGCGCTTCACCGGCGTGTCGAGGAACTGGCCGATCCCGGAGAACTCGACGATCTCGCTGAAGCGGCGGATGATCTCCTCGCGGCGCATGCCGAGGATGGCGCCGTTGAGGAAGATGTTCTCCCGGCCCGTCAACTCGGGATGGAAGCCCGTTCCCACCTCGAGCAGGCTGCCGACCCGACCGCGCAGCTCGATCCGGCCCTCGGTCGGCGCGGTGATCCTGCAGAGCAGCTTCAGCAGCGTGCTCTTGCCGGCCCCGTTGGGCCCGATCAGGCCCGTGATCTTGCCCTCCTCGATCCCGAGGTCGACGTCGCGCAGCGCCCAGAACTCCGAGGTCTCGGGCTTCGACTCGGCCGTTCCGCGCATTCGCCGCAGCGGGTGCCGCACCGCGGACTCGAGCCGCTGCGAGAGGCTGCCCCCCGCCAGCGCACCCAGCTGGTAGCGCTTGGAAACGCCTTCGATGCGGACGGCCGGCTCCCCCATCAGGACCTCAGATCACGTCCGCGAAGCCCCGCTCGGCCCGCTGGTAGTAGAGGGCGCCCGTCACCGTCAGCACAACGCTGACCACCACGGGAATCAGCAGCAGCCCGCCCGGGAAGTCGGTTCCCAGCAGGCACCAGCGGAAGCCCTCGACGACGCCGACCATCGGGTTCAGGGCGTAGAGGGGCTGCAGGGACTCCGGCACGAGGTTGAGGGTGTAGAAGATCGGGGTCACGAACATGCCCACCAGCAGCACGAAGGGCACGATCAGCGTCACGTCCCGGTAGCGGACGTTCAGCGCCGACAGCCAGAGGCCGGCGCCGAACGCCGTGGTCTCCGCCAGGGCCACCACCAGCGGCGTGGCGAGGATCTCGGGCCCCGGCGGGTAGCCGTACGCGATCGCGACGAGCACCACGACGACGAACGTGATCGCGAAGTCCACCAGTGGGGCGATCGCGGCCGCCAGCGGGATCACGGCGCGGGGGAAGTAGATCTTCGAGATCAGCCCCTCGCTGGCGACGGTGCTCTTCGAGACCCGCTCCAGCGCGGTCGAGAAGAAGAGCCAGACGACCAGCCCCGCGAGTACGAACAGCGGCTGCGGAACGCCGGTGTCCGGGTTGGCGTCGAAGCCGGCCCAGGTTCCCAGGAAGAGGCTGAAGACGCCCGCCAGCAGCAGCGGCTGCAGCACCACCCAGAATCCCCCCACGGCCGCCTGCTTGTAGCGAACCACCACATCCCGGCGCGCGAGGTAAAAGATCAGGTCCCGGTGCGATGCGATCTCGGCCAGGTCGGGGAAGCCCCAGCCCCGTGGTGGCTCGATCACCTTCGTCCGCATGGCTGCGGGCACATCGCTCGCGCGCGCTTCCATCTCGAAGCGCAGGTTAGGCGCTGTTCGGGGCCGGCTCTGCGATCCGGCTGGCGTGGCGGTGCATGCAGCTCTCGATCCAGCCCAGGTTCTCGCGCGTCCAGGCGACCGTCGCCTCCAACCCCTCACGCAGGGGGGTGCTCGCCTCGAAGCCGATCTCGGCCCTGGCCTTGGCGGGGTCGCCGTAGCGCTTTCCGGAGTGGTCCCAGTCCCGGGCCGGGGTGAGCGCGATGTCGGTCTCGTTGCCGGCGATCTCGTTGATCAGCTCGGCCAACTCCAGGATCGAGGTCTCCTCGCCGCTGGCGAGGTTGTAGACGCCGCCCGCCTCGCCCCGCATTGCGCAGGCGAGCAGGCCCTCGACGATGTCCGAGACGTAGATCAGGTCGCGGGTGGCGATGCCGCCGTTCTCGACCGGCAGCGCCTCGCCCCTGATCGCCTTGTAGACGAAGGTCGGTGTGACGTTGCGCCAGACCGTGTTGGCGGTGCCGCGCCAGCGGCCCGCCCCGAGCACCTCGCCGGGGCCGTAGACGTTCTGGAATCTCGCCTTGACCGCGGGCAGCCCGTGGCGGCCGAAGTAGTAGTTCGAGTAGTACTCGCCGATGATCTTGGAGATCTGGTACGGGCTGTCGAGGTAGAGGCTGACGGGGGCGTCCTCCGAAGTCGCGTCGGCGTGGTCGAAGGTCTTCTCGGCGACGGTGCAGCCGGCCGACGCGTAGACGACCTTGCGCAGCCGCTCGAAGCCCTTGATCCGCTCGTACAGCTTCAGCGTTGTGAGCGTGTTGTTCTCGTGATCGGCGAGCGGGTCGGCCATCGAGGACTGGTTGCCGTGGTAGGTGGCGAGGTGGAATACGTAGTCGAGGTCCTCCGGCAGCCCGGCGAGGATCGCGTCATCGGTGATCGAGCCCTCGACGAAGTCGATGCGATCGTCCGACGGCAAGTTCTCGCGCTCGGCGCTGAGCAGGTTGTCGACCACGAGCACGTGCTCGGGCCCACGCTCTAGCAGCGCCCTGACCAGGTTGGAGCCGACGAAGCCGGCGCCGCCCACGACCAGGACCCTGGCGTCGGTGAGGGTGGCGTCAGTCATGCGAGTGGGCCAGTGTAGGGGCGAGCGGCACCGCGGGACCTCAGGGGGCCCTCGCCAGCGCGTGCAGGTAGTCTCGCCCGCCCCCCAGTGCCTGCTCTGCGCGGGCCACCGGGATCAGGCCCAGCGCCGCGACCTGGCCGACGGCGTGGCGGGCGGGGCCCTCGGCGACGGCGAGCCCGCCGAGGCGGCGGTACTGGATGCTGCCGGCGAGGCCGCTGGGGCTGGTCGAGGTCCATGTGCGCTCGGGGCGCAGGCCCGCCCGCTCGAGCGCCGTGCGCAGCGCGGCGTCGTTGAAGTGCACCCGATGGCGTGGCAGGTCCAGATGGAACCAGGCTCGGCCGAAGCGGCGGCGCGCCGCGCAGCCGAAGTTGGGGAGGCTGATCGCGAGCGCGCCCCCCGGCCGCAACAGTCCGCGGGCCCGGTCGAGGGCCTCGACGGGATCGGCGATGTGCTCGAGCGAGTGGTTGAACAGCACCGCGTCGAAGCCGCCCGGCTCGAGCTCGACCGTCTGCAGGGTGCCCGCCCGCGCCTCCACGCCCAGCCCCCGTGCCCGCTCGCAGGCCGCCGCCGAGGGATCGATGCCGGCGGACCTCCAGCCGCCGCTGCGAGCGAGCAGCGCCGCCAGCTCGCCGCCGCCGCAGCCGACGTCCAGCAGGCGCCCGCCCGGATGCCCGCCCAGCGCGCCGGCTGCTCCCACCCGGATCTCCCGTCTGACCAAGAGCCGGCCCAGGGCGCCCGCGAGCGGACCCTCCGATGCGTGAGGGCCGTAGTCGTCCGGGTAGAACGGAGCGAGCTCGTCCTCGCTCATCTGCGGACGCGTGTTGCCGGCACCGCAGCCCGCGCAGACGTGGACCCGGAACTCGCCTGGGACCCCGTGCAGCAGATCGGCGCCGACGATCGCGGGCGCGTCGGGCAGCCCGGCGCCGCAGGCCGCGCAAGCGCACGCACGATCGCTCGGAGGGGCTTGTCTAAGCTGGCTCGGGCTCATGTGGAAAGACCGGTCGGTCGCAGTGATCATCCCCACATACCGGGAGCGCGCGACCGTTCGCGCCGTCGTCGAGGGGTTCGAGGGCCTCGGCGTGGTCGACGAGATCGTCGTCGTCAACAACAACGCCGAGCTGGGCACCTCCGAGCAGGTCGCCGCGACCGGCGCCCGGGAGGTGATCGAGCCGGAGCAGGGCTACGGCGCCGCGATCCGCCGCGGGATCGCCGAGACCGGCGCCGACCTCGTCTGCATCTGCGAGGCCGATGGCACCTTCGACCCGGCCGACCTCTGGAAGCTGCTGGCCTACTCGGACGACTTCGAGTTCGTCTATGGGTCGCGCACCGTGCGGGAGATGATCTGGAGCGGTGCCAACATGGGCCACTCGCTGCGCTGGGGCAACTGGCTCTGGGCGAAGCTCGTGATGGCAGCCTTCGGGACCTCGCACCTGAGCGACATCGGCTGCACGATGCGGCTCGTGTCGGGCCCGGCGGTCCGCTTCATGCAGCCCTTCTTCACCGTCAAGGGCGGCGAGTTCGGGCCCGAGATGATGCTGCTGACGATCCTCGGCGGCTGGCGCTCGGTGCAGCTGCCGGTCAGCTACCGGGCCCGGCACGGTCAGCGGGGCACGACCGAGAGCTTCGGCGCGGCGGCCGCGATCGGGCTGCGGATGCTGGCCCTGATCGGACGCTACTGGTTGCGGCGGCGGCGCATCGCCGGCGCGCTGGAGCAGGCGGGCGCCGAGCGGACACGCTTCCAGCACCCCGATCCCGAGCGCCCCGGCGGGGAGCCGACGCACATGCTTCCCCGTCCCTGGCGCCGCTAGCTCCGTCATCGCGCCGGCTCCGGGCAACCGGGGGCACGGCGCTCCCAGAAGACCAGGGTGCGGTCGGCCGCCGATCTCGTGCTCACGGGGCGGTACTCCCGGCGCAGCAGCCGGAGCAGCTCGCGCTTCTCCCCGCGCCGCGTCGGGGCCTGGCTCGCGAAGCGCCGTCCGGTCGCGAGCTGGCCGTAGCGCGCCAGCCAGAGATCGTCCATCAGCACGTAGTCGGGGCAGACGCGGTGGAAGGCGCCGGCGAACCCCTCGGACGGATGCTGCCACTGCTGCAGCCAGATCGAGCTGTTGAAGCGAAAGCGCTCGTCGCGCCACAGCCACCAGTAGATCCACTCCCCGACCACGGTGCTGCCCTCGGGCACGATCCGGTTCGCCTCGGCGGCCAGCTCCGAGTCGAGGGCGGGCTCCCGGTCGGGGACGGCGCGGATC
Source organism: Actinomycetota bacterium (assembly GCA_016870325.1). Taxonomy (GTDB): domain Bacteria; phylum Actinomycetota; class Thermoleophilia; order Solirubrobacterales; family 70-9; genus VGBV01. Next base: position 11,416 of record VGBV01000037.1, read on the forward strand.
TGCTCGGCCAGGAACACGGCCCCGGCCAGCGCGATCACCGCCAGCCCGACCGCGGGCACCATCTCGCCCAGGCGCGGCGGCGCCAAAATGTGCAGGGCCGACGCGATCGCGCCGAAGGCGAAGGGAAAGCAGAAGACGACGTAGGTGGGGCCCTTCCAGCCGAGCAGCAGCCCGAAGCCGACCAGCATGCTCGCGAGCATCACAGCGGGCACCGCCTCGGTCGGGTAGGGGGAAGGCCGCAGCAGCGCCCTGACGCCGAGCGCGAGCATCAGGCCGAAGGCCGTAGCGATCAGCAACCCCGTCAGGTGCCGCAGGGGCTCGTGGGGAAACGGAGTGGCGAGCAGCGCCAGGCTGAGCAGGCAGAGCGCCGCCACTCCCACCCAGGCGAGCGGGCGCCGCCCAACCCCGAGCGCCGAGAGCAGGGAGAGCACGGCGGCCAGCGCTCCGGCCGCGATCACGGCGAAGCTGCCGAGGAAGGGCTCCGGCGCCATGTTGGAGTAGCGGTCCGACTCGTCGAGCAACGGGGCGAGGCTGAGATCCCCGATGGCCTCGAACAGGGGCACCTCCCCGTAGATCGGACGGAAGACGATCTCGTACTGCTGCTGGGCGTCGGACCAGCCGCCCGTGAAGTGAAGGAGCGCGAAGGCCAGCCCGCCGGCGGCGACGCCACCGAGCAGCGCCCCGACGCGCTCCCAGCGACGCTCGCGCTCCCAGGCGCAGAGCACGAGCGCGCCCGGCAGAGCCCCGGCGACGCCGAGCGCGAAATCCGGCGCGATCCCGATCAGCGCTCCGACCCCCGCCGCGAGCAGCAGCCGCGCGGGCCCTGCGACCAGGGCGAGAAGGATCAGGGCCGAGAAAAGCATCGCAATTCCGTCCCAGCGCACCCAGTGGCTCGCCGAGTAGAAGCCGAAGCTGAATGCCAGCGCAGCGCAGGCGAGCAGCGCGGTCCCTGAGCCGAACAGGCGCCGGATCGCCAACCCGAACGCCGCCAGCGCCGCCAGCGCCGCCGCCAGCACAAGCCCGCGGTGCAGCGCCAGCGAGGTCCCGAACAGCGCCTCGGCCGCGACGTGAGGAAGCGAGGCCACGCGAGAGGACCAGAAGTCGCTGACTCCGTCATAAACGCCGCCGTCGGCGGCGATCGAGGGCTCGAGCCCGTGGCCCGCGGAGGCCGACCAGGCGGTAGATGCGAACCACGCCTCGTCGCCGAAAGGCTGCGGCGCCGAGGTCAGCGTCGCGATGCTCAGCGCCAGCGCCGCCGTCAGCAGCGCGGCGCCGACCAGCGCGATCAGGCGCTGCTGGCTCAGGACTCGTCCGAGGCCGGCACCTTCAGCTCTTCGGCGCGCAGATGGGTGTAGGTCTCGCCCACGCCCTCGGCCTTGTAGTACTCGATCGCCTTCGCCACGCCCTCGCTCAGCGGTACGCCGGCCTTCCACTCGAAGTCGCGCTCGGTGCGGGACGGGTCGAGCAGGATCGAAGGGGCGTCGTCCTCGGTGCGGGGCCGCACCTCGACCTCCTCATCCAGCTCGATCCCCATCGCGTCGGTGACCGCCTCGAACATCTCCTTGATCGAGTGGTCCGAGCCCGAGGAGACGTGGTAGTGCCCCTCGCCGGTGCCGCGCAGCGCCGCCTCGACCACCTCGATCAGGTCCTCGACGAAGACGAAATCCCGCCGGGTGTCTACGACGAAGCAGGGCTTGCCCTCGCTGAGGCGGCTGTAGAAGGTCGGCGGCGGGCCGCTCATGTTGCGCGGGCCATAGACGTTCGCCAGCCGCAGCGAGACGAATGGGATCCCGCTCAGCTCGATGTACTCCTCGCCCGCCGTCTTCGAGATCGCGTAGCTCGAGTCCGGGCGGATCGGGTGGTCGAGCGTGATCGGCTGCTCGATCGGCTTGGTGCCGTAGCAGAGCGCCGTCTGGAAGTAGACGAGGCGGCCCACCCCGGCATCGCGCGCGGCCTCGACGACGTTGACCGTGCCGAGCGCGTTGGTGCGCGTGTCCTCGACCCAGGCGTCGGGGTCCTTGTAGGAGGCGGCCGCGTGGGCGACGACGTCCGGCCCGAAGTCCTCGAAGACGCCCCGCACCGTGTCGGGGTCGGCGATCGAGCCCTCGACCATGGTCAGGCCGTCCTGCTCGGCCAGGTTGCCGCGCCGGCTGGTGGCGTAGTTGTCGATCGAGAGCACCTCGTCTCCCTGCGCCAGCAGGCGGTCGGCGAGGTGGGAGCCGATGAAGCCGCTCCCGCCGGTGATCAGAACCTTCATCTCAGTCGCGTCCTTCCTGTCAGAGGGCCTCGGCCGGGGCCCGTCCGTTTCGGACCCAGCGAGGAGATCAAGTTAGCGAGCAGGGTCTCCTCACGCTCCCAGCTGAGCTCGGCCGCCGCGCAGTCCATGTTGGCCCTGATCCGCGCGTTGCACGGCCAGTCCGCGAGCGCGCGCATGCCGGTCGCGATCGAGTCTGGGGAGTCCGGGTCGACCGCGACGCCCAGGCCGTGCTCGGCGATCACCCGTTCGACGCCGGGCAGCGGCGCGTACAGGATCGGAAGGCGGGCTGCGACGGCGTGATACAGGCGCAGCGGTTCCTGGTACTCGTAGTTGCGGTCCAGGCCGCGCTGCAGGATGGCCGAGGCGTCGGCGCTGCGCAGGAAGTCGGCGAGCCTTGTGAAGGTAACGGGTGCCAACAGGTGGGCCCTGTCGCCCAGCCCGAGGCTCTTGACCAGGTGCGGGACGCTGCCCTGCTGCTGGCCCAGGAAGGCGAAGTGGTATCCCGGACCGAGCTCGAGCAGGGCGCGCAGCGTCTCCTCGGTCGCGGTTCCCGTCTTCACGTGGCCGATCTGCACGCAGAGGAACTCGTCAGCACCGAGACCGAGCACCGATCGGACGTCGGAGTCCGCGGGCTCGTCGAGGCGTTGGTCGTGCTTGTTGCGGAGCACCATCGGCTCCCGCCCGTGGCGCTCCCGCAGCAGCACCTGGTAGCCGTCGCAGGCGGTGACGAAGGCGGCAGCTCGTCTCACCGCTCCGGCCTCGAGGTGCTCCATCACGCGGGCGTTGAGCGGGTACTCCTCGGGCGGCACTCCCTCGTAGACCTCGAAGTAGGAGTCACAGGCGTCATAGACGAACGGCGTTCTTCGCAGCCTCGATGCCACTCGCACCGCGAAGCTCGGCGAATACCCCATGAACCAGTAGAGGTCGGCCGGGGGCAGCACCCGCAGCAGGCGCAGGTTCGCGCGCAGCTCGGCCCCGAGCACTTGCGCCGACTGCCGCAGCCGACGCGCCCGCACACGCAGGGTCACCGGCAGCATCCTGATCGGCAGGGGCACCAGCTCGAGGGGGTGCCAGAGGGACCGCTCGCGCGCCGGCGCAGGTGGCGGCGGAGCAGGCGGCATTGGCGGCGGCAACCTGGTCGTGACCTCCCGCATCGGGCCCGCGCTGATCACCTGAAAGCGCGGAGGGCCCGGCAGGCTGCTGCTGCGCCGGCCCTCGATCAGCACCGTCTCGTGGCCCATGCGGGCGAAGGACGCCGCGTGACGGTAGCTGCGGCTGTCCAGGTCAGCCGCCAGCGGGGTGATCACGACCAGCTTCACCGAAGGCGGGCCCGGCTAGCCCGACGCGGCTCCGCCCAGGCGCCCGTCGTCCGTGGCCTCGCGCAGGCGGGGCGTCCTGGTGGAGAGCAGCTTCCGGAACTCGGCCGCCCGGTCGTGGAAGGCGCGCTGCCACAGCTCGAGCGAGAGCAGGCCCCAGGTCTTGCGGCCGAAGGTCTGCTCCTCGGTCACGCCCGCGAGCACCTTGGCGTTGTCGAAGAGCTCGCGGTCGCGGGCGGGCTGCGAGCTGAGCACGTCGGCCACGAACGCCTGCGCGGGGCCGTTCAGCCACTCGCCCAGCGGCACCGGGAATCCCATCTTGTCGGTGCGCTCGTTCACCTGGTGGGGGATGATCTCGCGCGTGGCGCGCTTGAACACGTGCTTCATGTGGCCGTTCTTGAACTTGACGTCGGCGGGGATCGTCGCCGCCAGCTCGATCAGCCGGTGGTCCAGCAGCGGCACCCGCGACTCCAGCCCATGCGCCATCGAGACGCGGTCCTCGACCTGCAGCAGGGCCGGCAGCAGCGTCTTGAAGTCGAAGTGGGTCATCTTGTCGAAGTAGGCCTCGTGCCCGACGTTGTCGCCGTTGAAGATCTCCCTGAAGGTCTCGAACGGCGAGTAGTCCCCGAGCGCCCCGGTATCGACCTCCTCGCTGACGTCGTGGGCGCGGTTGATGAGCCGGAAGTAGCGGGCGTCCAGGTCCTCGAACAGCCCCTCGGCCCAGAAGTCCTTCATCAGCGGCTTGTAGTTCCGCAGCGAGACGAGGTTGGGGATGATCGACTCGTAGGTGACGACGAAGTTGCCGTCGTGCAGGGTGCCGTCGATGGCGCCGCGAATGCACTGCTCGAAGTAGGCGATCAGGTAGCGGGTGTAGCCGCCGAAGACCTCGTCGCCGCCCTGGCCCCCGAGGATCACCTTGACGCGCTCGGCGGCGGCGCGGCTGACCATGTACTGCGGGAAGGAGCCGGGGCCGGCCGCGGGATAGTCCATGTGGTAGGCGACGTTCTCGATCTGCTCGATGAAGTCGGCGACGCCGATGTCCACCTCGTGCAGGTCGAGGCCGCGCTGCTCGGCGACAAGGCGTGCCCAGGGGCTCTCGTCGTAGCGTGAGTCCTCGCTGAACTTGCCGGTGAACGCCGCCAGCCCGCCCTGGGCGCGGCCTGCCAGCGAGGCGACCGTGCTCGAGTCGGTGCCCCCCGAGAGGTAGGCGGCCACGGGGACGTCGGATCGCAGGTGGAAGCCGACGGACTCCTCCAGCAGCTCCTCTATGCGCTGCTCGAAGTAGCCCTCGCTGTGCTCGAAGTCGGTCTCGTAGTGCACCTCCCAGTAGCGCTGAGGCGTCGCCGCGCCGCGGCCGATCCGCAGATAGTGGCCCGGCTGCAGCTCGCGGACGCCCTTGAACAGCGTCTTGCCGGCCAGGCAGAACTGGAAGGCGAGGTAGTCCTTGAGACCGTCGGGATCGGTATCGATCTCCGGCAGCACCGGCATCAGCGCCTTCGCCTCGGAGGCGAAGAAGAAGACGTCGTCGACGACCGCGTAATAGAGCGGCTTGATCCCGAAGCGGTCGCGCGCGACGATCAGCTCCTGCGCCTGCTCGTCCCAGATCGCGTAGGCGAACATCCCGCGCAGCCGCTGCAGCGAGTCGGTGCCCCAGCGGTCGTGGGCTCGCAGCACCACCTCGGTGTCGCAGTTGGTGCGGAAGGGGCCGCCGCCGATCTCGGTCCGCAGCTCGGGGTAGTTGTAGACCTCGCCGTTGTAGGTGATCCAGCGCCCGGCCGTGTCGCTCATCGGCTGGTGGCCGGCCGGGGTCGGGTCGATGATGCTGAGCCTGCGGTGCGCGAGCCCGACGTGGCCCCGCTCGTGAGCCCACGAGCCCTCGTCGTCGGGGCCGCGGTGGCCGATCAGGGCGTTCATCGTCTCGAGCTTGCGCCCGAGGTCGGGAACCGTCTCCCCGCGCATGCTTATGGCACCGCAGATTCCGCACATGGGCAAGCCAGGTTAGCCCCGGAATCTGAGCGAGTAGAGAGCGCGCTCCCAGCGCGCGGGCAGCGGCCGCCACGCCCACCAGGTCCGGTAGGCGAGCCGCCCGGCGGCCGAGAGGTCGCTGGCCGCCGCCAGCTCGGGCGCCCGCCCGTAGAGGTCGGCGTGCCGCCGGCGCAGGTTGCGGTACAGGCGCCGGTAGCGGCTGCGGTGGTCCTCCAGCGAAGACGTCTGGTGCTTGCGGTACTCCAGCACCACCCCGTCGATGCGGACCGCGCCCCAGCCGCAGTCCAGCAGGGCGAGCATCAGGTCCCAGTCCTCGAACCCCTCGAGGTGCTCGTCGAAGCCGCCGGCCTGCTCGAAGGCCTCGCGCCTGACGAGCCCGAGCCAACCGACGATCGAGCGGTAGAGCAGCCTGTAGGGATCGAAGTCCGGAAACGGGACCTCGCCCGACCAGGCGCCGAAGTAGCGCATGCTCCCGTAGGCGTAGGCGGCGTCCTCGTCGGCCGCGAGCGCGTTTCGCAGGCGCCCGAGCGCGTCGGGCGGCAGGTGGTCATCGGCGTCCAGGAACAGGAGCAGCGGCTCCGAGGTCGCGCGCGCGCCGGCGTTCCGTGCCGAGGCCTGGCCCCCGTGCGCCTTGCGGATCACCTCGACCCCGGCGGGGAGCGTCGCCAGCGCCGCCTCGGCCGCGGGGTCGGTCGAGCCGTCGTCCACGACCACGACCCGCGGCGGGCCCGTGTCCTGGGCGAGCGCGCTGGCGACGGCCTCCCCCAGGTAGGCGGCGTGGTTGTAGTGGGGGATCACCACCGCCACGTCCGGGCCCGCGCGCCCGCCCGGCCCGCCCGGGCGCGCGGCGCTCATCGGGGAACCGCCAGCGCCGCCAGGAACTCGCCCTCGCCCCGCGCCTCGGCCAGCGCCCAGCGCGCCGGGTA
>VGBV01000038.1 GCA_016870325.1 Actinomycetota bacterium
TCGCCGCCCGCAGCCCGGCGGCGGCCGCGTAGGCGCAGAACCGGGACGGCGCCGCGGCCGCCAGCACGGGGATCCCGGCGGCCTCGAGCGCCCGCTCCAGCACCCCCCGGTCGCCGCCCCAGAGCCCGCGCAGCCCCTCGGCCTCGAAGAAGGCCTCGCCCGCGCGCTCTGACTCGACCGCCGCGCCGATCCCCTCCAGGCCCCGCAGCACCCGCTCCCAGTCGCGCTCGGCGCGCTCGGCGTCGGAGGGGACCAGGGCCAGCTCGGGGCAGCGCGTGAGCGCCTCGCCCAGCCTCATCCCGGCGCGCACCCCGAGGCGCTCGGCGGGAGCGCTGACCTCGCCGATCAGCTGGGCCGCACCCGGCTCCGGGGTCAGCGCGGCGGGCCCCCGCAGCAGCTCCCGCCGTCCCTCCAGCGCCGCCATCAGGCGGAAGCGGGGGGAGATCACGCACGCGACGGTCATCGAACATATGTTCGTATATGCCCGCCGAAAGGTCAAGGAACCCGAACGAAATTCCCACCCATCGGGCCGAGTCGGGCTACTCTCGCGAGATGCCGAAGAAGGAGCCGACAACCGGCGAGCTGCGCCGGCTCCAGCGCGAGCGCGCCACCGACGAGCACGAGGCGATCGACAGCTCGATCACCAAAGACGAGGCCCACCAGCACGAGCGCCGGGCCGACAAGGCCGCCTACCTCGCCGAGAAGCTTGCGGAGCGCGAGCGCTCCGAGAAGCGCCAAGAGCGAGAGGGCGACCCGGACACCTAGAAAAAAAGGCGCATCCGGTTAGGTGCCCGTACTCTCGCAAGGGGGCTGCGAGCCCGCCGCGACGACGCGAAATCTCGCCAGCGACGACTTTCCCGCCCATATGCCGACTAAGTCGTCGCTCGGCGCAGTGGTCACTGGTCACTTCGCATGCCAATAGGCAACCAGGGTCCGTGGGATCATGGGCTGATCGCGCGATTGACGCCAACCCGTGCGGCGCTCGCGGCAGCGCTCGCCGTTGCCGCGCTGGGGGCCGGCTGCGGCGGGGGTGATGGCGCGGATCCGGACATCCCCGGCGGCGCCGAGCCCGAGGACGCGCGCGTGATCGAGGAGTGGTCGACCGCGCTGCGCGAAGGGGATGTCGAGGCCGCCGCGGACTACTTCGAGGTGCCGAGCATCGCCCAGAACGGCACCCCGCCGCTGGAGCTCGAGAGTCGCGAGGCAGTGGTCGCCTTCAACGAGGCCCTGCCCTGCGGAGCCGAGCTGATCCGCGCCGAGCGCCGCGACCGCTACACCGTCGCGACGTTCGAGCTGACCGAGCGACCCGGAGCGGGGGAGTGCGGCCCGGGCGTCGGCACCGAGGCCCGAACGGCCTTCGTCATCCGCGACGGCAAGATCGCCGCCTGGATCCGCGCCGCGGAGGAGCTCGAAGAGCCCGCCCCGTCGGGCCCGGTGATCTGAGCCTCAGGCCAGCGCCGCGCGAACGCGCTCGATCACGGCGTCGGTGAACTCGGTGGTCGAGGCGTGGCCCTTGAGGTCGGGGGTGCGGATGCCGGCGGCGGTCGTCTCCATCACGGCCTCGTGGATGGCGGCCGAGGCGCGGGAGGCGGCCTCGTCTCCGTTTCCCCGCTCGCCGGCGAAGTCGAGCAGGGCGGCGACGGCGAGGATCATCGCCATCGGGTTGGCCAGGTCCTTGCCCTCGAGGGCGGGGGCGGTGCCGTGGGGGGCCTCGGCCATCGCGACCGAGGGGTCGAGCTCGGCGTCGAGCGCCAGCAGGATCGACTCGGCGCCGGCGATCGAGCCGAACAGGGGCAGGACCAGGTCGCTGAGCAGGTCGCCGTCGCGGTTCAGCGCGGGGATCACGAGCGGGGCGTCGGCGCGGCCGCTGATCAGGCCGGCGTAGGTGGCGTCGATCAGCAGCGGCTCGTATGGGACCTCGGGGTGGCGCTCCGCCGCCGCGTCCATCTCCTCCTTCAGCATCCCCTCGTAGGTGGGGCTGACGGTCCACTTGGGCCCGCCGTAGATCCTGCCGCCGCACTTGGCCGCCGCCCGGAAGGCGTACTCGGCGACGGCGCGGCAGATCGAGCGGTGGATCACCTCGGTCCGGTAGGCGGCCTCGTCCTCGGCCTCGGCCGGCTCACCGGTGTTCGCGTTCCGCTTCGCTACACGCTCACCGGTGTTCGCGTTCCGCTTCGCTACAGGCACACCGGTGTTCGCGTTCCGCTTCGCTACAGGCTCACCGGTGTTCGCGTTCCGCTTCGCTACACGCTCACCGGTGTTCGCGTTCCGCTTCGCTACACGCTCACGCCGCTCCTCGGCCCCGTAGGCGTCCTCGACCGCCATCCGCACGACCGAGATCGGGTGGTGGACGCCGCCGACCGGGGTCACGCCGGGGATGCGGCGGCCGGTGCGGACGATCACCTTGCCGTCGATCCCCTCGCGGATCAGGCGGTTGGGGCTGCCGACGTCGTCGGCGCCCTCGGGAGTGATCGTCGCCGCCTTGAGGCCGAGGCCGGCGGCGACCATCGCCCGGGCGGCCTCGTCGCAGACGCCGTTGGCTGTCCTGCGCCGGTTCTCGAGCGAGAGGTCGAAGCGCTCGAGCTCGACCTCGATCCCGATCGCCCCGGGCTCGAGCAGCCGCAGCGACTGCTCGAGCAGCTCCTGGCCGGTCTGGTCGCCCTCGAGCACGACTATTCTCAGCGCGGCCATGGCAGAGGTTTGTACCTGGTGCGGAGTGGACGTGGAGGCCGACGACGGCTACCGCGCCTATGAGCTCGCCGGCGAGCGGCGAGCGGTCTTCTGCCGGCTCGAGCACGTGGTGCCGTGGGCGCTCGGCGACGCGCACTGGGACGCGGGCCCGCCCACCTCCGAGCCGCCCGGCTTCGAGCCGGGGGAGAGCACCTGCTCGCACTGCGGCGGCGAGCTCGGTGACGTGCAGGCGCTGCTGGTGCACCACCGCGGCGAGGGCCGGATCACCGACGCCTTCTGCTCGGTGGACCACATGGAGGCCTGGGCCAAGGCCGGCGGGCGCTGGCAGTAGCGCCGCAGCCCGAAGAAATGCGCAGTTTGCGGACGCCGCGGTTCACAGGCCCTTGACATCTCCCGGTGCCGCTATAGGGTGGCTCCATTGAACGAAGCGGACGCCGCAAGGCGGAAGCGGAGGTCAATAACGAAGGGCCCGGGCAACCGGGCCCTCTCGTTGTCCGGAGACGGATTCGCGGTGCGAGGGAATGACGATCGGGGCGCACCTCAACAACCACCACCGGGACACCGTCGAGCGGATCTTCGCCAGGCCGCCCAGCCACAACGTCGAATGGCGCCAGGTCGTCTCGCTGCTGGAGGCGATCGGGACCGTGACCGAGGAGCGCAACGGCAAGCTCAAGGTCGAGCTGGGCCCCGAGACCGAGGTGCTGCCCGCCCCGCACGGCAAGGACGTCGACACGCAGGTCCTCGTCGACCTGCGCCGGATGCTGTCCCAGGCCGGCTACGCGCCGCCGGGGTCCGATCCCGTCGAGGACGAGCGCTCGCGCAACTACGGCGACAGCCGCTGGGGCAAGCCCACCTAGCTCGCCTCGGGCGACCGCCTGTTCCCGCAGTTTGCGGCGTCACTCGCTCGCACCCCCTTGACAACCCGCTCGCCACCGATAGGGTGGCTCCATTGGGCAGCACGGAAGCCGCAAGGCGGATGTGAGGTTCGATAGCGAAGGGCCCGGGAGACCGGGCCCTCTCGTTGTTCAGGGACGGTTCGGGGGCGGGCCGCAGCGCTCGGAGTCGCTGATCACGTCGGTGGGGCCGGCCGGATGATCGGGGTCCTCGCGCCGGGCCATCTGCTTGGCCTCGGGCCAGGAGACCGCGGCGGTGCGCTGGATGATCGTGGCCCGGACGAACCCGCGCACGCCCAGGCGCTTCTTCTTCGGGCCGGCGCCGCCCGCCTCCGGGATCTCGTCGCTCATGCCATCAGCCTAGTTCGCGCAGTTTGCGGAGTCCAGCTCCGCCCGGGCCAGCTCGTTTCTCGGGGGCGGCCTGACGCCGGGCTTGGAGGCCACTTACTTGCCGGAGTCGTCCTGGCCCTGCTTCTTCTTCGCTTGACGCTTCGCCCGCGCCTTCGCCCGGGCGGCCTTGCGCGCCTCGGCCTTCTTCGCCGCCCTCGCCGCCTCGGCCTTGCGGGCGGCGCGCTCGGCGGCCTCGGTGCGCACGATGAAGGCCTCGATCAGGGCGGCCGTCTGCTCGGGCGCCTCGACGTTGGGGGTGTGGCCGACGCCCTCGAGGATCTCGGTCTGGACTCCGGCGACGCTCTCGTAGGCGGCGAGCGACTCCTCGGCGACGTAGATCTGGTCCTCGGCGCCGAAGGCGACCAGCAGCGGCACCTCGATCGCGCGCAGCCGCTCGTCCAGCGAGCGCAGATCGGTGTAGGCCCCCTCGGCGTCCAGCGGCTCGGTGAAGGACGTGTAGGTCATCGCGCGCAGGTCGTCCACGACCTGGTCGGGGTTCTCGAAGCCGCTGGCGATGTTGAATCCGGGCGCGAACGCGATCTCGTACTGGTCGCGTACGGCCGAGGTGGGGCCGATCTGCGACAGCCTCCAAATCGCGGGGCCGACCAGCGGCGCCGTCAGGACCCCGGAGCTCGCCGAGTTCTGCTCGTAGCTGTCGGTCGGCGCCTGGTCCAAGATGACCAGCCGCGACGCGAGCTCCGGGCTCTGCTCGGCGATCGCGATCGCGACGGTCCCGCCGAGGGACTGGCCGACGATCGTGGCGCCGACCACGTCCAGCCTCGCGAGCGCCTCGGCGATCGCGTTGGCCTGGTCGGTGATCTCATAGCCGGTGCTCGGCTTGTCCGAGCCGCCGTGGCCGAGCAGGTCCACGCTGATCACGCGATGGCTCTCCGCGAGCAGGGACGCCATGCTCTCGAACCACCGCATCGAGCCCGCGGCGCCGTGCAGGAGCACCACGGGCGAGGCGGCGGGATCTCCCTGCTCGAGCACCTGCAGGGTGCCGTTCGAGGTCTCGATCAGCTCGGCGCCCTCGACGTCGCGCTCGGCGTCCTTGGTCGAGTTGGTGACCGCGACCGCGTTCAGCGCAAGCAGCGCGACCACGCCGACCAGGACGACCAGCGCCACCTTGATCCAGCGGCTCACGCGGCCTCTTCGCCCCCGCCGCTCTCCTCGGCCGCCGACTCGGACCGGGGGCCGATTCCCAGCTCGTCGGCCCGTCCCGCCAGCGCGCCGATCACGAGCGCGATGTGCTCGTCGGGCTCGACGCCCAGCTCCTCGATCCCGCGCTGGATCTGCGCGCGGTCGACCGCGGCCGCGAACGACGGCTGCTTCAGCTTCTTCTTCACGGACTTCGGCTTCATCCCCTCGATGCCGGTCGGCCGCACCAGCGCGCAGGCGGCGACGAAGCCCGAGAGCTCGTCGACGGCGTAGAGCGTCTTCGCGAGGTCCGTCTCGCGGGGGACGCCCATGTAGTCGGCGTGGCCGGCGACGGCGTCGATCAGCTCCTGCGGATAGCCGCGGCTCTCGAGCTCCTCCATCGCGTGCCGCGGATGACCGGTCTCGGGCTCCGGATGGCGCTCGTAGTCGAGGTCGTGGACCAGCCCAGTCACCGCGTAGAGCTCCTCGTCGGCGCCGCGCTCGCGGGCGTAGGCGGCCATCGACGCCTCCACCGCCAGCACGTGCTGGCGCAGCGACTCGGACTCGATCCACTCACAGACCAGCGCCCATGCATCGTCTCTTGAGACCTCGGCCATTGCCGCAGTTACCCTAGACGCCGTGGAGAAGTTCGTCATCCAGGGCGGCGCGGCGCTGTCGGGAGAGATCGTCCCCGCCGGAAACAAGAACGCGGCCCTGCCGATCCTCGCCGCCTGCCTGCTCACCGAGGAGGAGCTCGTGGTGCGCAACGTGCCCCGGATCCGCGACGTCGACTCGATGCTGGAGCTGCTCCGGGGATTGGGCGTCAAGATCGAGTGGAGCGGCGACAACGAGTTGCGCCTTCAGGCGGATTCGATCAGCGACACCGAGGTCGGCGAGGGCCCCGCGAGCCGGATCCGCGCCTCGTTCCTGGCCGCCGGGCCGCTGCTGGCGCGCTTCGGCCGCGCCACGATGCCGCCCCCGGGAGGCGACACGATCGGGCGCCGGCGCCTGGATGCCCACCTGGACGCCTTCCGCGACCTCGGCGCGATGGTCGGCGGCGACCCGGCGATCGAGCTGAGCGCGCCCGAGGAGGGACTGAAGGCGACCCGCGTCTACATGGACGAGCCCTCGGTGATGGGCACCGAGAACGCGCTCATGGCCGCCGCCCTGACCGAGGGCCCGACGACGATCGCCAACGCCGCATCCGAGCCCCACGTGCAGGACCTGGCGCGCCTGCTCTGCGCGATGGGCGCGCAGGTGGACGGCATCGGCTCCAACGTGATGACCGTCCACGGCCGCGACAAGCTCGGCGGCGCTGAGCACGACGTCTGCCCCGACCACATCGAGATCGCCAGCTTCATGGCGCTCGCCGCCGCGACCGGCGGCGAGCTGCGCATCCGCGAGGTCGTGCCCGAGGACCTCGAGGGCATCCGCCGCCACTTCCGCCGGCTCGGCCTGCAGACGATGGTCGAGGACCGCGACCTGCTGGTGCCGCCCGAGCAGAAGCTGACCGTCCGCGACGACCAGGGCGACGCGATCCCGAAGATCGACGATGGCCCCTGGCCCGCCTTCCCGGCCGACCTCACGTCGATCGCGCTGGCGCTGGCGACGCAGGCCGACGGGACGATCCTGATCTTCGAGAAGATGTTCGAGAACCGGCTGTTCTTCGTCGACAAGCTGGTGACGATGGGCGCTCGGATCACGCTTTGCGATCCCCACAGGGCGATCGTCAGCGGTCCGAGCCGGCTTCACGGCGAGCGACTGGAGAGCCCGGACATCCGCGCGGGAATGGCGATGCTCATCGCGGCGCTGGCCGCCGAGGGCAGCTCGGAGATCGGCAACGTCATCCAGATCGACCGCGGCTACGAGCGCATCGACCTGCGCCTGCGCGAGCTCGGAGCCCGCATCGACCGCGTCGCGTCCGAGCGCGTCCCAGCCTAGCGCCCCGCCCGCACCTGCTCAGCTTCGGGCCCGGGGATGCGCCGTTCGGGCGCCGACACCCCGGCAACCCTGGGACCGGGAATCGGCAACTCTGGCTCTAAGGTGGCCGACGTGATCCACCCGATACCCCCGGGCACCCGGGACATCCTGCCTGACGAGATGCGCGAGCTGAACTCGCTGCAGTCGAAGCTCGCCGAGGTGTTCGCGGCGCGCGGATACGGACAGGTGGCGACGCCGACGCTCGAGTACGACGAGGTGCTGCAGCGCGCCGGCGGCCGCGGCGGGGTCGGGGCCTACCGCTTCTTCGACGAGCGCGGCGAGCTGCTGGCGCTGCGCTCCGACATGACGGTGCCGATCGCCCGCATGGCGGCCAGCCGCTACGCCGACGCCGAGCCGCCACTGCGCTTCAGCTACATCGGCAACGCCTACCGCGCGGTGCGCCCCCAGCGCGCCCAGATGCGCCAGTTCATGCACGCCGGGGTCGAGTTGCTCGGCGCCGGCGCGCCGGAGGGGACGGCCGAGGTGGTCGAGGTGCTGAGCGCCGCCCTCAACGCCGTCGGGCTGGACCGCGCGGTGATCGGGCTCGGGGACGCCGACCTCTACAGCCAGCTGCTCTCGGAGCTGGCGGTGGAGGGGGAGCCGCGCGAGCGCATCCTCGACCAGCTCGCCGCGCACAACCTCGTCGGCCTGGAGATGGAGGTGGATGAGGTCGAGGGCCTCGACCCCGCGGGCCGCAAGACGCTGCTGCGGTTGCCCGGGCTGCGCGGAGACGCCGGCACGGTGCTGGAGCGCGCCCACGAGCTCGGGGGCGACGCAGTCGAGCGCGCGATCCAGCGCCTGCGCGAGACCTACGAGGCCCTGCAGGAGCGGAAGGTCGCCGACCGCATCCAGCTCGACCTGGGGCTGCTGCGCGACATGGGCTACTACACCGGGGCGATCCTCGAGGTATATGACCCGGCGCTCGGGCACATCCTCGGCGGTGGCGGCCGCTACGACGACCTGCTGCGCAACTTCGGGCACCCGATGCCCGCCTGCGGCTTCGGCCTCTATCTGGAGCGGGTGCACCTCGCGCAGATGGAGGAGGAGCGGATCGCAAGGGAGCGAGAAAGGTGATCCCGCCGACGATCGAGAGCGCCGTTCGCACCCGCGGCGGCGAGGGACTGAAGCTGGCGCTGCCCCGGGGCGCGCTCTTCGAGCCGTGCCTGGACGCGCTCGACGGGATCGGCGTCGATACCGCCGAGATACGCGGTGACTCGCGATCGCTGGTGTTCGAGTCCGGCGGTCTGACGCTGGTCACGATGCGCCCCTCCGACGTTCCCACCTACGTCGAGGCCGGCGCCGCCGACCTCGGCATCACCGGCAAGGACGTGCTGCTCGAGCAGCATGACCGCGTCGTCTACGAGATCCTCGACCTGCGCTTCGGCGCCTGCCGGATGGTGGTCGCGGCGCGCGAGGGCGACGAGAGCCTGGGCGAGTCCGAACGCCGTGTCGGCGCGATGCGGATCGCGACCAAGTACCCGCGCATCGCCGAGCGCTTCTTCGAGCAGACCGGGCGCCAGGCCGAGGTGATCGACGTCAAGGGCTCGGTCGAGCTGGCGCCGATCGTCGGCCTGGCCGACGGCATCGTCGACCTGGTCGCGACCGGCCGCACGCTCGAGGAGAACGGCCTCGAGGTGCGCGAGGAGATCGTCGACTGCACGGCCCGCCTGGTCGTCAACCGCGTCAGCCACAAGCTGCGCGCGGCCGAGGTCGACGACATCGTCGAGCGCCTGCGCCCAGGCGCCGAGGCGCTGGCGAAGGACTGACCGTGAAGGTCTCCGGATTCGACTGGGACGGCAAGGACCCCCGCGGGCTCGCGGCCGAGCTGCGCGCGCTGCAGCCCCAGCTCGACGAGGTCAGCGACGCCGTCGCCGAGATCATCGCCGCGGTCGAGGACGAGGGCGATGCGGCGGTGCTGCGGTACGAGGAGAGGTTTGGGACCCGCCCGGGATCGCTGCGGGTGGCGGACGGGGAGCTGATCTCCGCAGTCTCCGCATTGCAGCCCCAGATCCGGGACGCACTCGAGGAGGCCGCGGGGAACGTCACCGACATCGCCCAGCGAGCGCAGATGATCGCGGAGGTTGGCGTAGCCACCGCCTCGTTTGGGAACGCGGATCGGGAAGACGCTGAGGAGGCGGATGGCGGCAACGTCGCGATATCCCGCCAGTCAGTCCCTGTCGCCGCCGCGGGCGCATATGCCCCAGGTGGCAAGGCGGCATACCCGTCGACCGCGATCATGTGCTGCGTGCCCGCCCGAGTTGCGGGCGTCGCTCGAATCGCTCTTGTCTCACCCCCAGGCGAGGACGGCCGGGTGAACCCGCTGGCACTCGGCGCCGCAAGCCTGGCCGGCGCCACGGAGGTCTACGCGATGGGAGGCGCCCAGGCGGTCGCGGCGCTCGCGCTCGGCACCGGGTCGATCGAGCCCGTGGACATCATCGTCGGGCCCGGCAACCGCTACGTGACGGAGGCCAAGCGCCAGCTGGTCGGGCGGGTCGGGATAGACGGCATCGCCGGGCCGAGCGAGCTGATGGTGATCGCCGACGGCTCGGTGGAGGCCCGCCTGCTCGCCCTGGACCTGTGCGCGCAGGCCGAGCACGGGGAGGACGGGCTGCTGGTCCTGTGCGCGAGCGACCAGGCGCAGCTGGACGAGATCGGCCGCCTGGCCTCCGAGCTGGCGGCGACGCGGCCCTCGGTGAATGAGGCGCCGCTGGCCTTGGTCAAGGCCCCCGGGACCGAGCCGGCGCTGGAGCTGGCGAACGCGCTCGCGCCCGAGCACCTCGAGCTCGCCTGCGCCGACGCCGACTCGATCTCCGAGGGCGTGCGCTACGCCGGCTGCGTCTTCGTCGGCCGGAATGGCGCGACGGCATTCGGCGACTACGCCGCGGGCTCCAACCACGTGCTGCCCACGGGCGGCGCCGGACGCTTCCAGGGACCGCTCGGCCCGGACACCTTCCGGCGCCCGATCACGCGGGTCACGATCACGGCCGAGGGCGCCCGGGAGCTGGCCCCGGTCGTCGCTACATTGGCCGAGGCCGAGGGCTTCCCCGTCCACGGGGAGTCCGCGATCGCCCGCATCGACGACGAGGAGGGGGCGAAGTGAGCCGCACAGCCGAGATCAAGCGCGACACCAAGGAGACCCGGATCTCCCTGAAGCTGTCCCTGGACGGGGGCGAATCGCGGATCGACACGGGCGTCGGCTTCCTCGACCACATGCTCGACCTGCTCGCTCGTCATGGGCGGCTGGGAATCGAGCTCGAGGCGACGGGCGACCTGGAGACGGGGGCGCACCACACGACCGAGGACGTCGGAATCGTGCTCGGGCAGGCGATCGACCGGGCGCTGGGCGACCGCGCCGGCATCCGCCGCTACGGCTCCGCGATGGTGCCGATGGACGAGGCGCTCGCCGAGTGCGCGATCGACATCTCCGGCCGCCCGCTGACCGTGTTCGAGGGCGAGCTGCCCGAGGTCGCGATCGCCGACTTCGACACCGAGCTGACCGAGGAGTTCTTCCGCGCGGTCGCCAACAACTCGAAGCTGACGCTGCACGTGCGGATCCTCTCCGGCTCCAACGCCCACCACATGGTCGAGGGCGCCTTCAAGGCGTTTGCGCGGGCCCTCCGGGAGGCCGTCTCGATCGATCCCGAGGAGACCGGCGTCCCCTCCACGAAGGGAACTTTGACCTCGTGAGCGCTGTACGAGTCGCGATCCTCGACTACGGCATGGGCAACCTGCGCTCGGTCGAGAAGGCGCTCGAGCGGGTCGGGGCCGAGGCCGGGATCACGCCCGACCCCGAGGCGGCCTCCGGCGCCGACGGCGTCATCCTGCCGGGCGTCGGCGCCTTTCCGAAGGCGATGGAGCGGGTCCGCAGCGCCGGCCTCGACGAGCTGGTCGCGAGCCGAATCGAACAGGGGCGGCCGGTGCTCGGCATCTGCCTCGGCATGCAGCTGCTGTTCGAGTCCTCGAGCGAGAACGACGGCGCCGGCGGCCTCCGGCTGCTGCCGGGCGACGTCGCGCCGATCTCGGCCAACGGTTTCAAGGTCCCGCACATCGGCTGGTCGCCGGTGCGCTGGCAGCACCCCTCGCCGCTGACCGAGGGGCTCGGGGAGGAGACGCCGTTCTACTTCGTCCACTCCTTCGTGCCGCACCCGAGCGAGCCGGCCGACGTGCTCGGCACGGCGGCCTACGGCGAGCGCTTCGCCTGCGCGGTCGAGCGGGCGCCGCTCTACGGGGCGCAGTTCCACCCCGAGAAGTCGAGCGCCGCGGGGCTGCGGATGCTGGAGAACTTCGTCGGCATCTGCCGCGCGGCCTAGCTTCGCGAGCGGCCTCCCGCCTTGATCCTCTACCCCGCGATCGACATCCGCGACGGCAAGGCCGTGCGCCTGCTGCAGGGCGACTACGAGCGCGAGACCGCCTACGAGGACGATCCCGTCGTCGCCGCCCGCCGCTGGGCCGATGCCGGGGCGAGCTGGCTGCACGTGGTCGACCTCGACGGCGCCCGGGCGGGGGAGCCGGTCAACCTCGACCACGTGCGCCGGATCGTCGCCGCCGTCGGCATTCCGATCCAGCTCGGCGGCGGCCTGCGCGACTCGAAGAAGGTCGAGGACGCGATCTCGGCCGGCGCCGAGCGCGTCGTGCTCGGCACCGCCGCGGTCAACGACCCCGGCCTGGCGGGGGCGATCGCCGCCGCCCACGGCGACAGGGTCGTCGCGGCGGTGGACGCGCGCGGTGGCAAGGTCGCCGCCGAGGGCTGGACCGAGCCCTCCGCCGTCGGGCCGGTGGAGCTCGCCGCCCAGCTCGCCGCGCGCGGGATCGGCCGCCTCATCTACACCCCGGTCGAGGTCGACGGCACGATGGAGGGACCCGACCTGGTGTCGATGCGCGAGGTGGCGGCCGCCAGCGGGGCCGAGCTGATCTACTCGGGCGGGGTCGGCTCGCTCGAGGACCTGACCGCGCTGGCCTCGCTCGGGATCGACAACCTCGGCGGAGTCATCGTCGGCCGGGCGCTCTACGAAGGGCGCTTCACGCTGCCCGAGGCGCTTCGGGCGCTCGGCGGCCCCTGAGCCGAGGCCCGGGCCTAGCGGCGGCGCGGGTAGATTGCGGTCATGCTGAAGCGGCTGTTCGGCCCCTGGTTCGTCTTCGCCGGGATCATGCACTTCGTGAAGCCGCGCTGGTACGAGCGGATCATGCCGCCGTGGGTGCCGGCGCACCGCGAGATGGTGGTCGCGAGCGGGATCGCCGAGATCGCCGGCGGCCTGGCGACGATGCATCCCGCCACCCGGCGCGCGGGCAGCGCCCTCAGCATCGCCACCCTGCTCGCGGTCTTCCCGGCCAACGTGCATATGGCGCTCGAGGCCGAGGAGTTCGACGACATCCCGGGGGGAGAGGCGGCGCTGTGGGCGCGGCTGCCCTTGCAGGCGCTGTTCATCGCCTGGGCCTACGCGGCGGGTGAATGGGACGGAGAGCGCTGACCCGCGGCGGCACCGCCGCCGCGCTGGCCCTGCTCGCCCTCTACGCCCTGCTCGGGGGAGACCTCGACCTGGGCGACGAGGGGACGGCGACGCAGACCACGACGCCGACCGTCAGCGCCCCCCCGCCTGCGCCCGAGTCCGGCGAGCAGGGCGATCAGCCCGCAGCATCGCAGCAGGAGCCCGCGGGCGACGGGCGGGTCTCCGACGAGGAGGCCGCCGGGATCGCCGCGACGCTGGCCCTGATCGACTCGGGCGGCCCGCTCCCCTACGACCAGGACGGATCGACGTTCCAGAACCGCGAGGGCCGGCTGCCGCAGCAGCCCGAGGGCCACTACCGCGAGTACACGGTCGAGACCCCCGGCTCGGACGACCGCGGCGCGCGGCGCCTGGTGATCGGGGAGTCGGGCGAGACCTACTACACCCGCGACCACTACGACTCGTTCATCGAGATCGACCCGGAGGACTTCCGATGAGCGCGGGCACGCCGCCGGGGGCGCCGCGGCCACCCGACCTGACCGCACCCGCGCCCCGAGGCTGGGAGAGCGTCCACTTCGCCGAGCGGGCTCCTGATGCGGAGGCGCTGGGCGCGGCAGGGGTCAGGGTCGCCGCCCTCGACGCCGCGGCGATCGGCTCCAAGCAGGAGCTGATGGCGGCGCTGTCCGAGGCGCTCGAGTTCCCCGACTACTTCGGCGGCAACTGGGACGCGCTCGACGAGTGCCTGCGCGACCTGGGCTCGTGGCACGAGCAGCGCGGGCACGCCGTCGTGATCGAGCATGGCGAGGAGCTCTGGAGGCGCGAGCCCGAGCTTGCCGGGATGCTGGTCAGGTCCTGGATCGACGCGGGCGCGGCCTGGGCCGAGAAGGGCGTCCCCTTCCACCTCGTCTTCGTCCGTTAGCTCCAGGACGGCGCGAGTCGCCCGCGGCGGCGCCTTCTACCCTGAGCCCATGGTCCTGAAGCGAGTCATCCCCTGCCTCGACGTCGACGACGGGCGCGTGGTCAAGGGCACCAACTTCGTCGACATCCGCGACGCCGGCGACCCCGTCGAGCTGGCCGAGCGCTACGACGCGGAGGGCGCCGATGAGCTGGTCTTCCTCGACATCACGGCGTCGCACCAGAGCCGCGACACGATCGTCGAGCTGGCCCGCCGCACCGCCGACAACGTCTTCATCCCGTTCACGATCGGCGGCGGCATCCGCTCGGTCGCCGACGCCCAGGCCGTGCTCGACGCCGGAGCCGACAAGGTCTCGGTCAACTCCGCGGCGCTGGCGCGCCCGGACCTGATCGACGAGCTGGCAGGCGTGTTCGGGGCGCAGTGCGTGGTGATCGCGATCGACGCCCGGCGTCAGACGGCCACCTCCTCCGGTCAGCCTGACCTCGCCCCGGACAAGCCCCGGCTCGCGCGTCCGGGGGCGGCCGAGGAAGTGACCCCGCGCTGGGACGTCTACACCCATGGCGGCCGCACCCGGGTCGATGGCCGCGAGGCGGTCGAGTGGGCCCGCGAGGCGACCGGGCGCGGCGCCGGAGAGGTGCTGCTGACGAGCATGGACCGCGACGGCACCAGCGACGGCTACGAGCTGGAGCTGACCCGCGCGGTCGCCGACGCCGTCTCGGTGCCGGTGATCGCCTCGGGCGGGGCGGGGGAGCTGTCGCACCTGGTGGACGCGGTCGAGCTCGGGCACGCCGACGCGGTGCTCTGCGCCTCGATCTTCCACTACGGCGAGCACACCGTCGCCGAGGCAAAGCGCCGGATGAGCGAGGCGGGGATTCCGGTTAGACTCGCCGGAGGGAGCGACCCCTAGGCCCGCACCCGACCGGCCCGGGGAGGTTCCAGGGTCGCCGCACGGACAACCCGGAGGGAGAACCGATGAAGACCAGAAGAACCCGCGTCGCGATCGTCGGCGTGCTGACATTGGCGCTCAGCGTCACCGCCGGACTCGGCGTCAGCGCCGAGGCGAAGAAGAAGAAGAAGAAGCAGCCCAGCACCGCCAGCTTCAGCAAGACGCTGGCGACGAACTTGGCGATTCCGGACTACCCCGGGGTCAACCCCGCCATCGCGCTGCGGTCGGACATCACCGTGGGCGGCAAGAAGTTCAAGGGCAAGGAGGTGACCGACGTCAACGTGACGGTTCAGACGACGGGGAACCTGGCCGGCGCCGCGGAGGACCTGAACGCCAAGCTGAGCGCGCCGAACGGCCGCACGTTCATCCTCTTCGACGGCGTCGGCGACCAGTCGATCGGCCCCTGGAAGATGGACGACGACACGCGCACGCAGATCTGCGATCGCGATCAGGCGACGCTACCGTGCGTGGATCCGGATTCGACCCTGAACCGGCCCTTTGCCGGTACCTCGAATCTCAACGACGATGACGACGATGTGCGCCCGCTGGCGACCTTCAACGGCGTTTCGATGAAGGGCAACTGGACGCTGACGCTGTTCGACGATACCGACATCGGCGAGACGAGCACCCTGAACCAGTGGCGGCTCGAGCTGAAGGGCGTGGCCGCGCCCAAGTAGGCGTGGGACGAACGCACGACTCGCGGCCTCGGGGCCGCGCGGGAGGGGCCGCCGCGGGCGGCCCCTCCTAGCCGGCCCGCTTGCCGCCCTTCTTCTTGCCCTTCGACTCGGTGCCGCCGCTGTCGCCCTGGCCCTGCTTGACGGGGCGCAGCGCGTAGATGAACTTGTAGCCGGTCAGGTACAGGCGCTTGCCGTCGGAGATGACCGGGTTGTAGGCGCCGTCGCGAAACGTCCAGACCTGCTCGCCGTCGCTCGCGCGGACGGCGGTGGTGTGCGTGGTCCTCAGGTTGGCGAAGTAGACGGTCTCGCCGATCAGGCTGGCGGCGCCGATGATCGGGCCCTGGGCCGCCACCGACCAGCGCTCCTCGCCCGTGCGGGCGTCGAGCGCGTAGAAGCGCTCGCCGGCGTAGGAGCCTACGTAGACGGTCGGCTCGGTGTTCGGCGTGTCGGCGGCGACGATCCCGGCGTAGAGCTCGCCGCCGGCGGTCTGGCTCCAGGCCAGCTCGCCGGTGTCCTTCTCGAAGCTGTAGACGCGGCCGTCCTTGCTCGCCACATAGACGCGGCCGAAGGCGACCGCGGCGGTGCTGTAGAAGTCCCCGGCGATGCCGAAGCTGCCGCCCAGGGAATCGGACTGCCACTTGACCTCCCCGTCCTTGACCCGGACCGCGCTGAAGACGCCGGCGTAGTCGCCGACGTAGGCGACGCCGTCGCTGACCGCCGGGGCGGCCTTGACCTCGCCGGGGAGGTCGGTCTCCCAGATCGTCTTGCCGGTCTCCCTGTCGAAGGCGTAGAGGGTCCCGCACTCGCAGCCCGCGATCACCTTGTCGCCGACGACGATCGGCGAGGACTCCGTGCGTCCGGGCAGGCGGCGCTTCCAGCGCTCGACGCCGTTCTTGGCGTTGAGCCCGATCACCTGGCCGGGCTCGAGGTTGGCGACGTAGAGCCAGCCGTCGCTGTAGGCCGGCGAGGAGGCGTTGCGGGTGGCGACCTCGCGCCGCCAGCGGATCTTGCCGTTGCGCGTCTTGATCGAGAGCGCCTCCCCGTTGTTGTTGATCGTGTACAGCGAGCCGCCCGCGAGCACGGGGGAGTACTCGAGCAGCTTGCGCCCGTTCACCTTCCAGGCGACCCTGAACGGGGGCTTCGTCGAGGCGGGCAGATAGCGGGTGCGCTCACGGTTGAGGCCGTAGAGGGGCCAGTCGTCGACGCCGACCGCGGCCTGCGCCTGGTCGCTGAGCTCGAAGGAGGCGCCCTCGTTGGAGACGTCGGCGGGCCGCTTCAGCACCAGATAGCCGCCGGCGATGACGGCGACGAGCGCGATCGCCACGCCTGAGAGCACGGCGACGCGATGGTTCTGCCACAAGTTCGCGATTGTCCCTGGAGACTTCTGCATGCGCGTCGGCCCGTCCGGCCTGGATCTCGGACCGGGCGAAGCCGACATGGTAGGAGAAGCGCCGGGCCTTCCCGAAGGCCGAGACGACCATGACAACCGCCCGCGAAATCGACGCCTCGAAGCTCCCCGAGCGCCTCGAGGCCCTGCCGGGCATCGAGCTCGTGCGCCGGGCCACGGCGGGCGTCCCCGCCTACCTGGTCGGGGGCGCGGTCCGCGACCTGCTGCTGGCGGAGGAGCGTGCAGACATCGACGTCGCCGTCGAGGGCGAGGTCGGGCCGCTGGCCGAGGCGCTGGGCGGCGAGCTGGTCGAACACGCGCGCTTCCAGACCGCGGCGGTCAGCGTCGACGCCCACGAGATCGACATCGCCCGCACCCGCGCCGAGGTCTACGAGCACCCTGGGGCGCTGCCGTCGGTGAGTCCGGCGGGAATCACCGAGGACCTCGCCCGGCGTGACTTCACGATCAACGCGATGGCGGTGCCGCTCTCGGGTGAGCCGCAGCTGATCGATCCCCACGGTGGCGTCGCCGACCTGGAGGCCGGCGTGCTGCGCGTCCTGCATCGGCTCTCCTTCGTCGACGATCCGACCCGGGCCCTGCGAGCGGCGCGCTACGCGGCTCGTCTGGACCTGGGCCTGGATCCCGACTGCGAGCGCCTGCTGCGCTCCGCCGACCTCTCCACTGTCTCGCAGGACCGCGTCGTCGGCGAGCTGGCGCGGATCGCCGCTGAGAGCCACCCGAGCCGCGCGCTCGCCCTGATCGACGAGTGGGGCCTGCTCGAAATGGGGTCCGCCCCGCGGGTGGCGGCGGCCCTGGAGCGGCTGTTCGCGGCGAGCCCGCAGTGGAGCGAGTACGCGCGCCGGGAGACCGCGATCCTGCTCGCGACGGCGCCGGGGGACCACCCCGCGCGCCTGCGCCGGCGGGCGGGCAAGCTCGCGCGCCACGATCGGCCGGGCTCGCCCGCGGAGGTGCAGGTGCTGGCCCACGACCACGTCCCCGAGGTGCTGGCGATGGCCCGCGCGGCGGGCGCCGACTGGCTCGACGACTACGTCGGCCGCCTGCGCCACGTCGAGCTCGAGATCACGGGCTATGACCTGGTCGAGGCCGGGGTCCCCCAGGGCCCTGCGATCGGGCGGGGCCTGAACGCGGCGCTCGCCGCCAAGCTGGATGGCGGCGCCGAGGACTTCGAGCAGGAGCTGCGGATCGCGTTGGACGCGGCCGAAGCCGACGACGTCGCCGACTAGATGATTGATTCCACGGCGCCGTGCGCCTGAGGGCACGCATGGCCGAGCAGCCCAAGGACGCAGGGCGCAGCCCTTGGTGGCGCCAAGGGCAGGCCCGAGGACGCCGGGATGCGATGCG
>VGBV01000039.1 GCA_016870325.1 Actinomycetota bacterium
TCGAGGCCTCCGGCATGCCCGAGGATCCCGAGGGCGCCATCTGGGCCTACAACCACGCCGACTGGTACGTCGCCGACGTGCTCGAACGAGCCGCCTGCTACGGCGGTATCGGTGGAGGACCGCTGTCGCTGCTGCCCAAGCGCCAGGAGCTGATCTGCGGCGCCGCCGAGGACAGCCAGGCGATCCCCGAGGCCTACCTGCGCGCCTTCCAGGACGCGGCCGGCCGCTACGCGCTCGGGGAGGAGGCCGTCTGGGCGCTCGCTGCCGTGGCCCGGCTGGAGTCCGACTACGGCCGCGGCATGGGCCCGGCAGAGATCGCGACCCACGGTCCGCTCGGGATCTCCGAGGCCAACTGGGGGAGCTTCGCCGTCGACGGCGACGGTGACGGTGTGGTCAAGCGCCGCAGCCCCGGCGACTCCGCCGCCACCCTGGCGCGGGTGATCTGGGCGGCCGGGGACCTGCGCGCCGGCATCTTCCAGCACAACCACGCCTCCTGGTACGTCGAGGAGGTGCTCGACGAGGCGGAGCCGCTGACCGGCAAGTGCCGGATCCGCACGGTCGCCTACGCGATCGCCCTGCCCGGCCCCACCTCGGTGCCGATCAACTGGGAGAACGTGGAGCTGACCAACTCGCTGCAGATGTGGGACCTGCGCCAGGGGATCATCGACCCGCGAGTGCTCACCCTGATCGGCGCGATCAGCCAGAACCACCAGATCACGATCTCATCGCTGCGCTCCGACCACTCGATGTACACCTCGTCGGGCAACGTCTCGAACCACTTCCACGGGCGCGCGCTCGACATCGCCTCGATCGACGGGGTTCCGTGCACCGTCGTCACCCCAGACGGCCCCTGCGGCCGCATGGCCCGCGCCCTGGCGCTGCTGCCGCCGGGCCAGCGCCCCACCGAGCTGATCTTCTGCTTCGACCCCGACGGCCCCGGCCCCGCCTTCGCCGCCGCCGACCACTGCGACCACATCCACGCCGGCTATGACGATGACGGGGCCGGACACGGCCACGAGTGATCCGGTCAGGAGCTCCCCCCGCTAGAACGCGGCGATGCGGATCCACCTGATCGAGCGCGAGCAGCGGCTGCCCCGGCCACCGGGCGAGGTCTTCCCCTTCTTCGCCGAGGCGCGCAACCTCGAGCGGCTGACCCCGGAGTGGCTTCATTTCGAGCTGCTCTCGCAGTCGCCCGGCGAGCTCGGCGCCGGCACCCTGATCTCCTACCGGCTGCGGCTGCACGGGATCCCGATCCGCTGGCTGACGCGGATCGAGGGCTGGAGCCCGGGCCGGCGCTTCGTCGACCTGCAGCTGCGGGGCCCGTACCGGTACTGGCACCACACCCACGAGTTCGAGCCCGACGGCGACGGCACCGTGATGCGCGACACCGTTCGCTACTCGATGCCGGCCGGGCCGCTGGGCGAGCTGGCCCGCCGGGCGATCGTCAGCCGCGACCTCGAGCGCATCTTCGATCATCGCCGCGAGCAGGTCAGCCGCACCTTCGCGGCCTAGACGACCGATTCGGGGGCGCCCCGGCCGCGGGGGAATAGGGTTGCCCGATGCCGACCCTGGAGGCGGAGCGCAGCGGGCGTGTGGTCGTGGTGCGAGTCTCCAACCCCCCGCACAACTTCATGGACCGCGGCATGGTGGCGGAGCTCGACCGGCTGACCCGGTCTCTGTCCCGGGACCGCACCGTCGGCTCGGTGGTCATCACCGGCGGCCCCGAGGGCCTGTTCGTGACCCATTACGACGTCGCCGAGATCCTGGCCGGCGTCGAGGACGTGGGGGTGGCGCCCGGGCCGCGTGCGGCCGGAGTGCTGCTGGCCGCGGCGGCGGCGATCCGCCGCGTCCCGGGCCTGCGCGACCTCGCCGAGCGCACCCCTGTACGGGGGCTGCTCGAGCTGCACCGGATGCACGACGTGCTGGGACGCATGAACGCGATGGACAAGGTCGTGATCGCGGCGATCAACGGCCCCGCGACCGGCGGCGGCTGCGAGCTGGCCCTGGCCTGCGACCTGCGGCTGATGGCCGACTCCTCACCCCACATCGGCCTGCCCGAGATGACGCTCGGCTTCAACCCCGGCGCCGGCGGCACGCAGCGGCTGACGCGCCTGATCGGTCCCGGCCGGGCGCTCGAGGCGATGCTGGAGGGCCGCACCTTCACCCCGCAGGAGGCGCTCGAGGCGGGCCTCGTCCACAGGGTCGTGCCCTCGGCGGACCTGCTCGGGGCGGCGACCGAGACCGCCGAGCGGCTGGCGCGGCGCTCGCCCGGGTCGGTGCGCGCCCTGAAGGCCGCCGTCTACCGGGGGGGCGGCGAGCCGCTGCGGTCCGGCCTGGCCGAGGAGCGCCGCCAGTTCATGGCGGCGGGCGGCTCTCCCGAGGCGCTCCTGGCCATGGCCGCCTTCGTCGAGGAGGTCTCCGAGCGCGGTGGCTCGCCATGGGCCGACCGCGACTGGATCGTCCGCTGGCAGCAGGGGACCGCGGTCGACCTGAACCAGGGCGACGGCTGAGCCGCCTCAGCCGCCCTCGGCCGTGACGCCCTCGGGGCGGGTGGCCGTGCCCCGGATCATCGGCCGCAGGAAGTGGGGCGATTTCGGGAACCTGACCCGCTCCAGATGCTCGATCCAGAGCCCGGCGCTCGCCAGCGTCTCCCCGGTCGGGCGGTTGGTGTGACAGCCGGCGCCGATCCGCTTCCAGGGCCGCTCCAGGCGGTCCTGCCACCAGGCGAGCCGCGGGCTCTCGGCCCGGACGTGCTCGAGGAACAGCAGCCTGCCCCCGGGCGCCAGCACACGCCGCGCCTCTGCCAGGGCGCGCTCGGGGTCCTCGACCGTGCAGAGCACGAGCGTGGAGACGACGGTGTCGAAGTCGCCGTCGTCGAAGGGCAGCTCCTCGGCCGGGGCCGAGATCACCTCGACGGCGGGCGCCGCGGGCGGCTCGGCCGCAACCCGCTCGCGCAGGCGGTCCGCCATGTGCGGGTCCGGCTCGGCCAGCACCAGCTCGGTAACCGCCCCGTTGTAGTGGGACAGGTTGAGACCCGTGCCGGCGCCGATCTCCAGCGTCCGGCCCGAAGCTCCGGCCAGCAGCGATTCGCGCATCTCGGCCAGGCCGCCCTTCTCCGAGCCCGCCAGCAGGCGGTCGTAGAAGCGGGCGAAGATCGGATGCCCGTGCTGTTCGGCCACGCCCCTGATGATCCCCCGTCTCGCGGACGGCGAGCGTGATCGGCGTCCGTATCGGCGCGCCCCACCGCCCCGCCGCCCGAGGCGGGCGCAGGATCGGATTGCATGCGACGGCGGAAACTGAAAGAAAGGGGGATGCGAGCAATCCGTCGAGAGAGGAGAGACGCCGATGCCGACCTACGTGATGCTCACAAACCTCACCCCCGAGGGAGTGCAGACGCTCAAGAACAACCCCAACCGGGTCTCGGAGGTGAACAAGGAGGTCGAGCAGCTGGGGGTCACGGTCAAGGACCAGTGGGCGACGCTGGGCCAGTACGACTTCGTCACCGTGGTCGAGGCTCCCGACGACGCGACGATGGCGAAGGTCTCGATCGAGCTGGGATCGCGGGGGACGATGAGCAGCCAGACCCTGGCCGCGATGCCGACCGCCGACCTGGCGGCGAAGCTCTGAGCGGTCGGGGCTCCCGGCGGGGAGCGGGCAGTTGAAGGTCCTTGTCGTCGGCGGCGGCGGGCGCGAGCACGCGATCGTGCGGGCGCTGGCGGCGGGGAAGGGACCAGGGGCTCCGAGCGTCTACTGCGCCCCCGGGAACGCCGGCATCGCCGCGGACGCCGAGTGCCTGCAGGTCGGGGCAGAGGACGTCGCGGGAATCGTGGCCGCGGCGGCGGATGGGGACATGGACCTGGTGATCGTCGGCCCCGAGGCGCCGCTGGTCGCGGGCGTCGTCGATGCGCTCGAGGACGCCGGGGTGCCGGCTTTCGGCCCCAGCGCCGGCGCGGCCCGGCTCGAGGGCTCGAAGCTGTTCGCGAAGGAGGTGATGGCCGAGGCGGGTGTGCCCACCGCCACGCACGCCGTGCTGCGATCCCAGGCCGAAGCGCTTGAGCGGATCGCCGCCACCCCGTTCCCGGCCGTGCTCAAGGCCGACGGGCTCGCCGCGGGCAAGGGCGTGATCATCTGCGCGAGTGAGAAGGAGGCGCGCGAGGCCGCGGCGGTGTTCTTCGAGGAGCGCCGCTTCGGCGAGACCGAGGTGGTGCTGGAGGAGTTCCTCGAGGGAGAGGAGCTGTCGCTGCTGGCGCTCTGCGACGGCGAGAACGTCGTCCCGCTCGCCCCCGCCCAGGACTACAAGCGGATCTTCGACGGCGACGAGGGCCCGAACACAGGAGGAATGGGGTGCTACTCGCCCGTTCCCGGCTTCGGCTCTGCCGAGGTGGAGGACCTCGTCGACAGGGTCCACCGGCCTGTCGTCGGGGCCATGGCGAAGCGCGGGACCCCGTTCCACGGCGTGCTCTACGCGGGGCTGATGCTGACCGGTGACGGGGTCCGGGTGCTGGAGTTCAACACCCGCTTCGGCGATCCGGAGACGCAGGTGGTGCTGCCGCGCCTGCGCTCGGACCTGCTCGGCCTCTGCCTCGGTGCCCGCCTGCCCGGCGGCCTCGCGAGCAGGACGGCGTCCTTCCAGGACGATTGGACGGTCTCGGTCGTGTTGGCCTCGGCCGGCTACCCGGAGTCGTCCTCGAGCGGGGACGTGATCAGCGGCCTGGCGGAGGCGGCCGCGATCGAGGGCGTCGAGGTGTTCCACGCCGGGACGGCGGAGCGGGACGGCGAGATCGTCACCGCCGGGGGTCGGGTTCTGAACGTGACCGGAATCGGCGCTACCCCCGCCGACGCCCGCAGGCTCGCCTACGATGCGGCCTCGCTGATCAACTTCGAGGGCAAGCAGTGCAGAGCGGACATCGCGGCCCGCGCCGTCGAGCGCGTCGCCGCCGGTGCGACCCCCGCCGGCCGCTGAACGAGAGGAACAGATGGAGACAACCGAACCAGGGGCCATCGCCCCGACACCGCAGACCGGAATCGAGACGCTGCCCGAGGTCGAGGCAGCGTTCGAGGAGATCGAGGTCGATGCCCCGCTGGTGGGGATCATCATGGGCTCGAAGAACGACAAGCCGAAGATGCAGCCGGCCGGCGCCGCCCTGCACGAGGCGGGGATCGCCTACGAGGTGCGCGTGCTCAGCGCCCACCGCCAGCCCGAGGAGACGGGCGAGTACTGCGCCAACGCGCGAATGCGGGGGCTGAAGGTGATCATCGCCGGGGCCGGGATGTCTGCCGCGCTGCCGGGCTTCGCCGCCTCGAAGACCGACCTGCCGGTGATCGGCGTCCCGATCTCGGGCAAGAACCTGGGTGGGATGGACGCCCTGCTCTCCGCGGTGCAGATGCCGCCGGGCGTGCCGGTCGGGTGCGTGGCGATCGACGGGGCAAAGAACGCAGGATTGCTCGCAGTACGCATAATCAACAGCTGAATGGACTGCTCGCTCATCCACCGCCGCCTCCTCCTCCGGCAGTCCCCGTGCTTCGCGGACCTCCGGTTCGCTCACGCGTCCGGGGGCGGCGGGTAAGGGCGCCAAAGCCCTGGCAACCTTGAAGCCGTGATTCCGCGCTACACACGCGAGGAGATCGGCGCTGTCTGGACCCAGCAGCGTCGCATGGAGGCCTGGCTCGAGGTCGAGTTGGCCGCGACCGAGGCTTGGGCCGAGGAGGGCGTGGTGCCGAAGCAGGCGGCCGCCGCCTGCCGCGAGCGCGCCTCGTTCAGCGTCGAGGCGGTCGAGCAGCGCGAGCGCACGACCGGCCACGACGTCGCCGCGTTCGTGGACGTGGTCGCCGCCTCGATCGGCGAGGAGGGCCGCTGGCTGCACTACGGCCTCACCTCCTCGGACGTGCTCGACACGGCGCTCGCTATCCAGATGCGCGAGGCCGGCGAGCTGATCGTCGCCGGCGGCCGGGCCTACCGCGACGCGCTCGCGGCGAGGGCGAGGGAGCACGCCGAGACCCTCTGCGTCGGGCGCACGCACGGCGTCCACGCCGAGCCGACGAGCTTCGGCCTGAGGCTGGCCGGCTTCGCCTTCGAGGCCGACCGCAACCTGGCGCGGATGCGGGACGCCTTCGACCAGGCCGCGATCGGCAAGCTCTCAGGCGCCGTCGGCACCTACGCCTCGGTTCCCCCCGCCGTCGAGGCCCGGGTGATGGACCGCCTCGGCCTGCGCCGCGAGGACGTCGCGACCCAGGTCGTCCCGCGTGACCGCCACGCCGTGGTCCTTGCCCGCGGGGCGATCACCGCGGCTGGGCTGGAGCGCTTCGGCACCGAGGTCCGGAACCTGCAGCGCACCGAGGTCCGGGAGGTCGAGGAGCCGTTCGGCCAGGGGCAGAAGGGCTCCTCGGCGATGCCCCACAAGCGCAACCCGATCCTGGCCGAGCGCATCTGCGGCCTGGCCCGGGTGATGCGCGGCTACGCCCTTGCGGGGATGGAGAACGTAGCCCTCTGGCACGAGCGCGACATCTCGCACTCCGGCGCCGAGCGCGTGATCCTGCCCGACTCGACGACCACGCTCGACTACATGCAGCACCTCGGCACCCGCTTGGCCGAGGGGATGACGATCCGCATCGAGCAGATGCAGCGCAACCTCGAGCTCACCCACGGGGCGCTGTTCAGCCAGCGTGCGCTGACCGCCCTGGTCGAGTCCGGGATGAGCCGCGACGACGGCTATCGCCTGGTCCAGGAGAGCGCCCAGCGCGCGTGGGACGAGGGCATCGAGTTCCGCGAGCTGATCGGCGCGGCGGCGCCCCAACTCGACCTCGACGAGGTCTTCGATTACGGCGCCTACCTCACCCACGTCCCCGAGCTGATCGCGCGGCTCGACGCGATCGACTGAACGGGCTTGCCGCCGCGGCGGAAGCTGTGAGAGGGTGGCGTCGTGGTCCTCTACACCTGCGGACAGAAGACGACCGGGCCCTCCCTGCTGCACCCCTGCTCCCGCGCCGGCAAGGCGCTCGACGCGGCGGGCTACGACTACGAGATCAGGCCCCAGGGCGGCTACCGCCTGCTGCCCTGGACCCGGGGCACCCGCGACCGGGACCGGGCCGAGGTGAAGCGCCTGAGCGGCACCAACGAGGTGCCCGTGCTGGTGCTGGACGACGGCACCGTGATCTCGGAGTCGAGCAGGATCGTCAGCTGGGCGAAAGAGCACCCTCGCGCTCGATAGCGAACCGCCGCCTTTCGGCCAGGATCGCCGGGGTGCCGTCGCGCGGCGAGAGGGTGACGTTTCGGCGCACCATCGGCTGCGGCCGATCCGAGCCCGGCCGCAGCACCGCGCCCGAGAGCACCGTCTGCAGCACGACCCGCATCTCGAACTGGGCGAAGCTGGCACCGATGCAGCGGCGGGTGCCGCCACCGAAGGGGATCCAGCTGTAGGTCTCAGGCGAGCCTTCGAGGAAGCGCTCGGGCAGGAACGCGTAGGGGTCCGGGAAGCTGGACGGGTTGGTGTGGGCGAGGTAGATCGCCGGGAAGACGTTGGTCCCGGTCGGAAGCTCGTATCCGTCGAGGGTCATCGGCCGGCGCAGCAGGCGCCCGACGAACGGCACCACGGGACGCAGCCGCAGCGTCTCCTCGATCACCGCGTCGAGGTAGCCGCTCTCGCCGCAGCGCACCTCCTCGGTCAGGCGGGTGAGGGCGTCGGGCCGCCGGAACAGCAGCTCGAAGGCCCAGGCGAGCGCCGTCGCCGTCGTCTCGTGCCCCGCCAGCAGCAGGGTCATCAGCTGGTCGCGCAGCTCGGAGTCGCCCATCCCCTCCCCCTCGGGGTCGCGGGCCTCGATCAGCAGCGAGAGGATGTCGTCGCGCTCCGCAAGCCCGGGGTCGGCGCGGTGGTCGGCGATCTCGGCGGCGAGCAGGGCATCGGCCGCCCGCACGCGGGCGGCGAGCTTGCGGAAGCGGGGCAGCTCGCGCACGACCGGCAGCGTCACCCCGATCGTCGCCGGCGAGCGCACGGCGGCGAGGATCTCCAGCAGGGCCCGGCGCAGCTCCTCGCGGCGGCCCCGCCCGACGCCGAAGACCGCGCGCATGATCACGTCCAGCGTGATCTCCTGCATCGATGCGTGCAGCCGAAAGGCCTCGCCCAGCGGCCAGGACCGCAGCTGGCGCTCGGTCGCCTCGCGCATCACCTGCTCATAGGCGCGCATGCGCTCGCCGTGGAAGGGCGGCAGCATCAGCTTGCGGCGGCCGAAGTGGCGCTGGCCCTCGAGCAGCAGCAGCGAGTCCTCCCCCAGCAGCGGCGCCAGCACCAGGTTGCGGCCGGTGGCGATCGTGTTGACCCGGTCGGCCGCGAACACGGCCTTGATCGAGGTGGGGTCGGAGACGAAGACCAACTCGCCCATCGGCGGCGCGCGCAGCGTGAAGCTGTCCCCGAACTCGCGGCGCGAGCGCTCCAGCAGCGGCACGGGGCGCGCCATCAAGCGCAGCATCTGCACAGGAGCAGGCAGGCTCGGTCCGGGCGGCAGTGTCATGGGACGAATGTACTCCGTAAACAGCGGAAACGCCTCCCCCGCTTCTTCGCAGCTGTGAACAAGCGCAGGGTCCCGGTCAAGGGGATGTTCCTATCGACACTGCTCGCGTTCTTGTTGTTGTGTCTGGTGCGATTCCGGCTTCCGCGTCACGACGTGTTCGAGGTGACCAGCGTGGTTTCTGGAATCGCCAGCGCCGCGATCTACCTCACGTGCTCAGCGGCCCTAATCAAATGGTCACTGCGCGACCGGGCAGCCCGCAAGCCATGGTTGGGTACAGGGCAATCAGTGCAGAACTACGGCACGGCGGTGACGGGCATCGTCGACCAGTCAACGGGAGGCGCAGTGGCCATTCCCGTTGAGATGACAGTCGCTTCGGCACCGGTCTTCAAGCCCCCTGCGCCGGCGGTCTACGGCGAAGGTTTGGTGCCATTCCAAAACCAGCAACAGCTCGCGAGCGCGCCCCCTTCGGCGCTGCTATCACTGACAGCGACGGCAACGCCGACTCCAGGCACCGAATACAACGTGTACGCCTACGACCACTTCAGCGATGTTCCGACGGGGAACTTCAACACGGCGGCAACGAAGAATAAGCAGAACCCTGCCTTCACCATCCCCTCAAAGAACTCGGGACATTGGTCACAGACGTTCTCCACGAACCTGGTCACCGGGGCGCCGCTGACGACCGCGGACACCCAGGTTCTGCGCATCGTCCCCGTGAACGCGCCTTAGCGCCGTCTCGACGGCCACGCCGTGGCAGGTGGCCGCGGATCGCCAGAGCTAAGGGGCCACCAGCTGCCGTTACGCTTTGGGCGGTGCCTGGGTGAATCACGGCTGGAATCCCAACTCGGCGGCGTTGGGCAGACCAGCCAAACGACTTGCGTTCGAGTTCCTCGAGTGGTGCGATTTCGGCTCTGGGCGACCTCGCGAGAGACAACGTCAGGGACCGCCACCGCCACTGGCCGAATGGTTTGATTTCGTGCCTGAATGGGTGAACAGGGCGGCTGCGACTACTGCGGACGCGTGGCCGCGCCGAGCCGTCTTGAGTGGGGATGAAATCCAGTCGGCATGGCCGGACAGCTGTGGTCGTCAGTTCAAGCATCACGGTGGCGTTGCTGAGCGGCCTGCTTGGTTCGCAGTTGGCGAGCGCCGTAACCGATTCCAGGGTAACGGCGCCCGCTGTCGGCGCAGCCACACAAACCGCATCGACCCCGGGCGTCGATGACCGGATCTCAGCGAAGAAGAAGAAAAAGAAGAAGAACCGAGAGAAGCGTAAGCCGCCGGGCTTTCGGGACGTGGGCTAGCAGGTTGCGGGCGAAATGGACCCGGCACCGCTGATGCGCCACGCCTTGGAAACAGCGGCGCAAAGCGGCGACCAGGCCGGAATGCTGGTCGGAGATGACCAGCTGCACCCCGCCCAGGCCGCGTTGTTTCAACGAGGTGAGGAACCCTTTCCAGAACACTTCGTCTTCGCTGTCACCAACATCAAGTCCCAGGATTTCGCGCTCACCCGTGCTGGTGACGGCGGTAGCCACCACGACGGCCATCGAGGTGACCTGCTGAGTGTGGTTACGCACGTGCAGATACGTGGCGTCTAGGAACACGTACGGGAACGCGATGTGGTCCAGTGGGCGGGTGCGAAACGCCCCAACGACTTCGTCCAGACCGGCGCAGATTCGTGACACTTCCGATTTGCTGATCCCCGCCTCGCTACCCAAAGCCGCGACGAGGTCGTCGACGCTGCGGGTGGATACGCCGTGGACGTATGCCTCCATCACCACCGCATACAAGGCTTGATCGATGCGGCGGCGTGGTTCCAGGATCGCGGGGAAGAACGAACCTTTACGCAATTTCGGGATCCGCAGTTGCACGTCACCGGCCTGGGTGGTGACAAGCCGCGGACGTGAGCCGTTGCGTTCAGTGTTGCGGGTGTCCGCGCGTTCGTATCGGCCGGCGCCGATGCGTTCACTTGCTTCGATTTCGATCAGTTCCTGCATCACCATGCGGACGGAGTCGCGGATTAGATCCACGCCATCGCCGGTGCGGAACGCTTCCAGCAGTTCGGACAGGGCAGACTCAGACAAGGCCATCGGTTGGGCTCCTCTTCAGTGTGTTCTTCGCTGTTCACACCGAAGATCCCGCCGATGGCCGCTTACGTCACGCCGCCCCGCCGAATACCTCAAACCCCACCACGTGAGGGGACGCTCCTTGGCCAGGTGCCCAAAGGATCAGCGGAAATGGTCGCCGCCGCGTTCCGCACCATCTTCGCCCAACCCGACGCCGAACACGTTCGTGAGCAGTACGACCAGATCGCCGTCATGCTCGGGCGCCAGTTCCCCAAAGTTGAGCAGATGATGATCGCCGCCCGCGAAGACGTGCTCGCATTCACCGCGTTCCCACCGAGTCACTGGCGAAAGATCTGGTCGACCAATCCGCTGGAACGACTGAACAAGGAAGTCAAACGCAGAACCGATGTCGTCGGCGCTTTCCCAAACCCGCCGGCACTGCTACGCCTTGCAGGGGCCGTGCTCGTTGAGGCCCACGACGAGTGGCAAGTGGCCGATCGGCGCTACCTATCCGAAGGCTCCATGACCCAGCTCGCCGACACCGCCGACACCGCCGACACCGAGGAGGTCACCCAACCCGCACTCATGACAGCATGACCCTTATCGCTGATCCCGCATGGTGAAACTCCACCACTTCTAGGGACGCAACCGAAACGCCGCCGCCGTCCGCCCCCCGGCGCCCCAGCTGCGAATCGCTTTGACTACAGTAAGCCCCCATGGCCGCGACCCTCGACGAGCTGAAGCTGCACGGCTCCGGCAAGGTCCGCGAGATCTACGAGGACGGCGAGGAGCTGATCATGGTCGCCTCGGACCGGATCTCGGTCTACGACGTGATCCTGCCGACCGAGATCCCCGACAAGGGCAAGGTGCTGACCCAGATGTCGCTGTTCTGGTTCGAGCTGACGGGCGAGATCTGTCCCAACCACTTCATCTCCGAGGATGCGCCGCCGGAGGCGGCCGGCCGCGGGATGCGGGTGCGCAGGCTCGACATGTACCCGGTCGAGTGCGTGGTCCGGGGCTACCTCTCGGGCTCCGGCTGGAAGGAGTACCGCGAGACCGGCGCCGTCTGCGGCATCGAGCTGCCCGAGGGGCTGACCGAGTCCGAGCGGCTGCCCGAGCCGATCTTCACCCCCGCGACCAAGGCCGAGCTGGGCGACCACGACGAGAACATCGACTTCAATCGCGCCGCCGAGATCATCGGCAGCCGGCCGCTGATGGAGGAGCTGCGGCGGGTCTCGATCGAGATCTACGAGCGCGGCGCGGCGCACGCAGCCGAGCGCGGGATCATCCTCGCCGACACCAAGTTCGAGTTCGGCCAGGCACCCGGGGCGGAGGTGGTGCTCGCCGACGAGGTGCTGACCCCGGACTCCTCGCGCTTCTGGCCGGTGGACAGCTACGAGCCCGGTCGGACCCAGCCCTCGTTCGACAAGCAGTACGTGCGCGACTACTCGGACTCGGTCGGCTGGGACCACACCGCCCCCGGCCCCGAGCTTCCCGACGACGTGGTCCAGAACACCCGCGCCAAGTACATCGAGGCCTACGAGCGGATCACCGAGCGCACCCTGGCCGACTGACGCGTCAAACTGACCGGGTGATCCGCAGCAGACCCCAAGCCGCTCCCGGACGCGTGAGCGGGCGCAGCCCGCGAAGCAATGGGGTCGCGGAGGAAGCGGCGCCGGATTCGTGAAGGCGAAGGTCCTGATCAGACCCAGGCAGGGCATCCTCGACCCCCAGGGCAAGGCCGTCGAGCGCGCGCTGCCGGCTCTCGGCTTCGAGGGGGTGTCGAACGTCAGGGTCGGGCGCCTGGTCGAGCTCGAGACCGACGACCCCTCCAAGCTGGACGCACTCTGCGAGAGCCTGCTCGCCAACCCGCTGATCGAGGACTTCGAGGTGGAGACATACGACGACTCCTCGGCTGAGCCTCCTGATTCGCGGTCCTCGGGACCGCTCACGCGTCCGGGGTCGTCTTGAGGTTCCGGGCAGGATGATCGGGGTGATCCAGTTTCCGGGCTCCTGCGACGAGCGCGACGCGCTTGCGGCCTGCGAGCGCGTCGGCGAGGCGCGGATGGTCTGGCACGAGGAGACCGACCTGTCGGGGATCGACGGCGTCGTCGTCCCGGGCGGCTTCAGCTACGGCGACTACCTGCGCGCGGGCGCGATCGCGCGTTTCGCCCCGGCGATGGGGGCGGTGTCCGAGTTCGCGGCCCGTGGCGGGCCGGTGCTGGGCATCTGCAACGGCTTCCAGGTGCTGTGCGAGGCGGGGCTGCTGCCGGGCGCGCTGCTCCCGAACGGGGGGCTGCGCTTCATCTGCCGCCAGGTGGACCTGGTCGCCGAGAGCTGCGACTCGCCGTTCGCCGCCGAGCTGGAACCCGGCGCCCGCCTCTCGATCCCGGTCAAGCACATGACCGGGCGCTTCTTCGCCCCGGAAGCGGAGCTCGACCGGCTCGGGGCCGAGGGCCGGGTCGCCTTTCGCTACGCCGCGGGTGAGAACCCGAACGGGAGCGCCCGCGACATCGCCGGGGTCACGAACGAGGCCGGCAACGTGCTCGGCCTGATGCCGCACCCCGAGCACGCCGTCGATCCCCTGACCGGATCCGACGACGGCCTGACCCTGTTCCGCGCCCTGGCGCGCCAGCCCTCGCCGGCGTGACGGTCGCCGACGCGCCCCACCGCGAGCTCGGGCTGACCGATCCCGAGTTCGAGCGGATCGTCGAGCTGCTGGGGCGCGAGCCGAACGGCGTCGAGCTGGCGATGTTCTCGCTGCTCTGGTCCGAGCACTGCGCCTACAAGCACTCGCGCAGGCTGCTGGGCAAGCTGCCGACCGAGGGCGAGCGGGTGGTGATGGGCCCGGGGGAGAACGCGGGCGCCGTCGACATCGGCGACGGCCACGCCGTCGCCTTCAAGGTCGAGTCCCACAACCACCCGAGCGCGGTCGAGCCATTCCAGGGGGCGGCGACCGGCGTCGGAGGCATCCTCCGCGACGTGTTCGCGATCGGCGCCCGCCCGATCGCGGTGCTCGACTCGCTGCGCTTCGGCGAGCTCGACTCGGAGCGGTCGCGCTACCTGTTCGAGGGCGTCGTCGCCGGCATCGGCCACTACGGCAACTCGATCGGGGTCCCGACCGTGGGCGGCGAGGTCTGCTTCGAGGCGCCATACGAGCACAACTGCCTGGTCAACGCGATGTGCGTGGGGCTCGCGCGCAGCGAGGAGATGATCCGCTCGGCCGCCGCCGGGCCCGGCAACGTGCTC
The DNA here is from genome assembly GCA_016870325.1 of Actinomycetota bacterium. Taxonomy (GTDB): domain Bacteria; phylum Actinomycetota; class Thermoleophilia; order Solirubrobacterales; family 70-9; genus VGBV01. The sequence goes on from VGBV01000039.1 coordinate 13,818, forward strand.
GTCCTCTTCGGCGCCTCGACCGGGCGCGACGGCATCGGCGGCGCCTCGGTGCTGGCCTCGGCGGAGCTGGAGGCCGGCGATGGCGCCAAGCGGCCGACCGTTCAGATCGGCGACCCCTTCGAGGAGTCGAAGCTGCTCGAGTGCTCGCTCGAGTTACTGCAGTCCGAGCTGCTGGTCTCGCTGCAGGACCTGGGTGCGGCGGGGCTGACCTCGTCGGCCGGGGAGATGGCGTCCAAGGGCGAGGTCGGGATCGAGATCGACGTGCGCAGGGTGCCTCTGCGCGAGCCCGACATGGAGGCCTTCGAGATCATGGTCTCCGAGTCCCAGGAGCGGATGCTCGCCGTGGTGGAACCGGCCAAGGTCGAGGCGGTGCTGGCGCTGTGCGAGAAGTGGCAGACGGGCGCGGCCGTGATCGGCGAGGTCACCGGGACGAGGGCGATGCGCGTGCTCGACGGCGGTGAGGAGGTCGGCAACGTCCCGGTCACGGCGCTGGTGGACGAGTGCCCGCTGTACGACCTCGAGCCCGCGGCCCCGGCGTCGTGGCCCTACGGCAACGCCGACGTGCTCGGCGAGCGGGTGGCGATCAACGCCGGCCGCACGGCCGACCCCGAGGACCCCTCCGCGATCACGGTCGCGCTGCTCGCCTCGCCGACGATCGCGTCCAAGCGCTGGGCCTTCGAGCAGTACGACTCGGTGGTGGGCTCGCGCACGATCCGCCGTCCCGAGGCGGCCGACGCCGCCGTGCTGCTGGTCGCGGAGTCCGACCGCGCGATCGCGATCTCGATCGACGGCAACGGGCGCCGCGTCGCCTGCGACCCGCGGGCGGGGGCGATCGAGGCGGTGCTCGAGTGCGCCCAGAACCTGGCCTGCGTCGGCGCCGAGCCGCTCGGGCTCACCAACTGCCTCAACTTCGGCAACCCCGAGAAGCCGACGGTCGCCTGGCAGCTGACCGAGGCCGTGTCCGGGCTCGCCGCCGCCTGCGAGGCGCTCGGGGTGCCGGTCGTCGGCGGCAACGTCTCGCTCTACAACGAGACCGAGCACGGGCCGATCTACCCCACGCCGGTCGTCGGGATGGTCGGTGAGCTGCCCGACCCCGAGCGCCTGCCGGGACCCGGCCCCGCCGACGGCGACCGCATCGTCCTGGTCGGGCCCTTCGCTCCCTCGCTGGCCGGGGGCGAGCTGGCGAAGCTGCGCGGCGAGCTGGACCTGGGCCTGCCGGCGACGGAGATCGCGCCCGTCGCCGCGGCGCTCCGCTTCGTTCGCGAGCGCGTTCGCGGCGGCGGCGTTCGCGCCGCCCGGGACGTCAGCGACGGCGGCCTGGCCTGCGCGCTGGCCGAGCTTGCGATCGGCGCCGGCGTCGGCGTCGACGCCGACCTCGACGGCCTGGTGGAAGCGCGTGGCTGCTCGGGCGAGACCGCGCTGTTCGGGGAGGGCCCTGGGGGCGTGCTGCTCGCCCTCGCCGCCGCCGAGGCCGAGGCGCTGCTCGCGGCGGCGGCCGGCTCCGGAGTGGAGGCGCTCGATCTGGGCGCCGCAGGCGGGGAGCGGCTCGAGCTCTCAGCCGCCGAGCGCGAGCTGACGCTGCCGCTGGCCGACGCCGAAAGGGCCTGGCGCTCGCTCGGCGAGAACGTCGAGCGCTAGCGGGCGCGCGCGGTCCCGGGCCGGCGACACCCGCCGTTGCTAATCTGATGGCGCTGGACCCGACCCTGTCCCGCAGTTGATCTCCAGAGGTTGAGACACCTCTTCCCATCTTGAGCGAACGGCCGAAGGACGTTCCCTTTCGCGACGGCCCGCGCGACGAGTGCGGGGTATTCGGCGTGTACGCGCCCGGCCGCGACGTCGCGCGCCTGGCGTACTTCGGCCTCTACGCGCTCCAGCACCGCGGCCAGGAGTCGACGGGGATCGCGACCTGCGAGGGCGGGCACATCACGACGCTGCGCGAGCTGGGGCTCGTCTCGCAGGTCTTCGACGAGGAGAAGCTGCGGGCGCTCTCGGGCGACATGGCGATCGGGCACGTGCGCTACTCGACCACCGGCGGCGGCGCCTGGGAGAACGCGCAGCCGGTCTGGCGCGACGACGGGCGCGAGCTGGCTCTGGCGCACAACGGCAACCTGACGAACGCGGTCGAGCTCTACAAAGAGCTGACCGAGGCCGGGATCAAGCTGCGCGGAACCTCGGACTCGGAGATCATCGCGGCGCTGCTGTCCAAGCGCGCGGGCGAGGGCAACGACTGGATCGAGGACGCCGTCGCGGAGGTGATGCCGCGCCTGCAGGGCGCCTTCTCGACCGTGGTCATGACCAAGCACGCGGTCGTCGCCTTCCGCGATCCCAACGGCGTCCGGCCCCTGGCGCTGGGCAAGATCAAGCCCGCGGACGGCCAAGACGAGTGCTTCGTCGTCGCCTCGGAGAGCTGCGCCTTCGACATCATCGGCGCCAAGCTGATCCGCGAGGTGCAGCCGGGAGAGCTGGTCTCGCTGACCGAGGGTGGGCTGGTGATGAAGCAGGTGACCAAGGCCGACCGCCCCGCCCACTGCGTCTTCGAGCACATCTACTTCTCGCGCCCCGACACTCGCCTGGAGAACCGGGTGCTGCAGCAGGTTCGCGGCCGCATGGGCGAGTTGCTCGCCGAGGAGGCCCCCGTCGAGGCCGACCTGGTGATCTCGGTGCCCGACTCGGGCAACCCGGCCGCCAACGGCTTCGCGCGCGCGTCGGGCCTGCCCAAGGACGACGGGTTGATCAAGAACCGCTACGTGCAACGCACCTTCATCCAGCCGGGGCAGGAGCTGCGCAAGCACGGCCTGCGGATGAAGTTCAACCCGCTGCCCGAGATCGTCGCCGGCAAGCGGATCGTGGTCGTCGACGACTCGATCGTGCGCGGCAACACCACGCGCCAGATCATCAGCATGCTGCGCGACGCCGGAGCCAAGGAGGTGCACCTGCGGATCTCCTCGCCACCGATCCGCCACCCCTGCCACTACGGCGTGGACATGTCCACGCGCGAGGAGATGATCGCCCACGACCGCTCAGAGCAGGAGGTCGCCGACGAGCTCGGCGCCGACTCGCTCGCCTACCTCTCGATCGAGGCCGTTTACGAGGCCGTCGGCACCCCGCGCGAGCGCCACTGCGAAGCCTGCTTCACCGGCGACTACCCGCTGGGCGACCCCGAGGCCGCCAACGGCAAGTTCGCGCTAGAGGACATCGCAGTGGTCCCGGCCGCACGCTAGGGATCGCAAGTCCGCTCCACCAGATGACCCTCGCGGACGCCAGCGACCCCGCCTGATGGCGAAGCCCTTCCCGATCGCCGTTCTCGCCTCGGGGACGGGGACCAACCTGCAGGCGATCATCGACCAGCTCCACGGCCGGGACGGGATCGAGGTCGTCGGCGTCGTCTCCGACAAGCCAACGGCCCGGGCCCTGAAGCGTGCCCGGGAGGCTGGGATCGAGACCGCCGTCTTCCCGGAGTCCGAGCACGAGCTGCGCGAGGCGCGCGACGAGGCCATGGCCGAGTGGCTCGAGCGCAGCGGCGCC
>VGBV01000040.1 GCA_016870325.1 Actinomycetota bacterium
GCCGCCGAGCCGGCCGCGACCGCGGTCACGGCCACGAGGCTCGCCGCCGCCACGCGGCGCGCTCGTCGCTGCCGGGCGCTTGCGCGCATTCCTCGCCTCCCTCCGGCGGTCCGTTCGGGAACGCTCTCCAGGACTCCAAGCGGGATCCTAGCGGCATCAAGAAGGGGGCGGTCCAGAGCAGCGACGTCGCCAACAACACCCTGACCGGCGCGGATGTCAACGAGGCGAAACTCGGGTAGGTGCCGTCCGCGACCAGCGCAGGCCAGCTGGACGGGCTCGACTCGAGCGCATTCGTCCTCGACTCAGATGCGGCCGGCGGTGACCTGACCGGTGTGTTCTCTGGCCTCGAGATCGCGTCGGGGGCGGTCAGCGAGAACGAGCTGAGCTCGACGGCGCTTCGCGCCCAGCAGGTGGCGCCCAACGGAACCCAAGGGGTGACGGCCGTTCTGCCGCTGGTATTCATCTTCTCCATCGACGACGGGAACGACGTTTCGAAGCTCGTGCCCAAGAACCTTCTCGTGGTCGATGCCTGGACGATCGGCAAGACCACCGACCCCGGCACCGTCACCATTGAGGGGCCGTCCAACGGGGCGATCACCGAGGCGATCGATCCCGCCGACGGGGCCATCGTGCGAGCCGGGAGAATCGATCAGTCGAACTACAGCCTCTCCGCGGGGGAGTTGCTGACTGCGGACGCTTCGAACGCGATTGTGGACACCCAGGTGGTGGTCCTGGCGGTCCCGAACATCTCGCCCTGAGGTCATCGCGCCCTGGGGTTGCTCCAGGGGTACGTCGGGCAGGCGGAACGGCTCCTTGCGAGTGCCCGACCCTATCCGCGACCGGCGCAGGCTTCAACCGGCCCAGGAGACGAAGGTTGTCGAGGTGCTGCAGGTACCGCGACCGACATCAACCGATCGCGGCTCGCTTCTTCTCCACGCTGGGGAAGCGCGAGTGCCGGCGCCCAGTCAGCCGGGCACGCCGACGGGCGGCTGGGGGAGCATCCGAAGGAACTCCTCCGGCAGCGTCTCGCTGGCCTTCCGATACTCGAGGGCGATGATCTCACCGGTCTCCGGGTCGGTCTTGCGCAGGCCGAAGTCGACCTCCTCGCCATGTGCTCGCTCGGGGCCATATCCCTCGAAACGAAGCCAGGCGATGTCGGCGTCCGGGTCGAAGTGGCCGTCGATCTTCATCTTCGCTGAGGGTACCGGCCGCCCATCACGCCTTCCACACGGTGACGATCCTGCGCGGATGCGACGCCAGGATCCAGCTCGATTGGTCAGTTAGGGGGGCTATTGGCCCCCCAAGTGACCAATCGTCCGGGCTGAGCTCGTTCGCCGCGTTTCAGGCGGTCTTGACGACCATGACCGCGCAGCCGGCCTTGTGGGTGACGCTGTTGGGGACGCTGCCGAGCAGCCGGCGCTTCATGCCCTTGTTGCCGATCACGAGCAGGTCGGCGTCGCGCTCCTCGGCGAGCGGCACGAGAACGTCCGCTGGATCTTCCTCATCGACGGCCGTGCTGCACCTGATGCCCTTGCCTCTCAGCTCGGCCTCGGTGCGGGAGAGCAGCTCACGTATGACCGCGGCCTTGTCGTGGGCCCATTGGGCCTCGCTCTTCGAGTCCGATGGGTCCACCTCGTTCTCGAAGGCGCTGAGCAGGACGAGCTCGGCGTCGAGAGGCCGCGCCAGCTCGGCGGCGTACTCAACGGCCTTGCCGGCGTCTCGGATCCATCGGCTCCCACTGCGACCGTGGAGATCACCCTCTGATGACTATCGCTTCTGGGTGGGCATCGGGGCCGGGCGTGATTCCGGCTGACGCCGACCCTCAGGCCGGCTCCTCTTCCAGCAAGGGCGGCGGGGTCAGCGCCGCGGCTCCGATCACGAGCGCGAAGGCGAGGATCCGAACCACCAGCCCGAGCGTGTCCTCGGGCATCGGCTCGGAGAACACGATCGGGCCGGCGACGATCGTGAGCGAGTTGGCGGCGACGCTGGTTACCGCGATCACGGGCACCACGGGGCCGACCTGGAGGCTGCGAGCCGAGACCAGCACGCCGGCGAGCGAGAGCAGCAGCACCAGCAGCCCGCCGGGGCTGACCACGATCGAGACCAGGCTGTCGTCGCCGAGGCGGCCGCTGAGCGCCTTGATCGTGGTGTCGGAGGCCGCCCACAGCATTCCCGCCGAGGCGGCGAAGAGAACACCTGCACGGCGGCCGCCCCGGCCCGCCAGCGCCATCCCCACGGCCGCGAGGGTGACCAGGCCCACGTAAGCGGACAGCGTCGCCCCATCGAAGTCGGAGTGGGCCTCGTCGGCACCGCCCTCGAGCGTGGCGGCGAGGAAGGCCAGGCCGGCGGCGGCGAGCGCCACGCCGATCCACTCCCGGCGCGTGACCCGGTGGGCGAAGAAGCGGTCGGCGATCACCGTCAGGAAGACGAGGCCGCCGGCGATCGTCGCCTGCACCAGCGAGATCGGCGCCAGGGCGAGCGCACCGACGTGGGTGAACCAGCCCGAGAGCGCGATGGCGACCCCGAGCGTGTAGGCGGGCACCCGGAACAGCATCACCGTGCTCCAAATGGGCCGGCGCCAGTCGACGTCGGGGCTCTGCACCGCGCCGCGGTGCTTGTAGAGGAAGCCGACGATCGAGCAGAGCGCGGTGGCGACCGCCAGCAGCAGCCCCATCTGTACGCCGACCGACACGGCGGCTGAGGTTAGGCGGGCGCCCGGGGCTCAGCCCGGCAGGTCGGCGCCGGTCGCGAGGTCGGCCTGAAGGCGGGCCTCCTGCAGGGCCGGGGCCTCGAGCAGCTCGGCGAGCGCCTCGGAGAGGCCGTCGGTGATCAGGTCCACGTCCTCCATCGAGTCGTAGTCGGCCAACAGGCCGAAGTTGAGGCCGCCGTTGTAGCTCATGATCGCGATCGCGAGCGCGTGGTTCTCGGGCAGGAAGGCGACCGGGAACACATCCTGGAGCTCGCGGCCGAGCACGTACAGCGGCAGTTGCGGGCCGGGCACGTTGGTGACGATCAGGTTGAACAGCGTGGTCGAGAAGTTGACCCGGGCGGCCTGCGCGAGCAGGGTCGGCGGAGCGAAGTCGTTGAAGCGGCTGATCACCTCGGCCCCGAGGGCCTGTCTGGACTCCTTCAGGTCGTCCATCGAGGCCCGCACCACCTGCAGCCGCTTGACCGGGTCCTCGACGTAGACGGGAAGCGGGCCGCGCATCGCTGCGATTCGGTTGCCGAGCGTGCCGTGCTCGTTCTCGGCGCGGATCGAGACCGGCACCAGCGCGCGCAGCTCGAGCCCCTCGACGCGGATCCCGCGGGCGCGCAGCCAGTTGCGCAGTGCCCCGCTGACCACCGTCAGCACGACGTCGTTGACGGTGCCCCCGAGCGCGTTCTTGATCCGCTTGAAGTCGTCCAGGTTCGCCCGCATCCAGCAGAAGCGACGGTGGGAGCCGATCTTCGCCTGCAGCGGAACCTCGGGCGCGGGGTCGGTGAAGTTCCAGGCGACCTCGCCCAGCGCCTCGACGGACTCGACGGCCTTGCGCGCCGTCGTGCGCGGGTGGATCGCCGCGCGCATCGCGCGCCGTCCCAGGCGGACCGGCGTCTCGGTCAGCTCCTTGATCCCCAGGGCGGCGAGCTGGCTGGAGGAGGGAGGGGGTCGGGGGACCCAGTCGGGCTGCGTATCGTGCTGCTCGGGAACGGGCTGCAGGTCGAACAGCACGGTCGCGATATCGACGCCCGAGGCGCCGTCGACCAGGGCGTGGTGGGTCTTGTTGAGCAGCGCGAAGCGGTTGCGCTCCATCCCCTGCACGAGCCAGATCTCCCACAGGGGCTTCGAGCGGTCGAGCGCTTGGGAGAAGATGCGGCCGGCGATGTTGCGGAGCTGCTCCTCGGATCCCGGATGGGGCAGCGCCGAGTGGCGCACGTGGTAGGAGAGGTTGAAGGTGGGGTCGTCGACCCAGAACGGGCGGCCCAGCTCGGCCGGCGGGAAGGCGAGCTTCTGGCGAAAGCGCGGCACCAGGTGCAGGCGGCTGCGCACGTGCTCCAGCAGGTCGTCGTAGACGGGCGGCGGCCCTTCGAAGATCATCACGGCGCCCACGTGCATGTGGCTGTCCGAGCTCTCGTTGGTCAGGAACGAGGCGTCGATCGAGGAGAGGCGGTCGAGATGCGCTTGCGTCATGCGGCTCAAGCCTAGCCGGGACGCTGCTCATCCACCGGATCGCGGCTGCGGCGGCCGTCAGCGGTCGAGGCCCAACTCGATCACGCGCTCGGCGATCAGGCGCGGGCGCTCGCGCTTGGCGTCGGGCGGGATCTTGAGCTTGAACGCGAGCCCGTCCAGACGGCGCTGCACGGTCCGCTCGCTGATGCTGAGCCCCGCGGAGACCTCGGCGCGCGTGGCCGGGCGGCCGGCCTTGACCCCAGGATCGCGGTAGGGAGCGACCAGCGCCCTGGCGATCTGGCGCTCCTCGTCGGTCAGGTCCGGGAGCGCCGCCGACGCGGCGGCGGTGCTCTCGTGGCGGAGCTGGGGCGGCATCGCCACCTCCAGCCGGTAGGGGCCGACCTGGAGCACGTCGCCGTTGCGGAGCCGGCGCGGGCGGTCGAGCGCGGTGCCGTTGAGCACGGTGCCGTTGCTGCTGTCGAGGTCGGTCGCGAGCAGCGAGCCGCCGCGGGCCGCGATCTCGAGGTGGTGGGTGGAGACGGCCGCGTCGGCCAGCGTCACTTCGCAGCTTTCGGCGCGCCCGAACGTCGTCCGCCCCTCCGGCAGGGGGACCGAGCTCGCGGCGTCAGATCCCTCGGAGATGTAGACGCGTGGACCGCTGGCGTCCGTTGACACGGGCCGGAATCTAGCGCTAGGGACGGATCTGGCTGACGGTGTCGGACCCGGAGTTGACCACCCAGACGCTGCCGCCGCCGGCGCCGATCCCGCGAGGCTCGGTCCCGACGGGGGTCGTGGAGACGACTTCGTTGTTGCCTTGGTCTATCTGGGACACATCGTTGCTGCCCTGGTTTGCAACCCACATCGTCTCCGCCTCGTGCATCACCTGGGCGGGCATTTCCCCGACCGGGATCTCCTCCTCGAGCTCGTTCGTGGCGGTGCTGACGCGGAACACGGTGTCGTTGCCGGAGTTCGTGACCCAGACCGATCCGAAGTCGGCGACGATGCCGCGCGGCTGGGGCCCGACCTCGATCGGCTCGCCTTCGACGTCCCCCGAAACCGAGTCTATGCGGGTGAGGGTGTTGTCCCCGGAGTTGACGACGAAGACCGCCTCCTCTTCCGGCTCGATCGCGATCCCGGCCGGCTGGTTCCCGACGGGGATCGTCTGCGTCACCTCGTTGCTCTTGAGGTCGATGCGCGAGACCGTCCCCTCGTCCGTATTCGAGACCCAGGCCGATCCCTCGCCCACACGAACACCGGTCGGGCGATCACCGACCGGGATCGCCTGCACTTCGCTGTCGGTCCGCGGATCTATGCGCGAGACGGTGTCGCTGCCGGCGTTGGCGACCCAGACCGAACCCGCGCCGACGCGGATGTTCGATGGGGCCTCGCCGACCGTGATCTCGTCTCCGACGACCTCGCCGGTACCGGTGTCGATCTTGCTGACGGTGCCGTCGCCCTCGTTCGTGACCCAGGCGAAGCCGTTGCCGACGGCGACGCTGAGCGGCCGCTCGCCGACGTCGACGGTGCCGACGACCCTCGGGCCGCCGGAGCCGCCACCGAGCACGGTGATCGCGACCAGGACGATCGCCAGCACGCCGACCGCGCCGAGCGCCGGCAGCAGCCAGCCGGGCCTGCCGCCGCGCGAGGCGCGGCCGTCGCCGGCGACGCCCATCGGCTGGGTCGTCTCACCCTTCGGGGGCGTCAGCGGCGCCGCCTCGCCCACCGCGACCGAGCGCTCGGGGGTGGCGGCCTGGTCGCCGCTCGCGGCGGCGAGCGCGGCGTTGCCGAGGTCCCCGGCCGACGGAAAGCGGTCGCCTGGCTTCTTTGCCAGCGCGCGGGCGATCACCTCGTCCATCGCGGGGGAGGGCTTGGGCAGGCTGTCGCTGACCTTGGGCGGCGCGTCGTGGACGTGGGCGTAGAGCTTCGCGACCGGCTCGGGGCGATCGAAGGGAATGCTGCCCGTCAGCGACTCGTACAGAACGCAGCCGAGCGAGTAAACATCGCTGCGGGCGTCCACCTTCTTTCCCTGGATCTGCTCGGGCGAGGCGTAGTCGGCCGTTCCCATCCACTTGCCGCTCTCGGTCAGCTCGGTGGCCTCGGTCGCGTGCTTGGAGAGGCCGAAGTCGGTCAGGAAGGCCCATTCGCGCCCGCCGGCGCCGCCGATCAGCACGTTCGCGGGCTTGACGTCGCGGTGGACGAGGCCGAGCTGGTGGGCGGAGTCGAGGGCGCCCGCCACCTGGTCGATCAGGCCGGCGGCACGCTCGGCCTCCAGCCACTCCTCCCGGGCCAGCAGGCTCCGCAGGTCGGTGCCGTCGATCAGGCGCATCGCGATGAAGACGACGCCGTCGTCCTCGCCCGCCTCGTAGATCGGCACCGCGTTCGGGTGCTCGATCGCGGCGGCGAGCCGGGACTCGCGGTCGAAGCGGCTGCGGAAGACCGCGTCGCCCGCCATGCTGGGCGCTATCACCTTCAGCGCCACGGCCCTGCCGAGGCGCTCCTGATGGGCGCGATAGACCACGCCCATGCCGCCGCGGCCGATCTCGGCCTCGATCACGTAGTCCCCGACGCGAGCGCCGGCTCCGAGGTGAGCGCTCATACCCGGCCAGGGTAGTCGCCGTGCAACCCGTCATGAAGGCCGGCGCGGGGCGGATGGGTACCCTTGGGGCGCCGATGCCCTCCTCCACGAGCACAGACAAGACGGGCCCGAAGAGGGTCCTGCTGGCGGCTCCGCGCGGCTACTGCGCGGGCGTCGACCGGGCGGTGCAGACGGTGGAGCACGCGCTCGACCTGCACGGCGCCCCCGTCTACGTGCGCAAGGAGATCGTCCACAACAAGCACGTGGTCGAAGAGCTGGCCAAGCGCGGCGCGATCTTCGTCGACCAGGAGACCGAGGTGCCCGAGGGGGAGCTGGTCGTCTTCTCCGCCCACGGCGTCGCTCCGAGCGTGCACGAGAACGCCGCCGAGCGCCGGCTTCGCACGATCGACGCAACCTGCCCGCTGGTGACCAAGGTCCACGTCGAGGCGCGCAAGTTCGCCGCCGACGGCTACACGATCGTGCTCGTCGGCCACGACGGCCACGAGGAGGTCGAGGGGACGACGGGCGAGGCGCCCGAGAGCATCGTGCTGGTCGAGACCGAGGAGGACGTCGAGCGGCTCGAGGTCTCTGACCCCGACCGCGTCGCCTACATCACCCAGACCACCCTCTCGGTGGACGAGACCAGCGCGATCATCGCCGCGCTGAAGCGGAAGTTCCCAAAGATCACCGGTCCCAAGACCGACGACATCTGTTACGCCACCACCAACCGCCAGCAGGCCGTCAAGGAGCTCGCCCGCGAGTGCGATCTGGTGCTGGTGATCGGCTCGACCAACTCCTCCAACTCCGTGCGCCTGGTCGAGGTGGCCCGCGAGCACGGCGTCGCCTCGCACCTGATCGACTTCCACCACCAGGTCCAGGAGGAGTGGCTCGAGGGCGTCGAGACCGTCGGCATCACCTCGGGCGCCAGCGCACCTGAGGACCTGGTCGAGGACCTGGTGCGGATGTTCCGCGAGCGCGGAGCCGAGAGCGTCGAGGAGCTGAAGACCGTCGAGGAGGACGTGCGCTTCATGCTGCCGACCAAGATCCGCCGCGAGCTGGCGGATCGCGCCGACACCGGCACCGAGCTGCCTGTCGTCGGCTGAGCGACCGCGCGCTGCCAGGGATTTCGGCCTCAGGGGGCCGGATCGGGGCGGCGAGGGGTGACCGCGGCTCAGCCCGGTGGGGCCGGGGGGAACTGCAGCGAGAAGAGCTCGACGCCGGCCGGGACGCGCAGCCGCAGCCCGTGGCTCTCGTGGCACCGGTGCACGACGACCGGGTGCAGGCCGGCGCGGCCGATCGCGACCGGCGACAGCTCGCTTCCGTCCAGCCGGGCTGCCACCTCGCCCTCGCCGGTGGCGGCGAGGAAGACGCCGCCTCCCGCGTAGTCGAGCTCCAGCTCGCCGTCGCCGCTCACATCGAACGGCCGCTCGGGAGAGCCGCCCGGAAAGACCTCCGGGGAGGGCGCGACGACGCCGGCGCCCGCCGCGTCCTCGGGGCGCAGCGGCTCGAACGGCGGCGCCTGCCCCGGCTCGGCGCCCGCCTCGGCCAGCGCCGTCCGGATCGCCTCCTCGGTCGCCTCGTAGTCGCCCTCGCCGAGGTGGTACCAGCGCAGCGCGCCGCCCCGGCTCCAGAGGAACAGCGAGGGCCAGCCCCGGCAGCCGTAGTCGCGCCAGATCGCGTGCCGAGAGTCGACCGCGACCGGCCAGTCGATCCCCAGCCCCGGCAGCGCCGCGGCCACGACCGAGGCGTCGCGGGTGAACGGGAAGCGCGGCGAGTGAACGCCGAGCACCCCGAGCCCGGAGTCGCGGTAGCGCTCGTGCCAGGCCTCGACGTAGGGCAGCGCCCGGGCGCTGTTCAGCTGGGCGAGCTCGAAGAAGTGGACGAGCAGGGGCCCCCGCGCCACCAGGCGCTCGAGCCGGGGGGCGTCAGCGCCGACCCATTCGGCGTCCACCGGGAAAGGAGGGGCTGCGATGTCGTCGCGAGGGGGTCGCAAGCCGGGCCAATATCTCAGAACGGGATCTCTATGCCGTCGCGGGTGGCGCGACAGCTATCCTGCCAACCCCGGCGAGAGCCGATCGTCGAAGACAATCCGGTCAGATAGAGGAGAGAGACGCATGAGTGAGAGCATCTGGAATCGCATCGAGGAGAGCCGCTCGCGGCACAACGTCCTCGAGCACCCGTTCTACGTGCGCTGGTCGGCCGGTGAGCTGACCGAGGAGGAGCTGGCGCGCTACTCGGGCCAGTACCGCCATGCGACCGAGGCCCTGGCGAAGCTCTGCGCGGACACCGCCGAGCGCGCCCCCGAGGCGCAGCGGGCCGAGATCGAGCTTCACACCGCGGAGGAGCAGGGTCACATCGCCCTCTGGGACGGCTTCGTCGAGGCCACCGGCGGCGAGATCGGCGCCGAGCCGACCTCCGAGACCGCCGACTGCGTCCGCGACTGGACCACCCAGGGCAGCTACATCGAGGCGCTCGCCGCGATGTACGCGATCGAGAGCGGCCAGCCCGAGATCTCGCGGGTCAAGCGCGAGGGCCTGGCCGAGTTCTACGGCATCAACGGCGGCGCCGGCAGCGAGTACTTCCGCGTGCACGAGACCGCCGACGAGGCCCACGCGGCCGAGAACAGGCGCATGATCGAGCAGGCGATGGAGCCCGGCGACGAGGACGCGATCGTCGCGTCGGCCGAGTCGGTCTTCAAGGCGAACCTGCGCCTGCTCGACGGCGTCGGCTGAGGAAGCGGAGATGGCGGCATCCCCCCGGCGCGCCCGCGGGGATGCCCGGCGGGCGTAGCGGGACCGGATGAGGGCCGGCGACCGGGCGATCGGGATCGCGCTGGGCATTCTGCTCGGTGTGGCGATCGTGGCCGCGTTCGTCTTCCTCGGCAGCGGCGAGACGATCGACGACCCCGGCATCTCCGGCGAGGGGCAGATCGAGCAGGCGGCGCCGCCCCAGGGGCAGGGGGGCTCCGAAGGGCAGTCCGAAAGGCCTCAGCCCTAGACTTCCCCGCGGATGAACGTCGCCTCCAAGGCAATCAGCGCGACCAGGCTCGCCGGGTTGCTCGCCTTCTCGGCTTTCGGCCTGCACCAGCTCCGCTACGCCGTGGCCCACGGCGAGGAAACCGGGGCGCAGCTGTCCGCCCAAGGTCACGATTACCTGGCGGGCGCGCTTCCCATCCTGGCCACCCTGCTCGCCGCCGTCATCGCGGCCACCGTGCTCCGCGCCCGGTTGGCGCCCGCGCCCAGCGGCAACACCCACGTTCGCCGCGCCCTGCTCTCCTCGGCCGCCATCCTCGCCGTTTACGGCTCACAGGAGCTGCTCGAGGGGGCGCTCGCTTCGGGCCACCCGGCCGGCCTCGCAGCGTTGACCGCGGGCGCCGGCTGGGTCGCGCTGCCGCTGGCGCTGCTGCTGGGGGCGTGCACGGCTCTGGTGCTGGCCGCGCTCGAGAGGATCGAGGCCGTCCTCGCGCCGAAGCCCCGGCGGCTTCCACGCCTGCGGCCCCCGCGCAGCCGGGGCCGCGCGCTCCCGGAGCTGCGTCCCGCGTCGGGGCTTTCTCCGCTCGCCTTCGGTCAGGCTCGCCGGCCCCCTCCCGCGCCGGCCATTCCCTGACCGATTCTTCGAAGGAGGTAGAAGATGCGATCCACGGCCACGAGAGCCGTGCTGCTGGCGGTGCTGGCCGCCGCGGCGATAGTCCTGTTCATCGCGCTCAGCGACGATGGCGGGGACGACAGCGACCTCGGCGCAGAAACGACGGCGACGAGCGCCGCCACGACCACCCCGGAGCCCAGGATCGACGTGATCAGGCTCGAGAACGGCGCCCCGGTCGGCGGCGTGCAGGAGCTCGAATACGAGAAGGGCGACCAGGTCAGGATCCTGATCCGCCTCGACGAGCCCCAGGAGGAGGTCCACCTGCACGGCTACGACATCACCGAGGCGAACCCGAGCGGCACGGCGCGGCTCGACTTCCGCGCTGATCTCGACGGCATCTTCGAGCTCGAGGCACACGGCCCCTCAGGGGACGTCGAGCTGGCCGAGCTCGTGGTCAACCCGTCCTGATGAGGCGGCTGCGACAACCGCCTCCCCGGCGTGCCGTCGCCTGGGCCGGCCTCGCCCTTGTGGCTGGGCCGGCCCTCGTGCTGGCCGTGCCGGAGGCTGCGCTAGGCCACGCCCTCGTCGGCAAGCAGGATCTGCCGATTCCCGCGTGGCTGTTCGCCTGGGGCGCCTCGCTGGTCCTGATCGTCTCCTTCGCGGTGCTCTCGATCGCCTGGCGCAGCCCGAAGCTGACCGAAGAGCGCTGGCGGCCGAGCGCGGGCTGGCTCTCGGCGCTGGCGAACGGGCCGGTGACCCAGGCCGTGACTGGCCTGATCGGGGCGCTGCTGCTGGTCGTGGTCATCTACACCGGGCTCGAGGGCACCGAGGCGCCCGACCGTAACTTCTCGATCACCTTCGTCTTCGTCACCTTCTGGCTCGGCCTGGTGCTGCTGAGCGTCCTCTTCGGTGACGTCTTCAAGTCCTTCAACCCCTGGCGCGCGGTGGGCCGCGCCTTCGGCGGGGTCTTCCGCCTCGCGGCGGGCCAGTCGGCGCCGCCGCCCCTGAGCTACCCGGAGCGGCTCGGCCACTGGCCGGCGGTGGTCGGGATCGTCGCCTTCGTCTGGCTCGAGCTGATCTACGGCACCGGCGTCACCCTCGGCCTGCGCCCCGAGACGGTCGGGATCGCCGCGCTCACCTACTCGGCGATCACGTTCGTGGCGATGGCGCTGTTCGGCGTCGAGAAGTGGATCGAGCGCGGCGAGGCGTTCTCGGTCTACTTCCGCATGTTCTCCCGGCTCTCGCTGTTCGAGGTCAGGGACGGGCGCCTGGGCAGGCGACGGTTCCTGACCGGGGCGCCGTCCTGGGGAGAGATCGGGGGCTCGCTGGCGCTCGTGCTGGTCACGATCGGCGTCACCACCTTCGACGGCGGCAGCGAGGGTGCGCTCGACTCCCCGCTCAACTCCACCTTCGACCTGATGCGCGACATCGGCTTCGGGATCGTGCCCGCCTTCCGCCTCAGCGGCTCGATCTGGATGGCGATCGTGCTGGCGGGCGTTGCGCTGCTCTACATGATCGGGATCCGCGGCATGCACACCGTCAAGGGCGCGCCGCCGGTGCGGGAGCTGGCGCGATCGTTCGCGCACACGATGATCCCGATCGCGCTCGCCTACCTGGTCGCCCACTACTTCAGCCTCTTCGTGTTCCAGGAGCAGGCTCAGTTCACCTATCTGCTGTCGGACCCGCTCGGCGACGGCTCGGACCTGTTCGGGACCGCCTCGAGCGGCGTCGACTACGGGCTGATCGGCGCCACCGGCGTCTGGTACGTGCAGGTGGCGGCGCTGGTGATCGGCCACGTCACGGCGCTGACCCTGGCCCATGACCGCGCCGTGACGATCTGGAAGGACCCCCAGCTCGCGGCGCGCTCCCAGTACTGGATGCTGGCGGTGATGGTCGGCTTCACCTGCCTCGGGCTCTACCTGCTGAGCCAGGCAAACGCCTAGCGGCCGTCAGGCCGGCTCAGCAGTCGCGACCGATGCGGGTGGCCGCTACGGCCGCGGCCTGAGGGCGAAGCCGGTCATCGCTGCCGGAGCCGCTGGATCGCGACCGCGAGCTGGCGCGCCTCGAGCCCACCGCCCTCTAGCACGACGACGACGTTGGCGGCGCGGTAGCAGAGCAGGTCGGCGGCCTCCTCGCAGGAGCGCAGCTCCTCGTCGACCCGCTCGTCCTCGCGCTCGTAGACCGAGAGCGAGCCGCCGGCGTGAACCTGCTCGCCCGCCGAGTCGGTGCGGGGGCCGCCCAGGGGCTCCAGCTCGACCCCGTAGAGCCGCTTGCCGGGCTCGTCGGTGACCAGCTCCTCGCCGAGGCGCAGCTCCACCCCCTGGCGGTTGATCTCGGTCACGAACTCCTGGGCGCTGAAGGTCGGATCCTCGCCTCCGCCGCCGCACCCCGCCGCGGTCGCGAGAGCGCACAGCGCCGCCGCCCAGATCGATCGCCGCTTCGGTTCCCTGATCACCAGGCGAGCAGGCTGTCATACTCGACGGCATGTGCGCGACCTGCTGGGCAGTCGCCGCGACCGCGGCGACCGGAGCAACGGGACTTCGCGCCTGGGCCGCCGCTCGCCGCCCGGGCTGGATGACCGACGCGCGTCTGCGCGTTCTGACCGTCGCGCTGCTGACGGCCGCCGTGCTAGCGGCGGGCGTCCGGGTCTCCTAGCTCGGCGCCCGCCGGCCGGACCCGCCTCAGTGGGCGTGGGGTACGGCGGAGGCCGCGCTCAGGTCCTCGGGCTCGACGCGCACCGCCAGCAGCGCCGTCAGCGCGGTGGTCAGGGGGACGGCTGCGATCAGCCCGATCGAGCCGACGAGCATCGCGACCACCTCCTTGGCGACGATCTCGAAGTTGATCCCCTCGGTCAGGCCGATGTCGCTCGAGGTGAGCAGCAGCAGCACCGGCAGCGAGGCGCCGACGTAGGCCAGTACGAGCGTGTTGACGGTGGCCGAGACATGGTCGCGCCCGACCTCGATCGCCTCCCTGTAGAGGCGGCCGAAGCCGAGGGCCGGGTTCGCGCGCCGCAGGGCGATCACGGTGGACGCCTGGCTCACCGTGACGTCGTCGAGCACCCCGAGTGCGCCGATCACGATCCCGGCCAGCAGCAGGCCCCGCAGCGAGTCCTGCGAGACGATCTCGTTGAAGACGAGGGTTCCGGACTCCTCGGATGAGAGGCCCGTCAGGCTCGTCACGTCCGTGAACAGCTGGGCCAGCAGCGCGACGAGGGCGAGGCTGGCGGTGGTCCCGAGTAGCGCGGCGAGGCTCTTCGGATTGAGCCCGTGGGCGAGGATGATGGTCAGGATCATCACCGCCAGCGCGCCGACGATCGCCACCGAGAGCGGGTCCGACCCGTCCAGGATCGCGGGCACGATGAAGACGAGCACGACCGCGAGGCTAAGTGCCAGCCCGACCAGCGAGAGGGCCCCGCGTAAGCGTCCGAAGACGACGACGAGCGCGGCGAAGGCTACGGCGAGCCACAGCATCGGGGCCCTGCGCTCGAAATCGGTCAGCGAGTACTGGGGCGGCTGGTCGGCGCTGTCCGGAGTCTGGACGAACGGCGTGGCGCGGACCGCGTCACCGACGTCGAGCCCGGGTGGGATCGGGCCGCCGTCGGCGCCGAGGTTGCGGATCGTCGTCGTCGTGCCCTCGTCCGGGCCGCTCTCGAGCCGGATCGTGACGTTCGCGCAGACGTCCGTGACGATGCTCGAGCAGGGGAACTCCTCGATCCCGGTCACCTCGGCGCGCTCGCTGTCGGCGGAGAAGACCTGCCCCAGCTTGGGATCCACCTCGCCCGGCCAGAGCAGCGCCAGGCCCACGGCCGTGGCGACGGCGATCGCGAGCGCCGTCCCGATCAGCAGCCTGCCGGCCCTGGTTGCTCCCAGCTCCCGCACGCGCCGCAGTCTAGGAGCCGCGCCCGCCGTCTCGAAGGTAGGGAGCGGGGTCCACTGGGACGCCGTCGGGGCGCACACCGGGGCGGAGGATGAAGTGCACCCTCGGCGAGACGCAGTACTGGCCGCTGCATCCCGACACGGCGACCTGCTCGCGGCGGCCCACCACCTCGCCCGGCCGCCGGGTCGCTTCGGTCAGGTAGCCGTAGCAGCTGGTCAGGCTCCGCTCCCCTCGCAGGCCTCCCGGGAACGCGTGCAGCATGCAGAGGTAGCGCCCGTAGGCCGGCGCGCTCCCGACCTCGGTCACGATTCCATCCGCCGCCGCCCTGACCGGGGACCCGTCCCGAGCGTCGAAGTCGATGCCGAGGTGCGGGCGCCCGTAGAGCAGGCCGAAGCCGGCACGCACCGGCCCCGGCACGGGCGGGTCGAGCGGCCCGCTCTCGGGGGGCGGTGAGATCGTGCCGGCGGGAGGGCCGCGAAGGGTCTCGGCCAGGAGGAGGACACGGGCGGCGTATCCGGTCCCGCCGCGCGCGGCGAGAGCGGCGCGATAGTCCCCGGGGGCCCCGAGGCTCTCGAGCTCGTAGCCGATCGAGAGCGCTCGCTCGCGATCCCCGTCGAGGCTCGCGCCGTCGATCGCGGCGATCGCGGCGATCACGGTCCAGTCGAGGTCGAGCTCGCGGGCGGCCAGCCGGTAGGCGGCCCGCTGTTCGGGAGGTATCTGTCGCTTCGCCCGCTCGCTCGGCGCGGGCTCGACGAACAGGGACGGCCGAGCTTCGGCCTCCTGGTCAGATCCGCCGCACGCGATCAGCGCCGCCGCGCACCCCGCGAGGATGAGTACGCCCAGCGCTCGCGCCGTTGCTGGGAGACGATGGGCACCTCCGGATCCGATCGCAGGATGCTAGTGGCCCCTCACGCAACCTTTCACCGGACTAGTCGATCGGCGCGTCCAGCGCGTTCCAGTCGCTCTCGCTCACGAACTTCGTCATCTTGGTGCCCTCGTGCTCGGCGCGAAGGCCGTAGCGGACGCTCTTCTTGCCGGACTTGGTCTCGCGCTCGTAGCGCACCTTGCGCACGGCTGACTCCGGGACCTCGACCTTCTCTCTGATCTTCACGTTGTAGAACTCGATTCCCACGCTGCTCCTCTCGTTGGTCGGTTGCCGTCAGGCCTCTGTAACGCGTCCTTCCACCAGGCCCGCCGCGAAGCGCAGCAGACCTGCCTGCGCCCAAGCTCGGGGATCCGAGCACGAGCAGGTGATGGTGGTGGCCTCCCGCTCCTCACCGTCGGAGTGGCGGACCTCGATCACCATAGCCACCGTTTCGACGGTCGCCTCTTCCCCGAACTGATCGGAGATGCGCTCCATCAGGTCGGCCGCGACGTGTCCGACGAGAGTCGTGTCGATCTCCTGCGTCACGAGCTCTGCGGGGGCTCAGCAAGGGCCCCGGCGATCAGCTCGGCGTTTCGCCTCATCATCTCGACGTAGCTGCCCGCGTCCCCCGGCGCTTCGACCAGCAGGCCGTCGACGATCTCGACGCCGGTGCGGTCGGCGATCTGCTCGAGCACCTGGGGGTCGTCGGTCTCCTCGGCGAACACGGCCGGCACGCCGGACGCCTGGACGGCTTCTTCGACCTCGACGATCGCGGCCGCGCTCGGCTCGGCCTCCGGCCCGGAGGCCGGGAACGGCGTCGCGATCACCTCGAACCCGTAGCGATCGGCGAAGTAGCCGAGCGCATCGTGCGAGGTGACGAGCTCGCGCTGGTTCTCCGGGACCTCGGCAAGCTGCTCCTCCACCTCGCCGTCCAGGGCCTCCAGCTCGGTGACGTACTCTCGGGCTCGCTCGCGATAGCCCTCCGCATTGTCCGGATCGGCCTCCGCCAGCGCGTCGGCTATCGCGGGCACCGCCGTGGCCACCCGCGTCGGATCCATCCAGACGTGCGGATCATCGCCGGAGTGCCCGTGCTCCTCCTCGCCGTGCTCCTCCTCGCCGTGCTCCTCCTCGCCGTGCTCCTCCTCGCCGTGCTCCTCCTCGGATCCGTGATCGTGCCCTCCCTCTTCGCCGAAGGCCAGCAGCTCGCCGGTGTGATCCGCCAGGGCGACCTGAGGGACGTCGATGTCCTCGAAGGGAATCCCCGTCTCCAGCTGGGCGCCGTTGCTGACGAGCAGTGTGGAGTCCTCCAGCGCGGCGCGGTCCTTCGCCGATAGCGCAAAGTCATGGGGGCTCGCGGAGTCCGGGATCAGCTGCTCGACCGCGGCGTCATCGCCGGCGACCTGCTCGGTGATACCGGCCACGATCCCCGTGGTGGCGCTGACGGTCGGCCCGGTCTCGCCCCCCTCCTCCTCGGAGCCGCATGCGGTCGCGAGCAGCAGGATGGGTACGGTGAGCAGCGAGGCGGCGATCTTCACGATTCGGCTCCTTGTGTGCGCTGCCGGCGTCCGGCCGGCGTGTGAATGGGAATGAGAATAGTTATCATAGACGCCAGTCGGAGCCGGCGCGCAATACTGGAGGTATGGCGATCCCGCTCGCTCACGCCGGTCACTACGCACTCTGGTTCCTCTACGCGCTGCCGGTGCTGGTGGTGATCGGGGCGGTGCTCAACGCCTACCGTCAGCAGCGCCGGGAGGCCCGTGAGGAGGCGGATGCA